>JBGOTT010000031.1:0-21166 GCA_041476585.1 Gammaproteobacteria bacterium | reverse complement strand
CGCGTCGACACGCCGGTATTCATGCCGGTGGGCACCTACGGCTCGGTCAAGGCGATGTCGCCCGCCGAACTCGATCAGATGGGCGTGCAGATCGTGCTCGGGAATACCTTCCACCTGTGGCTTCGCCCGGGGCTGGAGGTAATCGGCAAGCACGGCGGCCTGCACCGCTTCATGGGCTGGGATCGGCCCATCCTCACCGATTCGGGCGGCTTCCAGGTGTTCAGCCTGGATGCGCTGCGGAAGGTCTCCGAGGAAGGCGTGAGGTTCGCATCGCCCGTGAACGGCGACCGGATGATGCTCACGCCCGAAGAATCGATGCGTATCCAGCGGGTGCTGAACGCCGACATCGTGATGATCTTCGACGAATGCACCGCCTACCCGGCGAAGGAGAACGCTGCCGCCGAGTCGATGCGGCTCAGCCTTCGCTGGGCCGGGCGCTCGAAGCGCGCCCACGACGGAAACGGCAACGCGCTGTTCGGCATCGTGCAGGGCGGCATGTACGTGAGCTTGCGCGACGAGTCCCTCGCAGGGCTGACTGCAATCGGCTTCGACGGCTACGCGCTCGGCGGGCTCTCGGTGGGCGAACCGAAGGCAGACCGCCGCCGCATCCTCGAGCACTGCGCACCGCGCCTGCCCGCCGACCGGCCGCGCTACCTGATGGGGATGGGCACGCCCGAAGACATCATCGAGGCGGTGTGCGCAGGCTTCGACATGTTCGATTGCGTGTTGCCGACGCGCAATGCGAGGAACGGCTGGCTGTTCACGCGTTTCGGCGACGTGAAGATCAGGAACGCGAAGTACCGCGACGACACGCGGCCGCTGGATCAGACCTGCGCCTGCTACGGCTGCCGCAACTTCACGCTCGCCTACCTGCACCATCTGCAGAAATCGAACGAGATCCTCGGCGCGCGATTGAACACCCTGCACAACCTGCACTACTACCAGCAGCTGATGCGCGAGCTGCGCGAGTCGATCGTGCTCGGTCGGCTCGAGCAGGCGTCCGCGCGCATGCTGGAACACCGGCGGCGCGGGTCGCCGGTGCTATAATTCTGCGTTTTTTTCAACCCTTTCCGGAGTTCCCCGTGTTGATTTCCTCCGCTTACGCTCAGGCCGCTCCCGCATTCGGCGGCGATGGCCTGATGGGGTTCCTGCCGCTGATCCTGATGTTCGTGCTGCTGTACTTCCTGATGATCCGGCCGCAGATGAAGCGCTCCAAGGAGCAAAAGACGATGGTTGACGGCCTCGCCAAGGGCGATGAGGTGATTACTGCGGGCGGCGTGCTCGGCAAGATCACCAAGCTGAACGACGCCTACCTGACCGTGGAGATCGCGCCCGAGACGGAAATCACGGTGCAGCGCGCCGCAGTGCAGACCTTGCTGCCCAAGGGCACGATCAAGAGCGTCCAGTAGAGCGCGCGCCGCCCAGTTCATCCACATCTGAATCCGCGTTGAATCGCTTTCCTCTCTGGAAGTACCTGCTGGTCGCGGGCACGGTCGTGCTCGCGCTGCTCTATACGCTGCCGAACTTCTTCGGCGAGTCGCCCGCGGTGCAGGTCTCGAGCATCAAGGCGACGGTGAAGGTCGATACGGCGCTGCTCGGGCGCGTCGAGGCCGTGCTCAGGAAAGCGGGCATCGAGCCGACCGGCACGCTGCTCGATGCGAACAGCGTTCGCGTGCGCCTTGCCGACACCGACACGCAGCTGAAGGCGAAGGACGAGATTACGCACGCGCTCAACCCGGACTCCGCCAATCCGACCTATGTCGTGGCGCTGAACCTGCTTTCGTCCTCGCCGTCATGGCTGAGCGCGATCCGCGCGCTGCCGATGTACCTTGGGCTCGACCTGCGCGGCGGCGTGCATTTCCTGCTGCAGGTGGACATGCAGGCGGCGATCACCAAGAAGCTGGAGAGCCTGACCGGAGACATCCGCAGCCAGTTGCGCGAAAAGGGCATCCGGCACGGCGGCGTGACGCGCGAGGCGCAGACGATCCGCGTACGCTTCCGCGACGCGGAGGCCCGCGCCAAGGCGCGCGAGGTGATCCAGAACGCGGGCGGCGACCTGATCATCGAGGAGCGCCAGGACGGCGAGAGTTTCCTGCTGGTCGCGACCCTGAAGGCCGATGCGGTGAAGCGCACCCAGGATTACGCGATCAAGCAGAACATCACCACGCTGCACAACCGCATCAACGAGCTCGGCGTCGCCGAGCCGGTGATCCAGCAGCAGGGCGCCGACCGCGTGGTGGTGCAGCTGCCCGGCGTGCAGGACACCGCCAAGGCCAAGGACATCCTCGGCCGCACCGCGAGCCTCGAGGTCCGCATGGTGGACGAGGAGAAGATGAACCCGGAGTCGCTGGCGGCGGCGGCGCGCGGCGAAGTGCCTTTCGGCACCGAGTTCTACATCGAGCGCAACAGCCAGCCGATCATCGTGAAAAAGCAGGTGGTGCTCACCGGCGACCGACTGACCGACGCGCAACCCGGATTCGACAACCAGACGCAGGAGCCGGCAGTGCACCTGACGCTCGACGGCACCGGCGCGCGCATCTTCAAGGACGTGACGCGCGAAAACGTCGGCAAGCGGATGGCCATTCTGCTCATCGAGAAGGGCAAGGGCGAAGTGGTCACCGCGCCGGTGATCCGCTCGGAAATCGGCGGCGGACGGGTGCAGATCTCCGGGCGCATGAGCACGGTCGAGGCCTACGACACGGCGCTGCTGCTGCGCGCCGGGTCGCTGGCCGCGCCGATGGAGATCATCGAGGAACGCACCGTCGGCCCCAGCCTCGGCCGCGACAACATCGACAAGGGCTTCAACGCCACGCTTTCGGGCTTCGTCATCATCGTCGTGTTCATGTCGGCCTACTACGCCCTGTTCGGCGTGATTTCCTCGCTGGCGCTGGCCGTGAACCTGCTGTTCCTGATCGCGCTGTTGTCGCTGTTGCAGGCCACGCTGACGCTACCCGGCATCGCGGCGATCGCGCTCACGCTGGGCATGGCGATCGACGCCAACGTGCTGATCAACGAGCGCATCCGCGAGGAAGTCCGGGGCGGCGCGACGCCGCAGGCGGCCATCGCCGCGGGCTACGAGCGCGCCTTCGGCACCATCCTGGACTCGAACATCACCACGCTGATCGCGGGCCTCGCGCTGCTGACCTTCGGCACCGGCCCGATACGCGGCTTCGCGGTGGTGCATTGCCTGGGAATCCTGACTTCGATGTTTTCGGCAGTGACCGTGTCGCGCGCGATGGTCAACCTCGTGTACGGCCATCGCAAGCGGGTCGCGCACCTGGCGATCGGCGACACCGTGTGGAAGTGAGCTAGGCCATGGAATTCTTCAAGATCCGCCGCGTCATCCCGTTCATGCGGCACGCGGTCGTATTCAACGTGATCTCGCTCGTCACCTTCCTCGCCGCGGTCGGCTTCCTGGCGGGCAAGGGGCTCAACTTCTCGGTGGAGTTCACCGGCGGCACGCTGATCGAGGTGGCCTACAAGCAGGCCGCGGACGTGGAGAGAATCCGCGCCACGCTGGAGAAGGCCGGTTACAAGGTCGAGGTGCAGAACTTCGGCTCCTCGCGCGACGTGCTGATCCGCATGCCGCTCACCAGGGGCCAGTCGAACGCGGACCTGTCGCAGAAGCTGCTCGCGCTGCTGAAGGCGGACGACGCGGGCGCTGAATTGCGGCGCGTCGAGTTCGTCGGCCCGCAGGTGGGCGACGAGCTCGCCAGCAACGGCGCGCTCGCGCTGCTGGTGACCGCGGTGGGCATCGTGCTCTACCTCTGGCTGCGCTTCGAGTGGCGCTTCGGACTCGCCGCGATCATCGCCAACCTGCACGACGTGGTGATCATCCTCGGCTTCTTCGCGCTGTTCCAGTGGGAGTTCTCGCTGCCGGTGCTGGCGGCGCTCCTGGCGGTGCTCGGCTATTCGGTGAACGAATCGGTGGTCGTGTTCGACCGGGTGCGGGAGAACTTCAGGAAGATGAGGAAGGCCTCGGTGCCCGAGATCATCGACAGCTCGATCACCGGCGTCATCTCGCGCACCATCATCACCCACCTGTGCACGCAGATGATGGTGACCACCATGCTGATCTTCGGCGGCCACGCGTTGCACTTCTTCGCGCTTGCGCTCACCATCGGCATCCTGTTCGGCATCTACTCCTCGGTGCTCGTGTCATGTCCGCTGGTGATGTGGTTCGGCGTATCGCGCGAGCAGTTCGCGGTGCGGAAAAAGCACAGGGAAGAAAACGAGGGCGCGGTGGTGTAGGCGTCGCCCCCGCGCAGGCGGGGGCCCAGACTGAATCCCCGCGTGCGCGGGAATGACCGCGCCTTGCGCGGTCATTTGATCACCTGGACGAGGTTCGAGTAGTCGTCGGTCCAGGTCTGCCACTCGGGCCGGTCCTCGACTTCCTGCGCCTCGCGGATCTCGTGGTGCTCGAGCGCCCTGGCGTCGCGCGAAACGAGGATCCAGTCGCTCTGCGTCCGGTCCTCGTCCTCCCCGCCCTTTTCGTAGACGCCGGTCACGTGCGCCCCGTTCTCGCGCGCGAGGCGCGCCACCACCGGGCCGAGATCGAGGAAACGGTTGGAGACGTGGAACGCGACGACCCCGTCGGGCTTGACGTGCCGCAGGTAAAGCGCGAGCGCCTCGCGCGTGATCAGGTGCACCGGAATCGCGTCGCTCGAGAACGCGTCGACCGCGAGCACGTCGTAGCCTTGGCGCGCCTCGCGCTCCAGCGCGAGGCGCGCGTCGCCCGGGACGATCTCGATCTTCTCGCCGCTGTCGGCAAGGTAGGTGAATTTTTCGCGCGCGAAACGCACCACCTCGGGATTGATTTCGTAGAAGCGGAACACGTCGCCTTCGCGACCGTAGCCGGCGAGCGTGCCGGTGCCCAGCCCGATCACGCCGACGCGCTCGGGCTGATCGCGCTTGGAGACGATCGCCATGCCCACGCCGGAGGTCGCCTGGTAATAGGTGGTGAGCAGCCGTCGATATTCAGGGTGCAGGTACTGCTCGCCATGCATGATCACGCCGTGCACCAGGCGGCGCAGGTGGCTGGTCTCGCCGGGCTTGCCGTATTCCTTCACCCGCAGCACGCCGTAGAAGTTGCGCGCCGAGGCGTTCACATCTTCCCGGAAGTGCAGGATCTCGTGCACCGAGCCGACCGTCACCCCCACCGCCATCAGCACCGCCATCAGCAGCGCGAGATTGGCCATCCGCGGCACCGCGTCCAGCTGCCGGCAGCGCGCCACCACCAGCAGCGCGCACGCGACCAGCGCGACGCCGAGCTCGTGGTATCCGGCGAACACGAGCGGTGCGAGCACGGCGACGAACAATCCGCCGAGCGCGCCGCCGGCCGAGATTGCCAGGTAGAACGCGGTCAGGTGGCCCGGCGCGGGCCGGCGCTCGTAGAGCTCGCCGTGGCAGAAAAAGCACGCCACCGCGAGGCCCGAAAGGTACACCGCGAGCTGCAGCGGCATGTCGAACAGCCGGTCGGTGTCGATCATGAGCCACGTCATGCCGACCAGCCACACCAGGCAGACGCTCCAGAACCACTGCGGCCGGTACAGGTTCCTGCCCTCGAAAGCGAGGATGAAAGTGAGCAGGTAGAGCGTGAGCGGTGCGAGCCACAGCAGCGGGATCGCGGCGATGTTCTGCGTGATGTGGTTGGTTACCGCGAGCAGCAGCGCCGAGCCGGTCGCCGAGAGCGCGAGCCACGTCAGAACGTCGCCGCGCAAGATGCCTTCTGCGTCATTCCCTCCGAGGGGGAGTGCCGCGGCGGGGGTGGACGCTGGATCGCGCACGGAAGTCCACGCCAGCGCCGCACAGGCAAGCGCGAACGCCGCGAACAGCCACGACCACAGCTCGACCTGCGCCGCGCCGCCCAGCCAGGGCTCGACCACGAGCGGGTAGCCGATCAGCGCTGCGAGCGAAGCGGCGTTCGACACCGCGAACAGGCGGTACGGGTTCGCGCCGGGCCGCGTGCGCGCGAACCATGCCTGCAACAGCGGGCTGGTCGAAGCCAGCATCAGGTAGGGCAGGCCTACGCTCACGGCAAGCAGCAACAGGATGCGCATCACCGGCTCCTCGCTGCCGTCCGGTTTCCACGATGCCGCGGGTGCGATCGGCAGCGTCGCCAGCGCAGCCACCAGCAGCACCGTATGCACGATCGCCTGCCGGCGTGGCGAGAGCCTGGCGTTCGCGGCATGCGCATAGCCGTAGCCGGCGAGCAGCAGCGCCTGGAAGAACAGCATGCAGGTAGTCCACACCGCCGCGGAGCCGCCGAACCACGGCAGGATCAGCCGCGCGATGAGCGGCTGAACCAGGAACAGCAGGAACGACGAAAGCGCGATGACCGCGGCGTGGAGCATGCAGAAACGCCGCGGTCTAGACGCGCTTGGCGAGCTGCGTGGCGAGGCCGGTGTACGTGGCGGGCGTGAGCGCGAGCAGGCGCTTCTTCGCGGCGGCGGGAATGTCCAGGCCGCCGATGAATCGGGCGAGACGGGTGCGGCTCAATCGCTTGCCGCGCGACATCTCCTTCAGCTTCTCGTAGGCGCCCGCCACGCCGTGGCGGCGCATCACCTGCTGGATCGGCTCGGCGAGCACCTCCCAGTTGGCCTCGAGATCTGCCGCGAGGCGGGTACGGTCGGCCTCCAGCTTGCCCAATCCCCTCAGGCAGGCGTCGTAAGCTAGCAGCGTGTGGCCGAGCGCGACGCCTGAGTTTCGCAGCGCGGTCGAGTCCGAGAGGTCCCGTTGCCAGCGCGACACCGGCAGCTTGTCGGCGAGGTGGCGCAGCAGCGCGTTGGCCACGCCGACGTTGCCCTCCGAATTCTCGAAGTCGATCGGATTGACCTTGTGCGGCATCGTCGAGGAACCGACCTCCGCCTTCTTCAGGCGCTGCCTGAAATAACCGAGCGAGATGTAGCCCCACAGATCGCGGTCGAGGTCGAGCAGCACGGTGTTGGCCTGCGCGTATGCGTCGAACAGCTCTGCAAACGAATCGTGCGGCTCGATCTGGGTGGTGTAGGGATTGAACTCCAGCCCCAGCGTCTCGACAAAACGCCGCGCCAGACGCTCCCAGTCCACTTCGGGACAGGCAGCGCAATGCGCGTTGTAATTTCCGACCGCGCCGTTCGCCTTGCCGAGCAGCGACACGCCGGCGACGCGCCTGCGCGCGCGGCGCAGGCGGTGTACGAAATTCGCCATCTCCTTGCCGAGCGTGGTCGGCGAGGCCGGCTGGCCGTGGGTGCGCGAGAGCATCGGCGCGTCGGCGAGGCCGTGCGCGAGGGCGCGGATCGCGGCGATCAGCGCGTCCAGTTGCGGCAGCATTGCACGCGCGCGCGAGTCGGCAAGCATCAGCGCATAGGCCAGGTTGTTGATGTCCTCCGAGGTGCAGGCGAAGTGGATGAATTCCAGCGACTGGAGCATCGCGCGCGCGTCCTGACCTGCGCCGCCGAGCTTGCCCTTCAGCCAGTATTCGATCGCCTTCACGTCATGGTTGGTCTCGGCTTCGATGTTCTTGATCTGCTCGGCGTCGCGCTCGGAGAAGCGCTCCACCAGGCGGTCCATCGCCGCGAGCGCCTTGCGGTCGAAGCGCTTCAGCTCCTTCACCGCCGATTCGGCCGCAAGCGCCTTCAACCACTCCAGTTCGATGCGCACGCGGTAGCGGATCAGGCCGAACTCGCTGAAAAACGGGCGCAGCGGGTGCGCAGACTTTGCGTAGCGGCCGTCGAGCGGCGACAGGGCGGTAAGCGCGGAAGTAGAGGGCATGAAGTGGCTTTCCTGCGACAGACGCATTATAGACGGCAGGCCTCGCGTGATATCATTTGCGCGTCGCTGCACACAGGATTTTCCCCTCCCATATGAAGCTATACGGATCACCCCTGAGCCCCTTTGTGCGCAAGGTTCGCATCGTCCTTGCCGAGAAGAAAATCGAATGCGAAACGGAGTGGGTCGATGTCATGGCGTCCGACACGCCGATCAACCAGCGCAACCCCCTCGGCAAGGTGCCTGCCCTGATGCTGGACGACGAAACCGCGCTGTTCGATTCGCGCGTCATCGTCGAATTCCTCGACAACGTCTCGCCGTTCAGCCGGCTGATCCCGGATGAGAACCGCGAGCGCATCGCGGTGCGCCGCTGGGAGGCGCTCACCGACGGCGTCATCGACGCGGGGATCCTGATCCGTTACGAATCGCTGCGCGTGAAGAAAGAGCAGAGCGACGCCTGGGTCGAGCGGCAGAAGGGCAAGGTCGAGCGTGGCCTCGCGGCGATGTCCGCCGAGCTGGGCGAGCGGCCGTGGTGCCACGGCAATGGCTACACGCTCGCCGACATCGCCTTCGGCTGCTGCCTCGGCTGGCTCGATTTCCGCAAACCCGCCGGCATCGAGTGGCGCGGCAAGTACCCGAATCTGGTGAAGCACTTCGACAAGCTGATGGAACGCCCGTCGTTCCAGGACACCGTTCCCAGGTAGCGACTGAAAGGATCAGGAAGAAATAATCCCGCCGCCGAGGCACACTTCGGCATCGTAAAGCACCACCGACTGCCCAGGGGTCACCGCCCACTGCGGCTGGTCGAAGTCCACGGCAATTTCGCCGTTTCCCGCGCGCGAGAGGGTGCAGCCCGAGTCTGCCTGCCGGTAGCGCGTTTTCGCGCTGTGGTGCGACAGGCCGGGCGGTGCCTCGCCCGCGACCCAGCTCGCGTCGAGCGCCGCGAGGCTCTTCTTCATCAACAGCGGATGGTCGTGTCCCTGCACCACCGTGAGGGCGTTCCGCGCGATGTCCTTCTGCGCGACATACCACGCGTCGCCCGAACTGCCCTTCTTTCCACCGAGTCCGATGCCCTTCCTCTGCCCGATGGTGTAGAACGCAAGGCCGATGTGCTCGCCGACCGTCTCGCCTTCGGGGGTGACGATCGGGCCGGGTTTCTTCGGCAGGTAGCGGCTGAGGAACTCGCGGAACGGCCGCTCGCCGATGAAGCAGATTCCCGTGGAGTCCTTCTTGGCGTGGTTCGGCAGACCCGCCTCGAGCGCGATCTTGCGCACTTCGGTCTTCCTCAAATGGCCGACCGGGAACATCACGCGCGCGAGCTGCTGCTGGTTCAGCCGGTGCAGGAAGTAGCTCTGGTCCTTGCTGGCGTCCACCGCCCGCAGCAACTCGAACTCTCCATCTGCTTCACGCAGCTGAGCGTAATGCCCGGTGGCGATGCGCGCAGCACCCAGCCGCATCGCATGGTCGAGGAAGGCCTTGAACTTGATCTCCGCGTTGCACAGCACGTCCGGGTTGGGCGTGCGCCCGGCCGAATACTCGCGCAGGAAATCGGTGAACACGCGATCCTTGTATTCGACGGCGAAATTGACCGCCTCGAGATCCACGCCGATCACGTCTGCGGCCGCGGCCGCGTCGATCAAGTCCTGGCGCGTCGAGCAGTACTCGTCGTCATCGTCGTCTTCCCAGTTCTTCATGTAGAGGCCGACGACGTCGTAGCCGTCGCGTTTCAGCAGCAGCGCGGCGACGGAGGAATCCACACCGCCCGACATTCCCACCACCACGCGCTCAGGCATAACCGCCCGCGAACACGCCAAGCGGATACCGCTTGCCCGAGAGAAAGTCGTCGACGCAGGACATCACCAGCGGCGTGCGATGCATCGTCGCCTTGGCGACCAGCTCCGCGCGCGTGAGCCAGTGCACCGCGACGATCTCCGCATCGAGCGCCCTCCCCGGGTCCACGCCTTCGAGCCGCCCGGCGAAAGTGAAGCGAATGAAGGTGATGTCGCGCGGCGCGTAGTACCAGCGGTAGATGCCGATCAGCGACTCAGGCACGAAGCGGTGGGCGGTTTCTTCGAGCACTTCGCGCGCGCACGCCGCCACAATGCTCTCGCCCGGGTCGAGGTGGCCGGCGGGCTGGTTGAGCACCCGGGCGCCGTCGTAGTCCTCCTCGACCACGAGGAAACGGCCTTCGCGCTCGATCACCGCGGCAACCGTGACCGAGGGCGGCTTCCAGACGACGCTCATGGGGTATGCCTATCGACACGCACCGGCGGGGCTGCTAGGCAGCCTTGCGGGTGTTCGTGCGGATGAACTCCGCCATGCGCGCGACGCCCTTCTCGATCATCTCTTTCGATGCGGCGTACGAAAAGCGCACGTGCTGGCCTTCGCCTGGCACGCGCGAGCCGAAATGGATGTCGGCGAGCAGCGCGACGCCCGCCTCGTTCAGCAGGCGCTTCCTGAACTCCTCCGAATCCGGCGCTCCGATCATGCCGCACGCCTCGGTGACGTTGGGCCAGGCGTAGAATGCGCCGCCCGGCATGCGGCAGCTCACGCCCGGCACCTTGTTCAGCAATCCGACGATCAGGTCGCGCCGCTCGAGGAAGCTCGCCTTCATCATCGCGGCCGCATCCTGCGGGCCTTCGATCGCCTCCAGCGCCGCCCACTGGCTGATCTGCGAGGCGCAGGAATCGGTGTTGGTGATCCAGCGCGTCAGCACCGGCGCCAGCAACGGGTTCGAAGTGAAGCCGATGCGCCAGCCGGTCATCGCCCAGGTCTTCGAGGCGCCGTCCGAAATGATGGTGCGCTCGTACATCCCCGGCACCTGCGCGATGGAGAAGAACTCGCCGCTGTAAGCCAGACGCGAGTAGATCTCGTCGGCGTACACCCACACCTGCGGGTGCTGTGCGAGGATCGCGGCGATTTGCTCCAGCTCCTTGCGCGACAACAAGCCCCCGGTGGGGTTGTGCGGATAGTTAAGGATGAGCAGCTTCGTCTTCGGCGTGATCCGCCGTTCCAGCTCGGCGGGGTCGAAGGAGAAATCGCGCGCCTCGTGCAGGTGGATCGGCACCGGTTTCGCGCCGCACGCGACGATCTGCGATTCGTAGATCGGAAAACCCGGATTGGGGTAGATCACCTCGTCGCCCGCGCCATGGTCGGTGGTCGACAGGATTGCGTAAGCAATGAACGGTTTTGCACCCGCTCCCACCACCACATCCTCGGGCCGGATCGGCAGCCCGCCGCGCATTCCGCCGAGGTATTTCGCCGCCGCCGCGCGCAGTTCATCGATGCCGGCCGAGGGCGTATAGCCGTGTTTGCCGCCCCTGATCGCGCGGATCGCCGCTTCCTGCACGTTCACGGGGGCCGGGAAATCGGGCTGGCCGATGCAGAACGAGACGATGTCCTTGCCGGTGCGCGCAAGCGCGTTCACCTCGGCAAGCACGACGAAGGCGTTTTCGGTGCCAAGGCTTGCGGCGCGGCGGCTGATGTCTGGCATTGGGGAATATGTGGCCCTTGGGTGAAGGCGCGCATTTTACCTTCCGGCGGTATCATCGGGCGAACCACGGATACACTTCTCATGCTCGTCAATTGCGTCGCCTACCAGAACGGCCGGAAATTCGCGGACATCGACAAGCGCGCGATCCACGAGTTCGTCGGCCGCCCGGACACCTTCGTCTGGGTTGCGCTGCAGGACCCGGACGACGCAGAGCTCGCCGACATGCAGGGCGCGTTCGACCTGCACCCGCTCGCGGTCGAGGACGCGCGCCACGGCCACCAGCGGCCGAAGATCGAGGAGTACGGCGATTCGCTGTTCGTCGCGCTGCACACCATCGAGCAGGCCGGGGACGAGTTGAACGTCGGCGAGATCAACATCTTCGTCGGCCGCAACTACATCCTGTCGGTGCGCAATCGCACCGAGAAGGGCTTCGGCGAAGTGCGCAAGCGCTGCGAGCGCGAACCCGAGCTGCTGAAGAACGGCTCGGGCTTCGTGCTGTACACGCTGATGGACGCCGTCGTCGACCGCTACTTCCCGGTCCTCGACGATCTGGAAACGCAACTGGAGTCGATCGAGGAGCGCATCTTCTCCGGTAGTCAGGCACGCGCCAATATCGAGGCGCTGTACGGGTTGAAACAGAAGCTGATGACCCTCAGGCACGCAGTCGGCCCGTTGCTGGAGTCAGTGGGCAAGCTCTACGGCGGACGCGTGCCGCAGATATGCGCCGGGATGGGCGAGTATTTCCGCGACGTGTACGACCACCTGGTGCGCCTCAACCAGACCATAGACGCCACGCGCGAGATGGTGGTCATGGCGATGACCGTGAACCTGTCGTTGATCTCGCTGCAGGAGAACGAAACCGTCAAGCGCCTGGCGGCCTATGGCGCGCTGGTGGCCATCCCCACCATGATCGCCGGCGTCTACGGCATGAACTTCGAGCACATGCCGGAACTGAAGTGGGTCTTGGGCTACCCGTTTGCCGTCGGCCTGATGGTCGGCATCGACGTCTACCTGTTTTTCCGCTTCCGCAAGGCGAAGTGGCTCTAGGCAACGGTCCGCAGCACCTCCGCCGTCACCGAGAACATTTCATCCAGGTGCCTCTTCTCGGCGATCAGCGGCGGGCAGAATGCCATGCTGTCGCCGATCGGGCGCACGAACACGCCCTTCGCCCAGCATTTCTCGAAGGCTTCGAACGCGCGCGCGCCGGGCGCGCCCGGCCGCGGCGACATCTCGATCGCGCCGATCAGCCCGAGGTTGCGGCAGTCGATCACGTTCGGCAAGCCCTTCAGCGCATGCACCGCATCCTCGAACGGCTTCGCGAGCTCGCGCGCACGCGTCAACAGGCCTTCCTCGGCGTAGGTGTCAAGCGCGCCCAGAGCCGCGGCGCAGGCGAGCGGATGCCCTGAGTAGGTGTAGCCGTGGAAGAACTCCACGCCCCCTCCCGGCGCATTCATGAACGCGGCGTGGATCGCTTGCTTCACGATCACGCCGCCGAGCGGCACGCTGCCCGAGGTGACCCCCTTGGCGAACGTGATCAGGTCGGGCTGGATGCCCAATACCTGTGCGGCGAACGGCTGGCCGAGGCGGCCGAAACCGGTGATCACCTCGTCGAAAATGAGCAGAATGCCGTGCCGGGTGCAGATCTCCCTCAGCCGCTCCAGGTAACCCTTTGGCGGCACCAGCACGCCGCCCGCACCCGAGACCGGCTCGACGATCACCGCAGCGATGTTTTCCGCGCCGTGCAGAGGGATGATCCGTTGCTCGAGCTCGTCTGCGAGTTCGACGCCGAGGGCGGGCTGGCCGCGCGAGAACGCGCTCCTCGCCAGGTCCTGCGTATGGCGCAGGTGGTCCACGCCCGGCATCAGCGCGCCCGAGTAGGCCTTGCGCGTCGCCGGCACCCCGCCCACCGAAATGCCCGCCAGGTTCACGCCGTGGTAGGCGCGCTCGCGGCCGATGAATCTGGTGCGCGTCGCCTGCCCGTTCAGGCGGTGGTAGGCGAGCGCCATCTTCAGCGCCGTGTCCACCGCCTCGGAGCCGGAGTTGGTGAAAAAGACGTGCTCAAGGCCCGCCGGCGCGATCTGCGCGATGCGCGCAGCGACCTCGAACGGCAGCGGATGGCCGAGCGAGAACGCGGAGGCGAAATCGAGCTCGCCGGCCTGCCTGCGGATGGCTTGCACGATCTTCGGCCGGCAATGCCCGGCGTTGACGCACCAAAGGGTCGCCAGCCCGTCGAGCACCTGCCTGCCGTCGGTGGTGGTGTAATACATGCCGCTCGCCGACGCGACCAGCCGGGGCGCGCGCTTGAAGCTGCGGTTGTCGGTGAACGGCATCCAGAAATGCTCGAGCTCGAGCATGGTGCCGGTGGCTTGCGGGGCGGTCATATGCCCGCCTCTTTGAACACCTCCTTGGCCAGCCTGAAGCTCTCCATCGCCGCGGGCGCGCCGCAGTACGCCGCCGAGTGCAGGAAGATTTCGCGCATCTCGTCCCTGGTGACGCCGTTATTGAGCGCGCCGCGGATATGGATCTTCAGTTCGTGGCCGCGGTTGAGCGCGGTCAGCAAAGCGAGGTTGAGCATCGAACGCGTCTTGTTCTCCAGCCCGGGCCGCGCCCACGTGGCTGCCCAGGCATGCGCCGTGAGGTATTCCTGCAAGGGCTGCGTAAACTCGTCAGCCGAATTGATGGCGTTGTCGACGTATTTGTCGCCGAGCACCTCTTTGCGCACTTTCAGCCCGCGCTCGTACAGTTCCTTGATCGCCGCATCCATGGCCTGCTCCTTTAGAATCACGTGAATGGACAAGCATCTTACCCAAGCCAAGGGGGCTGCCGAGGTCATCAAGCCCCGCTCCGCGGGCGCAGTGTTGTATCGCCGCGGCGAGCACGGCGTGCGGCTGCTGGTGCTGCGCGCGTTCGGCCACTGGGATTTTCCGAAAGGGCTGGTCGAGGACGGCGAATCCGAGCTGGTCACCGCGCGGCGCGAGGTATGGGAGGAGACCGGCCTCGGCGAAATCAAATTCGCGTTCGGCGAGGATTTCCGCGAGACCCTGCCCTACGCCGGCGGCAAGATCGCGCGCTACTACCTCGCCGAGACCGAAGTCGAGAAAATCACGCTGCCGGTATCGCCCGAACTGGGCAGGCCCGAGCACGACGAATGGCGCTGGGTGAGCCTGGCCGAGGCCGAAGACCTGCTGCCGCCGCGCCTGGCGGTGGTGCTCGAATGGGTGCGCGAAATGCTTGGTCTTGATGTGGATCAAACCCGGAAGCGCGCTGGCGGGTAGATTTCCATCCATGCGCTCCCGCCGGCCACTCGCGGCGCTGGTTGCCTCTGTTGCCCTCTCCTCCTCCGTCTGGGCACGGGAAATGCGACGCGAGCTGATCTACGGCGCCGAGTTCATGACGCCGTCCGAACGGGAGCGCTACCCCAAGCAGCACATCTAACAATTGCCCGAGAAGTAAGCGCGTGATCCGCTTCCGTGGCGCCCTGTTGCGTGAACGCGGCCTGCCGCGCCCCTATGCGCGCTCGCGCCCGCTCGATATCGTCGAACTGGAACTCCCCGACCCTGCCCCGGGCGAAGTGCTGGTGAGGGTCCGCGCGGCGAGCCTGTGCCGCTCGGATCTGTCCGTGGTGAACGGCGCGCGCGTGTGGCCGTTGCCGATGGTGATCGGCCACGAGGCCGCCGGGCGCGTCGAGGCCACGGGCGCGGGCGTGCAGAGCGTGGGGTGCGGCGACGAGGTCGTGCTGGTCTATCTTCCCCAGTGCGGAAACTGCGCGCGGTGCCGCGGCGGGCAGCCCTGGCTGTGCGAAACCGGCGCAGCTGCGAACCGCAAGGGAGAGTTGATCACCGGCGGCACACGCCTCACCTGCCACGGCGGGCCGGTGCACCACCACATGGGGCTCGCGGCGTTCGCCGAGTACGCGCTGGTGGCGGAAGCCTCGCTCGCCAAGATTCCGGCAGGGCTGCCGCCGCAGCACACCTGCGTGTTCGGCTGCGCCGTGCTGTGCGGCGCGGGCAGCGCGGTCAACACCGCCGCCGTGCGCGCCGGCGATTCGGTCGCCGTGATCGGCCTGGGCGCGGTCGGCCTCGCAGCCATCCTCGGCGCCAGGTCCGCGGGCGCCGCGCGCATCGCGGCGTTCGACCGGCTGGAGGCGAAATTGCCGCTCGCGCGCACGCTCGGCGCGAGCGAGGTGCGCGTCGCCGGAAGCGGCGATCCCGCGCCCGGGTTCGATCACGCGATCGAAGCCTCGGGCACGCCGGACGGATTTGCGCTCGCGACGAGGTTGATACGCCGCGGCGGTCGCGTCACGGCGCTCGGCCTGCCCGGACCGGACGTCGCGCATCCGCTCAAGATCGCCGAGTTGGTGGCGAGCGGCGCGCTCGTGCAGGGAAGCTACCTCGGCTCCTCGATCACGCGGCGCGACGTGCCGCGTTTCATCGAACTGTATCGCGACGGCAGGTTTCCGGCCGCCTCGCTGGTGTCGCACCGCATCCGGCTGGAAGCGATCAACGAGGCCCTCGACCGCCTCGCCGACGGCCAGGCGCTGCGCCAGGTGATCGAATTCGCGACTGCGTAAGACCCGTCAGCTGGTGCGAGCGGTGCTGGCTTCTACTTCGATGTTGAGCAGCGCCTGGCGCTTTTCGTTTCGCACCACAGCGAGCGCGCGCTTCAGCGCGGGCATCACCTCGGCGGGCGAGGTGACGTGCTCGCCCCAGCCGCCGCACGCCTCGCAGACTTTCTCGAACTGCGGCGCGGGATCGAGCTGCGTGAATGGCGGCACGGCCGCCTTCGCCGCGTAGCCGTCGGGGTAGACCGATAGCGTCGCGCGATGCACAGCGCCCCAGCGCGCGTTGTTGAACACCACGAACAGCACCGGCAGCCCCTGCGCCTGCGCAATCCAGTGCGCAGGCGTCGGGTTGCCGAACATGTAGGCGCCGTCGCCCACCGCGCAGATCACGGTCTTCTCAGGCGCGGCGAGCTTCGCGCCGAGGGCCGCGCCCAGACCCCAGCCGAGGCCTCCCGAGGGCGGGTGCGAGAAATACTGCCCCGGCCCGAGCGTCATGTCCTCCAGCGTCAGCGGATACTCGTTGACCACCAGCGTGTCGGCATCGATGAGTTCGCTCAGGCACGTCGAAACATACCGGGCCGTGATCGTCGCGCCTGCAGCTTGCGGCGCCGGACGAGAAGGCTTCGCGGGCGGCAATGCGCGCAGTCCGCCTGCCGCGACGGCCTGCGCGAGCGCCTCGAGGCCGAGCTGCGTATCGCAATCGAGCGTCAGGTCGCTGCGAAATCCGCGCATCGGGTAATCCGGCCAAAGCGGATCGATGCCGAGTTGCACCACGTGCGCAGTCGGCAGTGGTTGTCCCTGTGCGGGGATCCACGGCACGTCGCAATCGACCACCAGCACGCAGTCGGACTGTTTCAGCAGCGCGTGCGGATCCCAGCCGGCGGCAAGCGGATGCGACGTGGCGAGCGCCAGATGGCGCGGGCGATAGTGAATGACCGGGATCGCGAGCCGTTCGGCGAACTGCTGCAGCGCGCGCGCCTCGTGCGCAGTGCGCCCGCAGTTGGCGGTAATGATGAGCGGATGGCGCGCTTGCGCGAGCCACCCGGCGGCCCGGGCGATCGCGTCAGCCGCCGGCGCCCGCGGTGCCGGCACGGCGATCGCACCGAGGGAAACGCTCTCTGCGCCCAGGTCCGCAGCCAGTACTTCCCGCGGCAGCGTGAGATACACCGGTCCCTGCGGCGCGCTGGCGGCGATGGCCAGGGCGCGTTCGAGGGCGCTCTCGACCTGTTGCGGATGGCGCAGCTCGTAGTCCCATTTCACCACCTCGCGCACCATCCCCGCCTGGTCGTACATCTCCTGCGCCCAGTTGATGAAATTGTTGCGCGAGGCGCGCACCCCGCCCGCCTCCAGGATCGGCGTGCGGCCGGCGGTGAACAGCATCGGGATTCTCTGCCGGTACGCGTTGTAGAGGCCATTCACCGCGTTGGCGGTGCCCATGCCGACGTGCACCATCATTGCCTGCGTGCGGCCGGTCACCATGGTGTAGCCGTGCGCCATCGCCACGCCGACGTTCTCGTGCGGTACCGCAACCGGCCTGGGCATCTTCCAGCCGAGCGACTGGCCCTTGGCATAGGCCTCCGCGAGCGGCGCAAAATCGGTGCCCGCGTTGACGAACAGATAATCGATACCATGCGCAGCGAGCAGCCCGAGCCAGGCTTCGGCGACGGTGGCGGGCTTGAAGGCGAGGTCGGGCTGCGGCTTCATCGTCTCATTTTCGCACGGCTGCGCCGCCCGCGTGCGGTGCGGAACCTCGGATAAACTTGGCGGCTTCGAAGCCCGCAGTGCAAAGCGCGGTTGCGAGCACCACGAGCGCGACGTCGTCCGCGTGCAGCGGACCGAAATGGAACAGGCCTCGCAATCCCGGGACGTAAAGCGCGATTGGCAGGAAAACCAGTGCACCGCCGGTCACCCACCACAACGCGCGATTGCGGGTGTCGAGCGATTCGCGCAGGCTGCGCGAGCGGGAACGGTTGGCGAAGATGAGGCCGAGGTTCGCCAGCACCATCGTCGCGAAGGTCAGCGTGCGGGCGTCTTCCGCGCCCTGCCCGCGGTAGAGAGCCATGGCGTAAACGGCGGCCACCACCGCGAGCAGCGAGCACCCCTGCAGCAGGCCGAGCATTACCGTGGCGCGCGAGAACAGTGCGGCGCCGCTCGGCCGGGGCGGGCGCTGCATCACGTCGGACTCTTCGGGCTCGGCTTCAAACACGATCGAGCATGCCGGATCGATGATCAGCTGCAAGAACAATATGTGCACCGGCATCAGCACCAGCGGCAGGCCGAGCAACACCGGGATCAGCGACATGCCCACGATCGGCACGTGCACCGCGATCACGAACGCGATCGCCTTGCCGAGATTGTCGAATATCCTCCGGCCCTGCCGGATGGCGCGCACGATCGAGGAGAAATCGTCGTCGAGCAGCACCAACGACGCCGCTTCGCGCGCGACGTCGGTGCCGCGCCCGCCCATGGCCACGCCGATGTGCGCCGCCTTCAGCGCCGGCGCGTCGTTGACGCCGTCGCCGGTCATGGCGACGATCGCCCCGCCCGCCTTGAACGCCTCCACCAACCGCAGTTTCTGCTCCGGCGCCACCCGGCAGAAAACGTTCACGTCTCTTACGCGGAGCCGCAGCGCCTCATCGTTCATTGCATCGAGGTCGCGGCCCGTGAGAGATCCGCCATCCAGCGGCAACCCGATGCGTTGCGCGACGTTCATCGCCGTGGCCGGGTAATCGCCGGTGATCATCACCACGCGGATGCCGGCGGCACGGCATTCCCGGATCGCGGCCGGCACGGCTTCGCGCACCGGGTCGGCAAGCCCGAGCAGCCCGATGAATTCGAACTGGAAGTCGTGCTGATTCCTCGGCAGCGCGGCGCCGCCGAACGCGGCCTTGGCGACGCCGATCACGCGCAGGCCCTCCCCGGCCATCCGCAGCACACGCCGCTCGAGCGTCTCGATCGCGGCGGGAGCGAGGTGGCACAGGTCGCCAATCGCTTCGGGTGCTCCCTTGACGGCGATAACGTAGCGATCGTGCCCGGGTGAGCGCCACACGCGCGACATCGCGAGCAGCTCGGTCGACAGCGGATACTCGTCCATCAACTCCCAGTCCCCGTGCATGTGCTCGGTGCCGGCGAGCGTCGCCTGCGCGGCCTCTTGGATCGCCTTTTCCATCGGATCGAACGGTTCCCGGCGGCTCGCGAGAATGCTGAATTCCAGCAGCTCGTGGAATTCCTCCGGCAATCCGCTTCCGGCGTCCCGCGCAGGCTCAAACAGCCGGTCCTCCACGCACAGGCAGGAAAGCTGCATTCGGTTCTGCGTGAGCGTTCCGGTCTTGTCCGTGCACAGCACGGTGGCGGCGCCCAGCATTTCGATCACCGGGATGCGCCGCGTCAGGACATGCTGCTCCGCGATGCGCCACGCGCCCAGGCCGAGGAAGATCGTCAGTACTACCGGCAACTCTTCGGGAAGGATCGCCATCGACAGCGTAATCCCCGCCAGCACGCCCTGGAGCCACTCCCCGTGGTGCACGCCGTAGACAAGCGCCACCGCGAGGCTCAACGCGACGCCGAACCACGCGACGCGCGTAACGACGCGGCGCGTCTCCCGCTGCACGCCCGTCGGTTGCTGCGCGACGGACTCGAGTGCCCTGCCGATGCGCCCGATCTCGGTTTGCGCTCCAGTCGCGATCACGCTCGCGAGCCCCTTGCCCTGCACGACCAGCGTGCCCGAGTAGAGAAACGGCAAATCGTCGCCGCCCGGCCGTTGCATCTCACTCGGCACGCGCTCGGCCGCTGCCTTGCGCACCGGCACCGATTCGCCGCTGAGCATCGATTCGTCGGCGGTGACGCTCACCCCCGAGAGCAGCACCGCATCGGCCGGTACGCGGTCGCCTTCGGCCACCACCAGCAAGTCTCCGCGCACCACCTCGCGCCCGGCAATGCGCTCTTGCTGGCCGCTGCGAATCACCAGTGCGCGCGGGCTGGACAGGTCGCGAAGCGCATCGAGCGCGCGCTCGGTCTTGCGCTCCTGCGCGAAGGTGATGGCGAGGATCACGAACACGAAGGCGAGCAGCATCAGGGCCTCGCCTGTGTCGCCGAGCAGCAGGTAGATCGTGCCGCAGGCGATCAGCAGCAGGAACATCGGCTCGCGCACGACACTGCCGGCGATGGCGAGCAGGCTGCGGGGCTTCGCGGAGGGCAGCTCGTTGGGGCCGTCCTGCGCGAGGCGCGAGGCGGCCTCCTGCTCCGTCAGTTCAGGAGGCGGGTCGCTGCTCGGGAGGGTTGCCGATCGCGCAGGCAATCGCGTCTTCCACGCGTTCGAGGAAGACGAATTCTAGCTTTTCGCGCGCTTCGGCAGGGACGTCTTCGAGGTCCTTTTCGTTTCGCTTGGGCAACATCACCGTGCTGATCCCCGCGCGCAATGCGGCCAGCACCTTCTCCTTCACGCCGCCGATCGGCATTACCAGGCCGCGCAGCGATATCTCGCCCGTCATCGCGACGTCGCTGCGCACCGGGTTGCCCGACAGGAGCGATATGAGCGCGAGGAACATCGCTACACCCGCGCTCGGACCGTCCTTGGGCGTCGCGCCCGCTGGCACGTGCACATGGATGTCCACCTTGTCGAGCGCATTGCCGGTGTGCGTCTTGGCGAGCGTCAGCGCCGCCTGCGCGGACTCCTTCATCACGTCGCCCAGTTGGCCGGTGAGGATCAGCTTGCCCGAGCCCGTGACCTTCGACGCTTCGATGAACAGGATGTCGCCGCCCACCGGGGTCCACGCCAGCCCGGTGGCCACGCCCGGCACACTCGTGCGCAGCGCGATTTCGTTTTCAAACTTCTTCCCGCCGAGGATGGCGTGCAGGTCCGGCACATCCACCGCGACACTTTCAGCTATCCCTTCGGCGATCTTCATCGCCGCGTGGCGCAGCACCGCCCCGAGCTCGCGCTCGAGATTGCGCACACCAGCTTCGCGCGTGTAGTCGGCGATCAGCGCGCGCAATGCGGCCTCGCTCACCTGCGCCTGCTCCGGCTTGAGGCCGTTGGCTTCGAGCTGGCGCTTAACGAGATAACGCTTCGCGATCTCGAGTTTCTCTTCCTCGGTGTAGCCCGGAAGATGGATGATCTCCATGCGGTCGCGCAACGGGCCCGGAATCGTATCCAGCTGGTTGGCGGTGGCGATGAACATCACCCTCGACAGGTCGAAATCCACGCCGAGGTAGTTGTCGCGGAATTTCGCGTTCTGTTCCGGGTCGAGCACTTCGAGCAGCGCCGAACTCGGGTCGCCGTGAAAGCCGCCCATGCCGAGCTTGTCGATCTCGTCGAGCATCAGCACGCCGCTCCTGGTCGCGGCGCGCTTGATCGCCTGGAT
>JBGOTT010000030.1:0-21208 GCA_041476585.1 Gammaproteobacteria bacterium | reverse complement strand
CTGCTGTTCGTTGAGCACAAGGGCTTCGTCTGGGGGCTGATCGCGTCGATGTATCTCGGCAACGTCGTCGGCTTCGTCCTGGTGCTCACGACCGTGCCGCTTTTCGCCGCCGTCCTGCGGGTGCCGTTCGCGGCGATCGCGCCGATGATCGTGGTGTCTTGCGCGATCGGCGCCTACGCAATCCAGAACGCCATGTTCGACATCTGGCTGATGCTCGTTTTTGGCGTCGTCGGTTATGTATTCAAGAAGATCGGCATTCCGCTCGCCCCTTTCACGCTCGCGCTCGTGCTCGGCAACCGCGCCGAGGATTCCTTCCGGCTGTCGATGATCGGGGCGGGAGGCGACATGCGCGTGTTCTGGTCGAACGGCCTCGTGGGCTCGATCACGACGTTGGCACTCATTCTGCTGTTCTGGCCGCTCATTTCCAGCGCGATCGCGCGGATTCGGCCCGCTATCCGGGGCGGCGCATGAGCGGCGAAATCCTGCTCACGCGCGATGGCGATATCGCCACCGTCGCGCTCTCCAACCCTGAACGCATGAACGCGCTCGACAAGGGCATGTGGATCGGTCTGGGTGCGGCAATACGCGAGCTCGACGCTGACGAGAGCCTGCGCTGCATCGTACTGCGCGGCGCGGGCGAGAAGGCTTTCGCGGCCGGCGCCGATATCTCCGAATTTCATGCCGAACGGGCAAACGCGGAGCAGGCGAAAAAGTACGGACAGGACCTCGCGGGGTCGATGCGTGCGCTCAGCGAATGCCGCCATCCGACCGTGGCGCTCATCCAGGGCACCTGCGTCGGCGGCGGGCTGCTGGTGGCATCGCAATGCGATTTGCGGATTTGCAGCGAATCCGCGCGCTTCGGCGTGCCGGTGAAGAACCTCGGACTGACGGAAGCCTACGACGAGTTGCGGGGAATGATGCGCGCCGTTGGACGGGCGGCATCTCTGGAGATTCTGCTCGAGGGACGCATCTGGGGTGCGCGCGAAGCGTACGAGAAGGGACTTGTTTGCCGGGTGGTGCCGGATGTCGATGTAGTCACGGAAGCCTATGCGGCCGCCCGCCGCATTTCCGATGGGGCACCGCTGGTAGCGCGCTGGCACAAGAAGTTCATCCGCCGTCTGGCGGATCCACGGCCTTTGACGGCCGAGGAACACGATGAAGGCTACGCTTGCTTCGACACGGAAGACTTTAGAACCGGGTTCGCGGCATTTCTCGCCAAGAAGAAACCCGGTTTTGTAGGGCGCTGAGTTGAGCGACCTGCGCGGCGCGCTCCGCGCCGGCGCGTTCTGCTTCTTCACGCGCCGCAACCTACTTGCCGGCGTGCTTGCGGGGTCTTTGGCGATGGTGGTGTTGGCTGCGCTTGCCTGACATTCGCGCTCGCCACGCTCGCTTAGTACCGCGACCCGATCACTTTCTCCGCCTCCAGCCGGTCCACTTCGCTCTCTCCAAGGCCGAGTATCCCGACCAGCACTTCGCGCGTGTGCTGGCCGAGCAAGGGCGGCGCGCGGCGGTATTCGACCGGCGTTTCGGAAAACCGCATCGGGTTCGCCACACCGGGCACGCGCACGCCGTACGGGTGCTCGAGTTCGATCTTCGTGCCGTGGTGCGCCGCCTGGGGATGGGCGAGCGCCTGACGGTAGTCGTTGATCGGACCGCAGGGCACACCGGCGCGGTACAAAATCTCCTCCCACTCGATGCGCGGCTTGGCGCGGAACACTTCCGAGAGCAGCGCCATCAGCTCCGCGTGATTCGCCATGCGGGCGGCATTGTCGGCAAAACGCGGATCGGCGGCGAGCTCGGGCTTGCCGATCGCGCGCGCGAGCGATGCCAACTGCGACTGGTTGGCGCTTGCAACGATCATCTGCCCGTCGGCGCAGGGAAACATGTCGTAGGGCGTGATGTTGGCCGACGCGTTGCCGAGACGCCCCGGCACCTTGCCGCTGCAGAAATAGTTCGACAGCGCCCCGGAACTCATCGCCAGCACCGTATCGAACAACGAAATGTCGATGTGCTGCCCGTTGCCTCCCGTATCCCGGTGATGCAGCGCAGCGAGGATCGAAACCGTCGCGTACATCCCGGTGAACAGGTCCACGAGCGGGATACCGACCTTTTGCGGCCCGCCTCCCGGCCGGTCGTCGCGTTCGCCGGTAACGCTCATCAAGCCTCCCAGGCCCTGGAACAGGTAGTCGTACCCGGGCCGCTCGGCGTAGGGGCCGTCCTGGCCGAAACCGGTGATCGAGCAGTACACGATGCGCGGATTCACTTTGTGGACCGAAGCGTAGTCGAGTCCGAACTTCTTCATTCCACCGACCTTGTAGTTCTCGATCAGGACGTCCGAACGCTCTGCCAGCCGGCGCACCAACTGCTGCCCTTCGGAAACGGCGATATCGATCGCCACCGAGCGCTTGTTGCGGTTGGCAGAGAGGTAATACGCCGACTCGCGCGTCGGCTCGCCCTGCGCGTCCTTCAGCCACGGCGGCCCCCAATGACGCGAATCGTCTCCGGCGACGGGGCGTTCGACCTTGATCACGTCCGCGCCGAGATCGCCCAGGTTCTGCACGCACCATGGCCCGGCAAGCACGCGCGACAGATCGAGCACACGCAGGCCATGCAGTGGTCCGGGCACGTTTCCCGCTCTCAGGTCTTGCGCAGCCAGCGCGGCTTGCGCTTCTCGGCGAATGCGGCGATGCCTTCGCGCGCGTCGTCGGTTTCCCATAGATCGGCTAGCACCCGCGCGGTGTGCGCGATCGCAGCGCGGCGCTCGAGGCGCGGCACCTCAGCGATCAGCCGCTTGCAGGCCGCAAGCGCGCTCGGCGAGCATTGCAGGATCGCATCCAGCTCGTGCTTCATTTGCGCATCCAGTTCGCCGCGCGGCACGACGCTGTCGTACAAACCAAGACGCAGGCCTTCTGCCGCCGGAAAGCGCTGCGCGGTGAGAAACAGCCGGCGGGCCGCGGCTGCGCCGATCCGCTCCAGCACGTAGGGCGAAATCGTCGCCGGCGCGATGCCGATCTTCGGCTCGGTGAAGCCGAAGACCGCCGTGTCGGAGGCGATCGCAATGTCCGCAACCGATACCAACCCCGCGCCTCCGCCATGGGTCGGGCCGTTCACCCGCGCCAGCACGGGAACCGGAAGCGTGCGGATTGCAGCCAGCATTGCCGCGAAACGCTCGCTGCGCTGCACCCGCAGCGCGCGCTCGCCCGCCACCGTCTCGCGCATCGACTTGATGTCGCCCCCTGCGCAGAAGCTCTCGCCCGCGCCGGTGAACACCACGGCCCGAAGCACAGCATCGCCGCGCAACGCTTCTACGGCCCGCTCGAGCGCTGCCGAGAGCTCGGGGTTGAGCGCGTTGTGCGCTTCGGGGCGATTGAGCACGAGCGTGACGATGCCGTCCGCGCTGCGCTCCACGAGCAGAACGTCAACAGCAGAGTCTGCGCTCATGCCTGCTCCGCCGGCTCCGGATCGATCACCGCCAGGCGCGCGCCGGGCGCGACCTGCATGCCGACCCGCACCAGGACCTCCGTCACGATCCCGTTCACGCCGGCCGCAACGTGGTTCTCCATTTTCATCGACTCGATCACCACCACCGATTGTCCCTTCTTGACCGTCTCGCCGGGTCTGGCGAGGACTGCCGCGACCCGACCGGCAAGCGGCGAGCGCAGCAGCGGATCACCGGCCGAAGCGCGCGCGCGCGCGGCAAGCGTGACGTCGCTGAAGCGGCGCACCGCGCCGCCGGCTTGCAGCCACAGGAGGCCATCGGTCCACGCGTGATCGACGGCGATGCTTACGCCTCCGATCTCGAGATCACCATCGCGAATCGCTGCCGGCAACGGCTCGCCGTTCTCGCTGTAGACCGAGAGGGTAGCGCCCTCGCGGCGGATGCGAACGCTACCTCGCACGCCGTCGCATTCGAGTTCGATCGTCTGGGTCAGCGCGCCGACCGGCGGGCGTGCGCCGCGCACGGCGCGCGGCCCGCAGGCATAGCAGACCAGCGCGGCCCGCAGGAAGTCGCTCTCCAGCGGGGCCGGCGCGAGCAGCGCGGCTCGGTGCGCGGCGACGAAGCCGGTGCTCGCCTTGCCCGCCACGAACTCGGGGTGCGTGAGGCATGCGATCAGGAAATCGCGATTGGTGACGACGCCAAGCGCGCAAGTTTCGCGCAGCGCCGCGACCAGACGCGTGCGGGCTTCGTCGCGCGTGGCACCATGCGCGATGATCTTGGCCAGCATCGGGTCGTAATAGGGCGTCACCCGCGTGCCCTGCTCGACTCCGGCATCCACGCGCACGCCCTGCGCGGCCCGCCAACGCTCGAGGGTGCCGGTCTGGGGCAGGAACTGCTGCGCGGGATCCTCCGCGTACAGGCGCGCCTCGATGGCATGACCGCGCAACTCGACGTCGTCTTGCGCAAACGGCAGCGCCTCGCCTTGCGCGATGCGCAACTGCAGCTCGACCAGATCGAATCCGGTCGCCAGCTCGGTGACCGGATGCTCGACCTGCAGGCGCGTATTCATCTCCATGAAATAGGATTCGCCGCTCGAATCCAGCAGGCATTCCACGGTACCCGCGCCTACATAGCCGACCGCACGCGCCGCGGTCACCGCAAGCTCGCCCAGGCGCGCGCGCAGCCTGGCGTCCACCGCGGGCGATGGAGATTCCTCGATCACCTTCTGATGGCGGCGTTGCACCGAGCAGTCGCGCTCGCCCAGGTGCACGACATGTCCGTGCGCATCCGCCATCACCTGCACTTCCACGTGGCGCGCGCCTTCGAGCGAGCGCTCGAGAAGAACCTCGCGCGAGCCGAAAGCCTGTTCGCTTTCGGTGCGTGCCGAGGCCAGCGCCGCTGCGAATTCATCCCGGCGCTCTACGCGCCGCATGCCGCGTCCGCCGCCGCCGTCGGCCGCCTTGATCATCAACGGATAGCCGATGCGCTGGGCTTCGTCGGCAAGCCTTGCGTCGGACTGGTCCTTCCCCGAGTAGCCTGGAATGCACGCCACGCCGGCAGCCTGCATGCGGCGCTTGGCGGCGGACTTGTTCGCCATCGCAATGATCGGTTCAACCGGCGGGCCGACGAACACGATACCCGCCTCGCCGCAGGCGCGCGCGAAGTGCGGATTCTCCGACAGGAAGCCGTATCCCGGATGCACGGCTTGCGCAGCGGTGCGGCGGCACGCGTCGAGTATCCGCTCGATCGAAAGGTAGGACTCTGCAGCGCTCGCCGGGCCGATGCATACGGCCGCATCGGCGGCGCGCACGTGCGGCGCGTCGCGGTCGGCCTCGGAATACACCGCCACGCACCGCAAACCCAGACGGCGCGCGCTGCGCATCACGCGCAATGCGATTTCGCCGCGATTGGCGATCAGAAGGGTTTCGAATCTCATTCCGGCTAGGGCCGCGCCACGCCAAACTGTATCGGTCGCAGGCTGCGTCGGCGCGCGCTGGCGCACAGATCGAGCGCCATTGCCAGCACGGCGCGGGTGTCGCGCGGGTCGATGACACCGTCGTCGAGCAGCAGACCCGAAGTGTAGAAGGCGTCGGCCTGGCGCTCGAAGCTCTCGAGGATGCGACTGCGCTGTTCTGCGAGCATCGCCTCGTCGAGCGCTGCGCCTCGGCGCCTTGCCGCGCCGCGCGCGACGAACTCCATCGTGAGCGCCGCCTGCTCGCCGCCCATCACGGTGGTTTTCGCATTTGGCCATGTGAAGGCGAAGTCCGGGTTGAATCCCCGGCCGCACATGCCGTAGTTGCCGGCACCGACCGAGGCGCCGATGTGCAGTGCGATGCGCGCAACGTTGGCATTGGCCACGGCCTGGATCATTTTCGAGCCATGCTTGATCATGCCGGCGCGCTCCGAATCCACGCCTACGATATAGCCGGTGGTGTTGTGCAGAAAAACGAGCGGCGTGCCCGACTGGCAGCACACCTGGATGAAATGGGTCGCCTTGTTCGCGCCGGCGGGATCGAGCGGGCCGTTGTTGCCGATCAGACCCACGGCGCGGCCCGCAACGCGCGCATGCGCGCAGACGGTAGCAGGACCGTAAAGCGGCTTGAAGTCCGCGATGACCGAACCGTCCACGATACGCGCCAGCACCTCGCGCACGTCATAAGACCGGCGTGCCTCGAGCGGCACGAAATCGAGCAACTCCTCGGCCGGGTACGCGGGAGGCTCCCCGCCGAAGGATTCGACGGAACGATCCCATTCGAGCACGCCCATCAACTCGCGCGCCAAGCCGATCGCGTCGCGGTCGTCCTCGGCGAGGTACTCCGCGAGGCCGGATACCGTGGCGTGCATTTCCGCCCCGCCGATGGTTTCCTCGTCGGCCTCTTCGCCCGTGGCGGCCTTGAGCAGCGCCGGCCCGGCAAGAAATGCGCGCGACCGGTTCCTGACCATCACCACGTAATCCGACATGCCCGGCATATAGGCCCCGCCCGCCGTGGAAGCGCCGTGCACGATGGTGATCAACGGGTTTCCCGCAGCGGAGAGCTTCGCCAGGCGGTTATACAGCCCGCCGCCGTGGATGAAGTGTTCGACCTGGTAGGTGAGCAGGTTCGCGCCGGCCGACTCGACCAGATGCACGAACGGCAGCTTCTGCTCGAGCGCGATGTCCATCGCGCGCAGCTGCTTTTCCAGGCCCATCGGCTGGCGCGCCCCCGCGGCAATCGCGCTGTTGGTCGCGGATACCAGGCAGCGCACACCGGAGACGATGCCGATGCCGGTAATGCTCCCGCCGCCGGGGATGGATTTGCGCGGATCGTCCACTTCCTGCGCGTAGCCCGCAAGCGTGGAAAGCTGCAGCCAGGGCGAACCGGTATCGAGCAGCAGCGCCACGCGCTCGTGCGGCATCAGCTGCCCGCGCTCGCGGAAGCGCTTTTCGGCTGCCTGCGCCGCGTCGAGCGAACGGCGCTCGAGCGCGCGCCACTCGGCAATGCGCGCAAGCGACGTTTCCCGGTTCTCCTTCGCCGCTCGGCCCTGCGTGTCGATGCGTGATTCGAACTTCGGCATGCGCTCCTGACTGCTTGCTTGGTTGCAGGGCGCAAGGCTAGCATGGTGCTCATGGCCAGGGACAAGATCGTTCGCATCGGCGGCGCCAGCGCCGCCTGGGGCGATTCGTCGCTGGCCACGCCGCAACTTCTGGCGGCGCCGCGTATCGACTACCTGGTCTACGACTACCTCGCCGAGACCACGATGGCGATCCTCGCGCGCCAGAAGCGGAAGAACCCGCAGATGGGTTACGCGCACGACTTCGTGACCGGAGCGATCGGCGAGAACCTGCAGTCGATCGCCGGACGCGGCGTGAAACTGGTCGCCAACGCGGGCGGCCTCAACCCGGTGGGCTGCGCACAGGCGGTCGAAAAACTCGCACGTGACGCGGGCGTTTGCCTGAAGGTTGCGGCAGTGGTCGGCGACGACGTGATGGCGGAGCTCCCCGCGCTGCGTGCGGCCGGCGCGCGTTGCTTCGAAACCGGCGTGCCTCTGCCCGAGAGCATCCTTTCGGCCAACGCGTACACCGGCGCCGGCGGCATCGCCAAGGCCCTGGCGCTCGGTGCGCAGGTGGTCGTCACCGGGCGCTGCGTCGACAGCGCGGTGGTGCTCGGCGTGCTGGTGCACGAGTTCGGCTGGGCGTGGAACGACTTCGACCGGCTTAGTCAAGGATCGCTCGCCGGGCACATCATCGAATGCGGCGCGCAGGCGACCGGCGGATTGTTTACCGACTGGGACCAGGTACCCGGCTGGGACCGGATCGGCTACCCGATCATCGAGTGCGCAGCCGACGGCACGTTCTTCGTTACCAAGCCGGAGGGCACCGGGGGGCTGGTGCGGCCCGCAGCGGTGGCCGAGCAGGTCCTCTATGAGATCGGCGATCCAGCGGCCTATGTGCTGGCCGACGTGACCTGCGACTTGCGCAATGTCAGCGTCGAAGCCGCGGGGGACGAACGCGTGCGCGTGTCCGGGGCGCGCGGGCGCTCGCCGACACCGGACTACAAGGTCTCGATCACCTACGAACGCGACTTCCAGATCGAGGTGCTGCAGATGATCCGCGGACTGAACGCCATTGCGAAGGCGCGGAAGACCGCCGAAGCCTTCCTCGCGCGCACGCGCCGCATGATGCACGAGCGGGGATTCGGCGATTACGCCGAAACGCGCGTCGAGTTCCTCGGCACCGAATCGATGTACGGACCGCACGGCCGGATCAAGGACTCGCGCGAGGTGGTGCTGCGCATTGCCGCGCGGCACGCTTCGCGCGCGGCGCTCGAGTACCTGCGCAAGGAGGTTGCATCCGCTGGCGTTTCGATGGGGCCCGGCACGCGCGGGCATTTCGGCAGCCGGCCGGACATCCGGCCCTGCATACGGCATTTCGCGACGCTGGTTCCAAAGGAGCGCGTGCATCTGAGCGTGCTGCTCGAAGGACGCGAGACGCCGGTCCAGGTTGCGGCAGCGGCGGCGCCGACCACGCCCGTGGCAGCGGAATCGGCTGGAAGAATCGCCGAGACGCCTGCGAATCCGGTCACCGTGCCGCTGGTGCGCATCGCGCACGCCCGCAGCGGCGACAAGGGGAACACCTCCAACATCGGCGTCATCGCGCGCAAGGCGGATTACCTGCCGTGGCTGCGCCGCTCGCTGACCCCGGAGGCCGTGGGACGCTATTTCGCCCACCTGATGACCGGCAGCCGGGTCGAGCGCCATGAATTGCCGGGATTGAACGCGCTCAATTTCCTGCTGCACGACGCGCTTGCCGGTGGCGGAACCTCGTCGCTCTCCTCCGACCCGCTCGGCAAGTCCTACGCGCAGATCCTGCTCGATTTCCCGGTGGAGGTTCCGGCAGATCTGCCCATCGACCGCGTGCGGTTTGAGGAGCAGGGCCGGTAATGTTCGAAGGGCTCAAGAAGGCGCGCCAGCGCGTACGCGACGATGCGTCGATACGCGCGCTGCGCGAAACCTGCCGGACGCTGATGAGCGAGCGCGGGGTCGCAGACAGCGTCAAGTTCGCGGCCTCGCTGATCCGCCAGTACCAGGCGCTCTCCGGCGAAGCCCGCGCCGAATTCTTCTCGATGCTCGCCGAGGAATTTTCTCCCGACCCGCAACAGGTGCTGGAGCAGGCGCAGCGGTATGCCGAAACCCGCTCGGCGGAATCGATGGTCCGTCTGTTCCACCTGGCCGAGCCGCCACGCCAGGAACTTCTGCGCCGGATCAATCGCGCACCGAACGGCGCTGCGACGCTGCTCGGCATTCGCGCGGACCTGCTGCGCGAACTCAAGCGCAGACCCAAGCTGCAGGCGGTGGAAGCCGACTTCCGCCACCTGCTCGGTTCCTGGTTCAACCCGGGCTTCCTGAACCTGGCGCGCGTCGACTGGCGCTCGCCGGCGCGCCTGCTGGAGCAGATCATCCAGCACGAGGCGGTGCACGCGATCCGCGACTGGAACGACCTGCGGCGACGCCTCCAGTCCGACCGGCGCTGCTTTGCCTTCCTGCATCCGGCTCTGCCGGAGGATCTGCTGATCTTCGTGGAGGTCGCGCTGCTGAACACGATGCCGGACTCGATCGCGCCGCTGATCGATGGCAACGATGTCGATCCGCACCCGGAGCGGGCACGTCATGCGGCGTTCTATTCCATCTCCAACTGCCAGCCGGGGCTGCGCGGGGTCTCACTCGGAAACTTTCTCATCAAGCAGGTGTGCGAGACGCTGAAAGCCGAGTTCCCGCGCCTCGCCCGTTTCTGCACGCTCTCGCCGATGCCCGGCTTTGCGGCATGGCTGCGACACGGCGCGCCGTTCGATGCGGGACGACTTCCGAAGGGCGCTGGCGAACGCGTGGAGCGTGCGCGAGACCTGCTGCGCAGTGCGTTCGGCGAATCGCTCGAGCCGCCCGACCTTGCCGCGCTGGAAGGTGCGGGAAAACCCGTGCGCGAGGCCTTGTTGCGGATGGGCGGCGCCTACCTGCTGCTTACGCGGGACGACGATGCCGCGACCGACCCGGTCGCGAAATTCCATCTCGATAACGGCGCCCGCGTCGAGCGCGTCAATTTTCTTGCCAACCGCTCGGCGCGCGGCCTGCGCGAATCCTGCGGGTTGATGGTGAACTACGTCTACGACCTGCGAGCGATCGAGCAATGCCACGGAAATTTCGTGGAAGGGCGGATCGTGGCTTCGCGAGAGCTGTTGCAGCGCGTCTGAGCCCCATGAGCGCGGACACCACGCGCGGGTGCACGGTAAACTCCCTGTCCAACCCGCACATGAACCCGATGAGTCCAGGCATACAAGTCGGCCGCGACGCCGGCATCGCCACCGTCGCGCTCGACAATCCCGGCAAGTTGAACGCTCTCACGCTCGCGATGTGGGGCGAGTTGGCCGCGCGCATGCGCGAGCTGTCGGCCGACGAGGACCTGCGCTGCATCGTGCTGCGCGGCGCAGGCGACGAGGCGTTCGCCGCGGGCGCAGACATCGCCGAATTCGAGCGCGTGCGCGACACCCGCGAGCAGGCGAAAATCTATCATCGGCAGCACGTATTCGGCGCCTTGCGCGCGATCGCCGAATGCCGCCACCCCACCGTCGCGATGATCCGGGGCCCGTGCGCGGGCGGCGGTCTCGAGATCGCCTGCCAGTGCGATCTGCGCATCTCTGGACGCTCCGGGCGCTTCGGCGTGCCGATCAACCGGCTGGGCTTTGCGATCGCGTATGACGAGCTCGCCTCGGTCCTGCCGCTGATCGGCAGGGCGACCGCGCTCGAAATCCTGCTCGAGGGACGCATGCTCGACGCGGACGAGGCGTTTGCAAAAGGCCTGCTCACCCGGGTCGTCGCCGAAGAGAAGGTGGAGGAGGAGGCCTACGCAACCGCGCGACGCATCGCGGCGGGCGCGCCTCTGGTGGCTCGCTGGCACAAACAGTACGTGCGTCGGCTGCTTCCGGTCTCGCCGCCCCTTTCCGAGGCGGAGATCGACGCAAATTTCGATTCGCTGGACACCGAGGACTACCGTATCGGCCGCGAGGCGTTCCTCCGCAAGGCCAAACCCAAGTTCGTCGGGCGCTGAAGCGCGCCCCGGCGCAGTTCCTGAAAGGACGCACCATGGCAGGCCCCCTCTCGCACATCCGGGTTCTCGATCTCTCGCGCGTGCTCGCGGCGCCCTGGACCGGGCAGAACCTTGCCGACCTCGGCGCCGAGGTGATCAAGATCGAGCGCCCGAAGACGGGCGACGATTCGCGCGCCTTCGGGCCGCCCTGGCTGAAAGACGCCAACGGCAACGACACCGGCGAGTCGGCGTATTTCGCATGCGCCAATCGCGGCAAGAAATCCGTCACGCTCAATCTCTCGAAACCCGAAGGCCAGCGCATCGTGCGCGATCTCGCCGCGCAATGCGACGTACTGCTGGAGAATTACAAGGTCGGCGACCTTGCGCGTTACGGTCTCGGATGGGATGACCTGAGAAAGATCAATCCGCGCCTCATCTACTGCTCGGTCACCGGTTTCGGCCAGACCGGCCCGTACCGCGAGCGCCCCGGCTACGATTTCATGATCCAGGGCATGGGTGGGTTGATGAGCGTCACCGGTGAGCGCGATGAACTGCCCGGCGGCGGCCCGCAGAAGGCCGGGATCCCGATCGCGGACATCATGACCGGAATGTACGCGACCATCGCCGTGTGCGCGGCGCTCGCGCATCGCGCGCAGACCGGCATCGGCCAGCAGCTAGACCTGGCGCTGCTCGACGCGCAGGTCGCCGTGCTCGCCAACCAAGGTGCGAACTACCTCGCGACCGGCGTCTCGCCGAAGCGTCTGGGCAACGCGCATCCGAACATCGTGCCCTACCAGACCTTCAAGACCTCGGACGGCGACATGATCCTCGCATGCGGCAACGACAACCTGTTCCGCAAATTCTGCGAGGTCGCGAATTGCACCGGGCTCGCCGACGACCCCCGCTATTCAACCAACGCAAAGCGCGTCGAGAACCGCGCCGAGCTGACCGCGCTGCTCAATTCGATCGTCGCGAAGCGCAGCACCCGCGACTGGGTCGAAGCGCTGGAAGCCGCGGGCGTGCCGAACGGCCCGATCAATACCCTGGAGCAGGTATTCCAGGAACCGCAGGTGATCGCGCGCGGCCTGAAAATCGAGATGTCCCACCCGGTTGCGGGCAAGGTGCAGTTGATCCGCAGCCCGATGCGGTTTTCGGGGACGCCGATCGAGCACACCGTGCCGCCGCCCGTGCTCGGCGAGCACACCGCGGAAATTCTTCGCTCAATGCTCCGCCTGGGCGACGATGAAATCGAGAAGCTGCGCGCCGACGGCGTGGTCTAGGACGACTGCCTGGCTCACTGCACGATCGAAAAACATCACCACTGACGAGCGAAGAACAAGCGTTCCACCAGCCAGTATATGCCCGTGATCGCCACCGCGAGCGAGGCGAAGCGCGCGAAGCGCGGCTCCCAGGGACGCGCGCGCAGCCATAGCAGGCCGGGCAGCAGTACGGCGACCACCAGCATCTGTCCGATCTCCACCCCGGCGTTGAATGCGAACAGGGTCCAGGCGAGATTCTCGCGCGGAAGCGAGATCTCCTGCAACGCCGAAGCGAACCCCAGGCCATGGACCAGGCCGAACACGAAGCTCACCGCCCAACGTCGCACCGGTGCCTGGACGCGCAGCAGATTCTCCACCGCTACCCACACGATCGAAACTGCAATCAACGGCTCCACGATGCGCGGGGGCACCGTGAGGACTCCGAGAACTGCGAGTGCGAGGGTGAAACTGTGCGCCACGGTAAAGGCGGTGATCACCGCAATCAGACGCCAGAAGCCGCCGCCACGGATCAGCAGCGCCGCGACAAACAGCAGGTGATCCGCTCCGGTAAGGATGTGTTCGACGCCCAGTTGCACGAAGCTCGCGTGGCCTGCGTTGCCGGCGCCCGACTCGATCATTACTTCGCGCGCCTCCGGCAGAAACGCCGCCTCGCGCACTCCGCCCGGAAACTCGATGCGCGCGAGCGTGCGGTAGTGTTCACCGAACAACTCAAACCATTCCTCCCGGATCTCAAGTCGGCCGGGAACCGACGGACACTGCAAGGACAGCGCAAGCGCCACTTTCCCGTCGCCCAGCCGCGAGCCTTGGATGCTCGCGCGCCCCGGTCGGCAATCGGCGCCGTTGACGCGCACGCGCACCCTTGTGCGGAGAGCGTCGGCGACCTGCTGAACACTTGACTCCTGCCCGTTCGCGGCATCGCCGAGGAGTTTTTGCGCCTCTTGTGGAAGCTCTGTCAGGACGACGTTCAGCCGGTACGAAACGTTGTCCCCGCTGACGACAATCTCGGCCAGCCCTGTCGCTGTGGTGTGCGCCGCGGCAAACGGAACCCACGCACAGCACAGCAGCGCGAATCGCACCATCAGCTTCACCGCGGGGCCTCGACTGCCTTCTCCCAGGCCTCCACGACGTACGCGGGAAGCAGCGCGACTCCGTCCTGTCCGCTGATTCTCGCGTATCGTGCAAGGCCGATGGGATTTGCGTTGCCGAACGCGGCACTCAACGTTGTGGAGGCGCCGGCGTGCACCGTGATCGATAGCCTCGGCGGATCGAGACCAAAATCAGCCAGCGGTTGCGCGCCGAGTTCCTCTGGCGTCATCACGCGCTCCGCACCGGCATTGCGCAGCAACCCGAGCGCCTGATCGAGCCTTGCGCCAAGATCCGGCGGCAGCGCCGAAGGCGCCGCTGACGCGCTCCAGCGGCCGTCGCCGCCGCGCGCGAACTGCCAGCGCTTTCCGCCCGCGAGGACCTCGATCGATCTCACATCGGTCACGGTGAGATGCGCCATGAATCCAGCCGGCTGAAACTTCGCCATGCTCGTATTCGCACGTTCGCCGTGGAACGCGAGGACGGCAAGGAAGCCCGCGGCGAGCGTGGCCGCCACAATCCAAGCGTGCCGCATCAGCGACGCCGGCGCCACCAAACGAGGACTCCAAGCAAGGCCAGCGTGCCGGGCAAGGCGAAAACCGTGACGATGAAAATGCCCCGCACCTGCTGGTTGGTCAACGACACGGTCGGCATCACCTCGACCGGCGGCTTCATCGAGGCAGCATGTTCTTCGCGCATCAGCCAGGCCAGGCTGCCAAGCACCAGATCCGCGTTCGACAGGTAGGGAAAGAACGAGTTGCTCGCGAAATCAGCGTCGCCGAACACCACCATCCGGTATGGCGCGACCGCGGCGGCGCCGGGGAAGCGCCCTTCGCTCGCTGCAGCCAATACTCTCGCGCCGCGCGCACCCGCTGGCGCCTCACTGCGGCCACGGTCGCGCTGCTCGATAACATGACTGTCCGGACTGCTCGAGAACAGCGCGACCGGTGTTGCTTGGGCAGCAGCAACGATCTCGAGCGGTCGCGCGCCGGGAAAGAACGACAGCGCCAGCCCCTGCGTGATCGCGTGGGGGCGATACTTCGAAATTGCGACCATCTGCTCGTCGGTGAAGTAGTGCTCCGTTGGATCGACGACCACTCCGTCAGTAACGCGCAGACCGGCGCCTTCGAGCAGCGCGGCGAGGCGGGGTTCCAGCGGATAACCCGGTTCGAACAACATCAGCAGCGCGCCGCCCCGCTCCAGATAGGCGCGCAGCACGTCGCTCTCGGGCGGGCTGAACAGGGTGCGCGGATTGGCTTCCACCAGAGCCGCGCAGTCTTCCGGCACCTGCCGCGAGGTCGCCAGTGTTATCTTCCTCGCCCCGATCCCGAGCTTTTCGAGCGCCCGCCGCTGCCGGCCGAGCCCGTGCTGCTCGGTCTGTATCACCGCCATCCCTTGCGCATCGTGGCTGTGCGCGTGGGTACCTTCGAAATGGGTGTGAAACTCAAAGTTGTCGATGTCGTACTCGCCGTGGCCGGTGGCGAAGCACACGGCCTTGGGTGCCGAGCGCGTGACGCGCAGCAGCGCCAGTGCGACGTCGCGATCGTCGGTCGTGACCACCTCGATCCTACGGCCTCCGGCAAGCAGCACCGCTGCGTTGTAGATGCGCACGCCATACTGGTTCGCCAGGCCCGGAAACTGGTCCGCATCCACTGTTCTCACGCGCAAGCGCGGGCTTTCGCGGCCGAGGATTTCGAGCATGGTCTTTGCCGCGCGCGCAGCCGGATTCTGCTTCTGATAGAAGTACACCAACTCTACATCCTCGGTGAGCGCGCGCGCGATGTGCTGTGCTTCACGGGAAGGCGTGAAAGCGCTCTCGCGGGTGGTGTCGAGGTGCAGGTCGTGCTTGAACAGCGCCACGTTTGCCAGCACCACGAGCGCCAGCGACGCTGCGATCAGCGCCCCGCGAGCCAGCCAGCGGCGCGCGCCCTCCGGCGGCGTGGGCAGGCGCAGTCCGGCAGCGAACAGCACGCCGAGCGAGGCCAGCACGCCCGCGAACACCAACCCGTCGAACAATTCCCTGACCAGCGTCATCGCTCCGCCAGCGTACGGGTGGTAATGAACAGCGCAAGCAGCGACGCAGTGAGGTAATAGCCGGCGTCGGAGAGGAAAAGCGAGCCGCTGACAATCGGCGTGAAGTGCCCGATCAGCGACAGATTGATCGCCACCACGTCGAACGGGCCCGGCAGCAGGTGCGCCACCGAATCGGCAAACCAGAGCATGAGAAAAGTTCCGAGCGAGGCCGCAGCGGCGACCACCTGGTTCTCGGTCAGGCTCGACATCAGCAGACCGATCGATATCAGCAGGCAGGCGAGCAATCCGAGCGCGAGATAGCCGCCCGCGATCGGCCCCCAGTCGGGCTCGCCATAAAGCCCGAGGATCACCGCATAAGCGCTCGACAGCGCGTACAGCCCTGCGACCAGCAGGAAATTGGCGAAGAACTTCGCGAGCACGATCGCCGACTCGCCCACCGGTGCGGTGAGCAGCAGCTCCAGCGTGCCGCTGCGCCGTTCTTCCGCGAATGCACGCATCGTGAGCACCGGCACCAACAGGATCGAGAGGACATACATCTGGTGGAAGATATAGTTCAGGTTCGCGATCTTGGTGACAAACAGCGTCAGGCTGAAGGTGTAGCCAAGCACCAGCAGGAACACCACCCCGACCGTGCAGGCGATCGGCGATATGAACGCCGCATGCAGCTCCTTGCGCAGCAGCACGGTGAAGTCGCTCATGTGACCGACATGAACCACGCTTCGAGATCGGGCGTCTCGGCGACCGCGCGCACCCCGAGCAATTCGCCGCGCAACAGCAACGCTACGCGATGCGCGGTCTTCTCCACCTCGCCGAGGATGTGCGAGCTCATCAGCACCGTGCGGCGGCCGGCGAGCGACTGGATCAGCGCGCGCACCTCGATGATCTGGCGCGGATCGAGGCCGTTGGTCGGCTCATCCAGCACCACGATCTCAGGGTCGTGCACCAATGCCTGGGCCAGGCCGACGCGCTGTCGATAGCCGTGCGACAGCGTGCGGATCGGGCGATCGATGACTTCGCCCAGTGCAAGCTGCCCGACGACGCGCGCTATCGCGGGCTCGACCTCTGCGGGCGCGACATGGCGCAGGTGCGCCATGAAAGCGAGAAATTCGCGCACTCGCATGTGCCGGTAGAGCGGCGCGGACTCAGGCACGTAGCCGATCCGGCGGCGCGCTTCACGCGGCTCGCGCACGGTGTCGTGGCCGGCGACCAGCAGGCGGCCGCTGCTGGGCGACAGAAAGCCCGTCAGCATGCGCAAAAAAGTGGTCTTGCCCGAGCCGTTGGGGCCGAGCAGGCAGAACACTTCGCCTTGCGCGATCTCCAGCGACAGTTCGTGTACGGCCGCGACCGGGCCATAGCGTTTGCTGACGCGCTCGGCGGCGATGGCGGGAGGAATTGTCGCGGTCATGAAAAAACAAACGCCCGGGGCGAAGCTCCGCCTCGGGCGTGCGGGCCCGCGCGAGGCGCGGGCGCGAATGCTACAGGTTATTCGTAGAAATCCGGCGCCTTCTTCGTCGCCTTGAATACTTCGGCGTCGTGCCCGTAGAGGATTGTCGCGTTTTCGCTGTCCCGAATGTGGCGGATCTTCGAATAGGTGTTGTAGGCGTCCACCGGATGCGTCACACCCGGGACCGGCGGGATCAGGTTCTTGTCGAGATTCTCCTTTAGGTACACCGTGTCGCTCGTCAGGATCACCGAACCCGTGTTGCGCAGCCGCACGACCGCAAACTGGCTGCCGGGCGTGTGGCCGCGCCCGGTAATGATGCGGAAGCTGCCGTCGCCGAACAGGTCGAGATCGCCGTTGAGCCGCAGCACATTGAATTTCTTCGTGTCTGCGAAGTCACCCGGGATGTAATACACCGAGAAGCCGACATCGGGCCACCAGGCCGCCTTCATCTCATCATCCTGCACCACCAGTGTCGCGTTTGGGAACTGCGAGACGTTGCCGCCATGGTCCAAGTGCATGTGGCCTACGACGACATACTTGATGTCGCTTATCGACATGCCGATCTTGGCAAGTTGCGCGGGGATCGCATCGTCCTTCGTCATCTTCAGCCCGAAGCCCTTGGCAAGCGGCCCCCACCAGCCTTCGGCGTTGGCAATCGTCTTGTCGTTATTCCCGGTGTCGAAAATCACGTTGCCCTTCGGGTGTTTGATCACATAGAAGCTGACCGGCACCCAGTCGAGATTCCCCTGACCGCCGATCTGCAGCGCGGCCTTGGGAAAACCGCCCAGGGAACCCGAGGTGAATACATACAAACGCGTGGCTTGCTGCGCAAACGCCGAACCGGCCACCGCACCAAACAGCGCAACTACAGCGAAAAGTGTGAACGCGAAACGCTTCATGGACTTTCTCCCCTTTTTTGACCACAAGGCCCGACACGCGCCCCGCGCGAACTTCATCACAGTACGGCGATGCCGTCAACGCCGCAGTGCAGCGTAAACCCCGTCGCGCGTTACATTACATAATTCCGGGCGTCCGGCGCTCGCCCAGAGCCCACCACAAGCCCGCCATGATGCGCAAGCCCTCGCGGGCGAGCGGCCCGCTGCTGACTTCGCAATCGGCGAGCGCCCTGCGCACCCCGGCGGTAACGCTGTCCGGCCGCCGTTCCGGAACGCGGATTTCGGCGCTTGGCGTCGTGAACCTCGCGAGCCAGTTGCCGATGAAGGCAATCACGCGCGCTGCTACCGCATATGCGTGGTCCGCGCCGCGACCGCGCCCCGGTCGATGACGAACACGCGGTCGAGCAGCCCGCGCGCGTGCACTAGGCTCGACTCCGACAGAACGACGGTGACGCCGGTCCGGCGCAGGTCCTCGATCACTGCGGCGAGTCGGCGCGCGAGCACCGGCGCGACGCCTTCGAAGGGCTCGTCCAGCAGCAGCAGGCGGGTGCCCCCGATCATCGAGCGCGCCAGCGCCACCAGCTTCTGCTGGCCGCCCGAGAGCTGCAGCGCCCGGCGAGCGCGAAATTCCTGTACCTCGGGGATCGCCGCATAGACCCGCGCGAGGCGTGCAGCCGCGTCCGCGCTCGCGAAACCCGCCGACCAAGCGGGCAGCAGCACGTTCTCCTCCACCGTCAATCCCGGCACCAGGCGCCGGTCCTCGGGCATGTAGCCGATCCCGAGCGAGACGCGCCGGTGCGTCGGTACCTTGCCGAGCGCGGTGCCGTCGAACTCGAGCGCTCCCGCGCGGATCGGCAGCAGGCCCATGACGGTGCGCATCAGCGTGGTCTTGCCCGCGCCGTTGCGCCCGATCAGCCCGGCGAACTGCCCCGCGCCGACCTCGAGGCTGACGTTGCGCAGGATTCCTACCGGACCGATCGAGACCGATACGTCGCTAAGCCGCAGCATGCTCGTCCGCGCAACTAAGCCGCATCATCCGGCGCCTCCCCAATGACGTACCGCCGCACCTCAGCGTCGTCCAGCACGCTCGCGGGCGCGCCGTCGGCAATCACGCGGCCGTCGTAGAATGCGACCACGCGCGCCGCGTAGCGCGATACGATGTCCATGTCGTGCTCGACGAACAGCACCGTCACGCCTGCGCCGCGCACCGCGCCCATCACGAGGTCCATGATGCCGAACTTCTCGTCCGCGGCCACGCCGCTGGTCGGCTCGTCGAGCAGCAGAATGCGCGGCTTCGCCACCAGCGCCAGCGCGACGTCGAGCAGCTTGCGTATGCCCTCGGGCAGCAGGCCCGCCGGGCGCTCGGCGTACGGCGCGAGGCCGAAACGCTCGAGCACCGCGTCGGTCGCCTCTTCGACCCGCTCGGCTGCGGCAATGCCCTCGGCCACCAGCAGGTTCTCGCGCACGCTGAGCGAGTGGAACAGTTGCGGTATCTGAAACGAGCGGCAGATGCCGAAACCCGTGATCTCGCGCGGCGAGCGCTTGGTCAGCTCGCGGCCGTCGCAACGGATGCTGCCGCGGTCCGGCTTCAGGTATCCGGTCACCATATTAAGAAAGGTGGTCTTGCCGGCGCCGTTCGCGCCGATCAGACTCACCACGCTGTCGCGCTCGAACGAAAGGCTAATATCGCAGGCCGCGCTCACCGCGCCGAAATTCTTGTGCAACCCTTCCGCAACCAGGATGACGCTCACGCCGCGCCCCTGCGGCGCACCAGCGTCCAGAGGCCACCGGGCAGGAACATGATGATCGCGAGCATCGCCAGCCCCAGCGACATCTGCCAGACATTGGGCGCGTACTGGTTTGCGATGGTTCTCAGCCCCTCGAAGATCGCCGCAGACAGGAACGGCGCCATCACGTTGCCGGTGCCGCCGAGGATCGCGATGAAGACGAACTCGCCGGAGGTCGTCCAGTAGGCGGTCTCCGGGTCCACGTGCCCGACCGCGAGCGCCGCGAACGCGCCGCCCATCCCGGCGAGCGCGCCCGCCGCCACATAGTTCAGGTACACCACCCGGTAGACCGAGGCGCCCAGGTACTCTACGCGCAGCTCGTTATCGCGGATCGCCGCCGAAAGCCTGCCCCAATGCGAGGCGAGGTAACGGTGCAGCAGCCACGCAATACAGAACACCAGCAGCACCGACACCGCGTAGAACGCTCGCCGCTCGGACCCGGCCGCGAGCGCGACGCCGGCGAAACTCTTCGCGTGCAGGTTGAAACCGTCGGTGCTGCCGAGCGTCGAGCTCTTGACCAGCAGCCCGTAGAGGATCATCGAAAACGCGAGCGACAGCATGGCGAAGAAAATCTCGCGGTAGCGCGCCAGCAGCAGCCCGAGGATGGCGGCGACGGCGGCGGCGACGGCGGTGCCCGCGACGATCATCAGCGCCGCGTCGGCGAGCCCGGCGCGGTGCGCGAGCAGCGCGGCGGCATAAGCCCCGAGGCCGAAGTACAGTCCCTGGCCGAACGACACGAGCCCGGTGCGCATCAGCAGCACCAGCCCCAGCACCACCAGGCCCTTGGCGAGCGCCAGCGCCAGCAGGAACACCAGCCATTGCGGCGCCAGCGGCGCGGCGCCGAGCAGTACCGCGCAGACCGCCGCAAGGACCGGAATCGTGCGGTCGCGGCTCATATCTTGCGCGCCTCCGGTACGCTGAACAGGCCCTTGGGCCGCGCGATCAGAACCATCGCCATCACGAAATAGATCGTGAACAGCTCGGCCTCCGGCCAGTAGCGCACCGCGGCTGAGCGCACGATCCCGACCATCAGCGCGCCGAGCGCCGCGCCGCCGAGGCTGCCCAGCCCGCCGACCACGACCACCGCGAACGAGAGCACGATCACCTCGACGCCGATCCCCGGTGTGACTGCGATCGTGGGCGCGGTGAGCGCGCCGCCCAAGGCCGCCAGCGCCGAACCCACGCTGAAGGTGACGAGGTACACGCGATCGACGTTGATCCCCATCGCCGCGCTGATCTCGCGGTCGTGGATGACGGCGAGCAGCAGCTTTCCCTGCCGCGTGCGATGCAGTGCCCACGCAAGCGCGAGTCCCGTAACGATCGCGACCGCGATCAGCAGCAGGTTGTAGACCGGGTACGCAAGGTTCCCGATCTGGAAATTTCCGGGCAGCGAGTACGGCTCGGACAGCATTTTCGACTCCACGCCCCACACCAGCTTGATCGCGTCCTCGAGGATCAGGAAGGCCGCGTAGGTGATGAGCAGCAGCACCACCTCGTCCTTGCCGTACATCCATTTGAGCAGCCCGCGCTCGAGCAGCGGCCCCATCACCGCGCCGACCAGCAGCGCGGCGAGCGCGAGCATCGCGTAGCTGCCGGCGGCCGGGAGACCCGCGGCGAGCCAGGCGCCCGCGAGCGTCGCCGCGGCGTAGGCGCCGAGCGCGTACAGGCTGCCGTGCGCGATATTGAG
>JBGOTT010000029.1:0-21372 GCA_041476585.1 Gammaproteobacteria bacterium | reverse complement strand
TGCATGTCGCCACGCGCCACTTCCTGCTGCAGGATCACCTTGCCCGAGCGGAAATCGCAACTGCGCGCCGCGCCGAGCGACTTTTCGCAGACGTAGGCCGCGCCGTGTTCGTACACGCGCGCGCTGCATTTCGGGCACGCGCCGAGCGGGGTCTGGCTGCTGAAATCGGGCGCCTCGCCCGATTCGTCTTCCTCCCGCGACGGACCGAAGTCGAACTCCGCGCGGAATTCGTCGTTCAGGCGCAGCAACGCGGTGAAAGGCTTGCCCATGCGCGAGCGAAACCCGGTGAGCGGGCCGATCTGCCGCTTCTGGATCAGCTCGGCGACCTCCTCGGGCGCCCACTCCCTGCCCGAAACCACCTTCCATAGCGAGAAGTCGCAATTCTGGCACTGAAACTTGCGGTAATTCTCCTGAACCAGGCCGCCGCATTTCGGGCACGGTGCGTCCACGGTGGCGAACGCCGTGTCCGGGATGTCGCCGTTGCGGATGCGCTCGACCAGATCGCGGGTCACCGACTGGATGTGATCCATGAACTCGTCTCGCCCGAGTTTGCTGGCCTCCATCAGCTTCAACTTGTGCTCCCAATCCCCGGTCAACTCGGGAGACGTGATTTCGCTGACCCCGAAATGCTTGAGCGCGAACATCAGCGAGAACGCCTTTGGCGTCGGCACCAGCTCGCGGACGTTGCGATGCACGTATTCTTCGCGGATCAATCCCTCGATGACCGCGGCGCGGGTTGCCGGCGTTCCGAGGCCCTTCTGTTCCATGGCGGCGCGCAGCTCGTCATCCTCAACCAGCTTGCCGGCGCCTTCCATCGCAGACAGCAGCGTCGCCTCGCTGTAACGCGCTGGCGGCTTGGTCTGGTTCGCCTGCACCCGTACCTCCACCATTCGCACCTTTTCATTCTGCGCGACAGCGGGAAGGCTCTCGTTGTCCTGCTGCGCAGCCTTGCCGTAGACGGCCAGCCAGCCGGGGCTCACCAGGATGCGCCCTTCGGTCTTGAAGCTGTGCCGCGCCACCTCCGTGACGCGCGTCGTCTGCAGGGACTCGGCCGGCGGGTAGAACACCGCGAGGAAGCGGCGCATCACGAGGTCGTAGAGTTTCTGTTCCGGCTCGCTCAGGCGCTTGGGCGCTTCCAGCGTCGGGATAATCGCGAAGTGATCGGAGATCTTGCTGTTGTCGAAGATGCGCTTGTTGGGCTTGACCCAGCCGCTCTTCAGGATCTGGCCCGCGAACGCGGAGTATTCGCCGGATTTCAGCACGCCCAGCGCCTTTTTCACGGTCGCGACGTAGTCCTCGGGCAGCGCGCGCGCGTCGGTGCGCGGATAGGTGAGCACTTTGTGCTTCTCGTACAACGCCTGCGCCAGTCCGAGCGTGTTCTTTGCCGAGAAACCGAAGCGGCCGTTGGCCTCGCGCTGCAGGCTGGTGAGGTCGAACAGCAGCGGCGAGAGCTGGCTCGAAGGTTTGGTTTCCTCGGTGACCGTGCCGGCCTTGCCATCGCAGGCGGCGCGGATCGCCTCGGCCTTGGCCGCGGCCCAGAGGCGCTCGGCCCTGCCCTCCGGATCGTCGTCTTTCCTGAACCCCGGGTCGAACCAGCGCCCCGCGTACTCGCCGGCCCGGGCGCCGAAGCGGGCGTGCACCTCCCAGTAGTCGCGCGACTTGAAACTGCGGATCTTTTCCTCGCGCTCGACCAGGATCGCGAGCGTCGGTGTCTGCACGCGCCCGACGGTCGTCAGATAAAAGCCGCCTTCCTTCGAATTGAAGGCGGTCATTGCGCGCGTGCCGTTGATGCCGACCAGCCAATCGGCCTCCGATCGGCTCTTCGCGGCGTCGGCGAGCGGCAGCAGATCGCGGTCCGCGCGGAGCGCTTCGAAACCCTCGCGGATCGCGCCCTGGGTCATCGACTGCAACCAGAGCCGCTGGATCGGTTTCTTCGTGCGCGCATGCTGCACGATGTAACGGAATATCAACTCGCCTTCGCGTCCGGCATCGCAAGCGTTCACCAGACCCGAAACATCCTTGCGCTTGATGAGCTTGAGCAGGAGATTCAAGCGCGCTTCGCTCTTCTCGATCGGTGCGAGATCGAAGTGCGGGGGCACCACCGGCAGGTGGGCGAAGGACCACTTTCCCTTCTTGACTTCGTATTCCTCGGGAACGGCCAGCTCGAGCAGATGGCCGACGGCCGACGAGAGCACCATCGCGTCGCTCTCGAAGTAGTCGCCTTTGCGCACGAACCCGCCGATTGCGCGCGCAATGTCGTTCGCGACGGAAGGTTTCTCCGCAATGATCAGTTTCTTGCTCATGCGCTGGAGCATCGGGCGCCCAAAGGGGTGCCGACGATACGAGCAAACGCCGCTGGCTGTCAACCGCGACGGCGTCGTTGGCGTGCGAAAGTGCGCGTCGCTGCAACGGGCGACGGGCGAGCTTGCGCGCGTGTGCGCTAGTGCGGCAGACGCTGCGCGTCCGCGGAAAGCAGATCCATGGCAATCAGCTGGCTGGTCGGCGTCTGCCGGTTCCACAGCACCATCAGCACGATCAGCTTGAGCTGATCGAGCGACAGCGTGTTTGCCGAGGCGGCGAGCGCGCGGTCGATCACGAGTTCACGCAATCCCGGGTCGAGCACGTCAGCGTGTTCGAGATCGATCAGGAATCCCAGGCATTCGGCGTCGAGCTTCGCGCATTCGCGCGGGGCGAAGGCGCGCAGCGCGCGCGAGGAAGCGGGCAGAGGCGCGCAGGCCCGATGCGGCGCATGCAGAACTCCGGCGAGCCAGGCCAGCGCCTCGCTGATGTCCGAATCCTCGAACCCGGCGGCCGAGAGCTTCTTCGCGACCAGATCTCTGTTGTGCGACAGGTCGGCCTGACGGCAGTGCTCGAACAGATAAACGAGGATGTCAAACATGTTGTTTTTTCCTCAGTTGAGTCGTTGAAAACGCCCTCCGGGCAGCGCTGCAACGCGCCCGTCGAGTTCCAGGCGAAGCAACTGCGCCGATACCTGGTCAGCCGGCAAGCCGGCGCGCGCGCACAGCGCATCGAGGTCGACCGGGTCGAATCCCATCTGTGCGAGCAGCCCTGGCGCCTCGGCGGACTGCGCTGGTGGCAGTTCGAGCGTCGATGCGTGCCGCCAGTCGCCCAGTTCGGACAGCACATCCTCGACGCAGTCGACCAGTTTCGCACCCGACTTGATGAGCCCATGGCAACCCTTGGCGAGGGGCGAGTGAATCGAGCCCGGAATCGCAAACACGTCGCGGCCCTGTTCGAGTGCGGCGCGTGCGGTGATCAGCGAGCCGCTCGCGACAGCCGCTTCGACCACCAGGACCCCCCGCGCGATTCCGCTGATCAACCGGTTGCGGCGGGGGAAGTGGTGGGCGATCGGCTGCGTTCCGAGCGAAAACTCTGAGAGCAGCAACCCGCATTCGGCGATTTGCTCGGCCAGCGCCGCATTTCTTGCGGGATAGGGAACATCCACTCCAGTGCCGAGCACCGCAACAGTCGAGCCCTCACCGGTCAGCCCGCCGCGGTGCGCAGCGGCATCGATGCCCAGCGCGAGGCCGCTGATCACCGTGATTCCCGACGCGCTGAATGCCTTGGCAAAGCTTTCGGCGTTTGCGGCCCCCTGCGGCGTTGCGTTGCGACTGCCGACGATGGCGAGCGCCGGTCGGTTGGCGAGGCTCATTTCACCGCGCGCAAACAGCAGCGTTGGCGGATCCGGGATTTCGTAGAGCAGGCGCGGGTACGCGGGATCGGACAGCGGAACGATATGACAGCCGGGCGATTGCGCCCATTCGAGACTGCGCTCGACCGCGCTCTGCGTATCGGCAGCGTCCAGGCCCCGCAGCAATTCGGACGGTGCGAAGCGCTCAAGCGCGCTTCGCTTTGCGGCCAATACGTTTTCGGGGAGACCGAACTCCTTGAGAAGCCGGCGGGTTGTCGAAGCGCCGAGACCGGGCGTGAGCGCCAGCGTGAGCCACGCGGCGAGCCCGGGCCCCCGGCTCATGCTGGGCGGGGTCTTCCGGCCGGGCGTCCGCTCGGCGGACGCAGGCGGGTACTGCGTTCAGGGATTCTGCACGACATCAAGTTGGTGTACCTGGGTCGAGACGTTCATCACCAGCGCGTAGGAGATGCCCTCGAAAACACGGAATACGAACACCAGTCCGTAGCGTTCTTCCGGCAGCTTGACTTCGGGGCCGGCGGTGCCGCCGATGGTTTTCGGACCGACCAGCGTGCCCTGGCGATACAACGCGAGCACGTGGCCCGGCTCGAGCCCGTCCACGCTGCCGCGGTTCAGCGTCACCACCGACTGGCTCGCCGCCTCGCCGATTCTGCTGATATCGCCATGGACGGCGATGACCTGGCCGCGCACCGGTTTGCCCGGCGCGTGCGGTGCATACTCGATCGGCCGCGGCGGGCCCGCCGCGATCAACCTGTCGCCAGGCCCGATTTCGTGCGATGCGGCGACAATCACCAGCGTCGCAGGTTCGCCCGGGCGCGTGACGCGCGCGGTTCCCAGATGCTCGGCTTCGTAACCGAGCGTTCGCTGCGACTCTGGGTCGATCAGCGCCCTGCCGCGGCGGTACACATACCAAGTGTCCTCCTTGGAGCCGCTCAAACCGCTTGCGTAGACCGAGAATCCCGGCCCCACGATGACGCGCTTTTCCTCCGCCGCGACGATCCTGGGTGCGTTGTTCAGCCCGTCGGGCTCGATTACCAGCGGCCGCGACAGGAAAGGCTCGATCATGTACGGCGGGATGCTCGGGATCGCCGCCGCTCGGGTCGACTCGGCGCGGATGGCCGGACTCAGACTGACGGTTGGACCGAGTGCGAGCTGGCCCCGCTGGCGGTCCAGAACCAGTACGTTGCCCGGGTAGATGCGGTTCGGGTTCTTGATCTGGTCCTTGTTCATGTCCCAGAGCTCGGGCCAGCGCCAAGGGGCGTCGAGGTAGCGCTCTGAAATCGACCACAACGTGTCGCCCTTCTGGACCACGTATCGATCCGGGGCGTCGGGCTTTATCGTCGGAGGCTTCGCCGGTGCCTGTGCGGTGACGGTGCCGGCGAACAGCCAAAAGAGAACAAAAACGAGCGTTGTGATAGACTTATATAGTTGCAGTCGCATGGGAGCCCCCGTCCAAGGCCGGCTTGAAATGCGTTTTCGCTACCCGATGTAGCGTAAAGCATACTCTTTTTACATACCGCATGAAATTCTGCATCTAATTTGTTCAATTCGCAAGCAATTTACATGGCTACGCTGAATATCCTGCGGTACCCCGATGCGAGGCTGCACAAACCGGCCGTGCCGGTGACGGTGTTCGACGATCATCTCAAGCAGCTGGCTCGCGATCTGGCGGAGACGATGTACGAGGCTCCGGGCGTCGGCCTTGCGGCGACTCAAGTCGACGTACACAAACAATTGATCGTCGTAGACGTTTCCGAACGGCGCGATTCGCTGGTGACGCTGGTGAACCCGCAGATCGTCGAGAGTTTCGGCGAGTCCGACATCGAGGAGGGCTGCCTGTCAGTGCCGGGCATCTTCGAGGTGGTTCCGCGCGCCGAGCGTGTACGGGTTCGCGCCTACGACGCGAATGGAACCGTATTCACGCTCGAGGCACAGGGCCTGCTGGCGGTCTGCATCCAGCACGAGATGGATCATCTGGAGGGCAAGGTGTTCGTCGAGTATCTCTCGCAACTCAAGCAGACGCGCATTCGCGCCAAGCTCGCCAAGCAGTTGCGCAAGAGCGCCTGAATCCCAGACGTATGGATGGGGTGCGGGGGAAGGTAACCTGAACCTTCCCCTTCTCTGATTCCCCATGCGCATCGTGTTCGCCGGCACGCCGGGGTTTGCCGAACGCTCGCTCGCTGCGCTGCTGGCTGCAGGTCATGAAGTGCCGCTCGTGCTCACTCAGCCCGACCGGCCCGCAGGGCGCGGCATGCGCGCCGCGCAGAGCGCGGTCAAGCAACTCGCGGTGCGACGCGGCATTCCGGTGTTTCAGCCAGTGAGTCTGCGTGAATCCGCAAGCGTGGAAGTCATCCGTTCTGCAAGCCCGGACGTGCTGGTGGTGGCCGCCTATGGAATGATCCTTCCCGAGGCGTTGCTCGGAATCGCGCCGCTGGGCGCTCTCAACATCCACGCTTCGCTGTTGCCGCGCTGGCGCGGCGCGGCGCCGATTCAGCATGCGCTGCTCGCGGGAGATCGCGAGACGGGGGTCAGTATCATGCGTATGGACCGCGGACTGGACACCGGTCCCGTTCTGGCGCGGCAGCCGGTCACGATCGCGGAGGATGAAACTGCAGCGACGCTGCATGAAAAACTTGCCGCGCTCGGTGCGGAAATGATCGTCGACGCTCTGCGCGAACTCGCCGCAGGTCGTGCCGTGTTCACTCCGCAGCCCGCCGAAGGCGTCACCCATGCACCAAAGATCGGCAAGCGCGAGGCGCATATCGACTGGCGGCGCCCCGGCGCCGAACTCGCACGCGTGGTGCGCGCGTTCGATCCGGCCCCCGGTGCAAGCACGTCGATTGCCGGTGCGCCTCTCAAGGTGTGGCGTGCCCGCCCCGCGCACGGCGAGGGCGCTCCGGGGGAGGTGTTGCGCGCCGATGCGCTCGGAGTGTTGGTTGCATGCGGTGAGGATGCACTCGAGTTGACCGAATTGCAGCGTGCGGGTGGACGTCGGCTCGCTGCTGCCGAATTCCTGCAGGGATTCCCGATCGCGCCCGGTACCCGGCTCGGCATGGCATGAACGTTCCGCTGCGGCGCAATGCCGACCTCGCGGAATCGCTGGCGCGCGCAAGCCGGAGCATCGCGCGCGTACTGCAGGGCCGCAGCCTCGCGGATGAACGCGAACCCGGGCGGGATGCCGCGACGCGCGCCGCCGTGCTCGATCTGGTGCACGGTGCGCTGCGGCGTTTCGGGCGGGACGACGCGGCATTGGGCGCACTTTCCGCGCGCGGGCAGATTGAACCTGCCCTGAGAGCGCTGCTGCTGGCGGCGCTTGCCGCGCTCGAATCGGGGCGTTACGCCGAATACACGGTTGTCGATCAGGCAGTGCGCTCGTGCGCGCGTCTGCACAAGCCCGGCGCGCAGGGCTTCGTCAATGCCATATTGCGAGCCTTTCTTCGAAACCGGGTGCGCTTGGCCGGGTGGCTCGATACTGACCAGGAATCGCGTTTCCAGCATCCGGCGTGGTGGATCGAGCGGGTGCGCAACGCGTATCCCGATGCCTGGGAGCGGGTGCTCGCGGCGGGCAATACGCATCCGCCGATGTGCCTGCGCGTCAATCGACGACGCACCACGCCCGAGGATTATCTGGCGCGGCTGATCTCCGATGGGATGCCGGCCCGGCGTGTGGGTGTATCGGCGCTGCTGCTGCACAAACCGGTTCCAGTCGAGCGGCTGCCGGGTTTCTTGCTGGGCGATGTTTCGGTGCAGGATGCCGGCGCGCAGCGGGCGGCCGAACTGCTCGAGCTTGCCGACGGCCAGCGGGTGCTCGACGCCTGCGCGGCCCCGGGCGGAAAGACGGCGCATATCCTCGAGCTTGCGGACGTGAAACTCACAGCTCTCGATATCGACCCGGTGCGCTGTCGACGGGTCCGGCAGAATCTCGCGCGGTTGGAATTGCATGCCGAGGTGCGTGTCGCCGATTGCACGCGCACCGGGGACTGGTGTGACGGCCGCGGGTTCGAGCGGATCCTCGCCGACGTTCCATGCTCCGCCTCGGGCATCGCCCGCCGCCGCCCCGACGTCAAATGGCTGCGGCGCGCATCCGACCTCGCGGGTCTTGCCGTGCAACAGAGCGCGATCCTGCGCGCACTTTGGCAGACGCTCGCTGCGGGTGGTAAATTGCTGTACGTCACCTGTTCGGTGTTTCGCGAGGAAAACGACGCGGTTATCGAAGCATTCCTCGCGTGCGAAGCCACCGCGAAACGCGGCGTGTTGACCGAGGGTGCTCCGGCGCAGTTGTTGCCGGAGGACGGGCACGATGGATTTTTCTTCGCAATACTGGAGAAGGCTTGCTGAAGCGCCAGCGATGCGCGGCCTGTTGCTGATCCTCAAGCTTGCTGCCGCCGTCGCGCTCGTTGCGGGCACCGCGCAGTTCGCGCGCGCCGACGAGATCGACGTGCGGGAAGCGCGGCTCGAGCTGGTCGACGATGGAATCGCGCTCAGCGCGGACTTCTCCTTCGATTTCAACCAGCGGCTCGAGCAGACCGTGGCCAACGGCGTGCCGCTGTACTTTCTGGTGGAGTTCGAGTTGACCCGGCCGCGCTGGTACTGGTTCGACGAGAAGGCGGCCACCCGCAGACAGCACATCCGCCTTTCGTACCACGCGATTTCGCGCCAGTACCGGTTGTCGACGGGCCTGTTGCAGCAAAGTTTCGCCAGCATCGACGAGGCACTCGCGGTGCTGCGCCGGCTGCGCAACTGGCTGGTCCTCGAGCGCGGCGCGCCGCTTGCCGATGTCGACTATGTGGCGGCGGTAAGGCTGCACCTGGATCTGTCGCTGCTGCCCAAGCCGTTTCAGGTGAGCGCACTGACCAATCGCGAACTGCGGCTGGAGTCCAACTGGTGGCGCTTCGGCTTCCGCCCGCCGGCGGTCTTCCTGGCCCAGCCTGCGGGTCCGGAGCGCACAGACCACGAGCGTGCGGGCCAGGATCGCGCGGGGCCTGATCGCGTGCCGGACAAGCCGGACGCGGCAGACCGGGGCGCCGCGCCGGCGGTGCCGGTGGAGGTCTCGCCACGATGAAAACGCTGCTGATCCTTGGCAGCGCGCTCGCCGGCGTGATGTTGTTCCTGCTGGCGACCGCGAGCGCCAACACCTCGCTGTTTGCGCGTCATTACGCCGTGCTGCTCGGGCTCAATCTGGCGCTGGCCGCCGCGCTGGCTGCCCTGGTGGGGTTCCAGTTGGTCGCGCTGCGGCGCAGGCTACGCGAGCGGGTATTCGGCGCGCGTCTGTCGCTGCGGCTGCTGGTGCTGCTCGCCACGATGGCGGTACTGCCGGGCGCGCTGGTGTACACCGTTTCGGTGCAATTTCTCGCGCGCTCGATCGAATCCTGGTTCGACGTGCGCGTGGACAGTGCGCTTGAAGGCGGCATTCACCTCGGCCAATCGGCGCTCGACCAGATGCTCGCCGAGCTGAATGGCAAGGCGCGCAGCATGGCGCTCGAGCTTGGCGGGCGCTCGGGCGAGCAGCAGGTCATCGCGCTGAATCGCCTGCGCGAGCAGGCGGGGGTCGAAGAAGCGGTCATCGTCAGCAGCGTCGGGCGGCTTGTGGCGAGCGCGAGCGACAGCGTCACCCGACTGCTGCCGGAATTGCCGACCCAGGCGCAGTTGCGCCAGGCGCGTGTCGGCCGAGGCCACGCCGCGATCGACGCGCCGGCCGGGCGTCCGCTGGCGTTGCGCGTGATCGTGCCGCTCGCCGGGATCGCATTGAGCGACGAAGCGCGCTTCCTGCAACTGCGCCATCCGGTCCCGCCCGGATTCGCCGCAAACGCCGAGGCGGTGGAAGCTGTGTACCGCGATTACAGGGAACTGGCGCTATCCCGCCAGGGCCTGAAGCGCATCTACATCGTAACGCTCACGCTCGCGCTGCTGATGGCGCTCACTTCCGCGATCTCGCTCGCCTTCATCCTGGCCGAGCGCCTGTCGGCGCCGCTTGGGCATCTCGCGCAGGCCACGCAGGCCGTAGCGCGAGGCGATTTCTCCCAGCGTCCTCCGGTGACGAGCCGCGACGAACTCGGCGTGCTGACCGAGTCGTTCAACAGCATGACCGGCCAGCTCGACGAGGCGCGCCGCGCCGCCGAGCTGAACCGCATCCAGCTCGAAGCGGCGAACGCCTACCTGGAGAATATTCTCGCCAATCTCTCCACCGGGGTACTGGTGTTCGACCGGGATCTGAAGCTGTCGATCGCTAATCGCGGCGCTTCCGCAATCCTGGGTGAACAGCTTGCCGATTGCGTCGGCCGTTCGCTCGGGGCGTGGGGCGGATCGCTCGAATCGTTTGCCGGCCCGCTGCATGAGCAGTTGCTCGCCCATGGCGGGCGGAACTGGCAATTCGAGTTCGAGCGCCGCAGCACCGGGCAGAGGCTGCTCGCGCGCGGATCGCGGCTGCCAGCGGTCTCCGGTGGGGGCTACGTGCTGGTGTTCGAAGACATCACCCAGCTGATCCAGGCGCAGCGTGCCACCGCCTGGGCGGAGGTTGCGCGCAGGCTCGCGCACGAGATCAAGAACCCGCTCACACCGATCCAGCTATCGGCGGAGCGGCTGCAGGCAAAGCTCTCGGCCAAGCTCGGCGCGGAAGACGCCGAGACGCTTGCGCGCGGTACGCGAACCATCGTCAGCCAGGTCGCGGCGCTTAAGTCGATGGTCGACGATTTCCGCGATTACGCGCGCCTGCCCGCGCCGCAGCTTGCCCCGCTCGATCTCAACGCGCTGGTCGGCGAGGTGCTTTCGCTGTACGAGAATTCGCGCGTTCCGGTGTGCGGGCGGCTCGCCGACGGACTGTTGCGGGTGCGCGCCGACGCTGCACAGATCCGCCAGGTGATCCACAATCTGGTGCAGAACGCGCAGGATGCATTGCTCGCGTCGCGCGAATCGCGCGATGCACCGGCCATCGAAGTCCGCACCGAGCCGGCGGGCGAGACGGTCTGCCTGCGCGTCTCCGACAACGGCGACGGTTTCCCGGAGGAAATGATGGCGCGCGTGTTCGAGCCTTACGTCACCACCAAGCCGCGCGGCACCGGGCTCGGGCTGGCGATCGTCAAGAAGATCGTCGACGAGCATCATGGCAGGATCGCGATCGAAAACCGGCCGCGACAGGGCGCGACGGTGAGGATTTATCTGCCGCTTGCCGGCGGCGATGGTGCCGTCGAGGCGGTCGCGGCATAGGCGGGCGCATGGCACAGATCCTGATCGTAGATGACGAAGTCGGTATCCGCGAGCTGCTCTCGGAGATCCTCAGTGACGAGGGCCACCAGGTGCTGCTTGCGGAGAACGCGCAGGCGGCGCGGACGCTGCGCGAGCGCGGCCGCCCCGACCTGGTGCTGCTCGATATCTGGATGCCCGACACCGACGGCATTTCGCTGTTGAAGGAATGGGCCACGAGCGGCCAGCTCACGATGCCGGTAGTGATGATGTCGGGCCACGGCACCATCGAGACTGCGGTGGAGGCGACGCGCATCGGCGCGCTCGATTACCTCGAAAAGCCGATTGCGCTGCAGCGCTTGCTCAGCACGGTCAAACGCGCGCTGCGCAACCAGGAAATTGCCGGACCACAGCCGCTGACGCTCGCGACCCTCGGTCGCTCGGCAGCGCTGGCGGACCTGAAGAAACGGCTGGCGCAACTCGCTTCGGTCGGCACGCCGCTGCTGCTGCGCGGCGAACGCGGCATGCAGGCGGAGTTGTTCGCGCGCTTCCTGCTCGCCGCGGGAGCGCCGTTCATTGCCGGCGCCGAACTGCTGGCCGAACCGCCCTCGGAAGTACTGGCGCGCGCCGCGGGTGGAATCCTGTTCCTGCCGGACCTGTCACTGCTCGCACGCGTGGAGCAGAAGAACCTCGAGTTTCTGCTGGCGCGCAGCGATCGCCATCGCGCGCGGGTGGTGACCTATTCTCCGGTCGAGCCGAGGCTGCTGATCGAGCGCCACGAGTACGATCCCGAGCTTGCGGCGCGCCTGTCGGAACTGACGCTTGCTCTGCCCGCGTTGCGCGAATTCGCCGAGGACATCCCGGACATCGCCGCGCTGATGCTGGGGCAGCTGGTCGAGGCGCGCGCCTGCCTGCCGCGCAGGTTTTCGACCGCGGCATTGAATGCGCTGCGCCAGCACGCCTGGCCGGGCAATCTGACCGAGCTCGAGGCGGTGGTGAGAAGCCTGGCGCTCACCTCGCTGGAGGAGGAAATCCAGCTCACCGACTTCGAGCGCGTGATCTCGGCCCACTCCGCGCCGCAGGCCTCCGGCGAGCTGCCGCTCGACCGCCCCTATCGCGAGGCGCGCGAGACGTTCGAGAAGCTTTATTTCGAGTTCCAGCTCGCGAGGGAACAGGGCAGCATGTCGCGCGTCGCCGAGCGCACCGGTCTCGAGCGCACGCATCTGTACCGCAAACTGAAGGCGCTGGGAATTTCGCCGGGCGGAAAGAAGGAAGAAGGCTAGCGCTCGTGCGGTTCGGACCAGAGATTTTGGGCATACAATTGCCGCCTTTTCCAGGCGGAGAATCCGCTTGAAGATCGTGATTCTCGGCGCCGGGCAGGTCGGCGCCTCGGTGGCGGAAAACCTGGTCTCGGAGCAGAACGACATCACTGTCGTCGACGTCGATGCGCAACGCCTGCGCGCGCTGCAGGACCGGCTGGATCTGCGCACCGTCGTCGGCAGCGCGGCGCATCCGTCGGTGCTGGCGGAATCCGGCGCCGCCGACGCCGACCTGCTTATCGCCGTGACGCAGAGCGACGAAACCAACCTGGTCGCGTGCAAGCTGGCCGCGCAGCTCTACAACGTGCCGCGCAGGATCGCGCGCATCCGCGCCGCAGATTTCCTCGACAACGACCGCATCTTCGGCAAGGAGTTCTTCGAGGTCGACCTGGCGATCTGCCCCGAACAGGTGCTGACCGACTACATCGTCCGGCTGGTCGAGTTTCCCGAGGCGCTGCAGGTGCTCGAGTTCGCCCGCGGCAAGGTGTCGCTGATCGGGGTGCGCGCCTTCAGCGGGGGTCCGCTGGTCGGGCACCCGCTCAAGGACATGCCCAAGCAACTGCCAAATATCGATGCGCGCATCGTCGCCATTTTCCGCAAGGATACGTCGATCGTGCCCGACGGCGACACCGTGATCGAGGTCGACGACGAGGTGTTCTGCCTGGCGGCGACGCAGAACATCCGCCAGGTGATGCGCGAGCTGCGGCGCATGGACCGGCCGGTGAAACGCGTCATGATCGCCGGCGGCGGCAACATCGGACTGCGCCTCGCCCGCGCGCTCGAACGCGACTACTCGGTGCGGGTGGTGGAGCACAACAAGCGGCGCTGCGAGATGCTCGCCTCGCGCCTCGACAAGGCTCTGGTGCTGAGCGGCGATGCCACCGACGAGGAGCTGCTCGAGCAGGAGAACATCGGCGAGATGGACCTGTTCTGCGCGGTCACCAACGACGACGAGAACAACATCATGTCGTCGCTGCTCGCCAAGCGCATGGGCGCGCGGCGCGTGGTTGCGCTCATCAACCGCCGCTCCTACGTCGATTTGCTGCAGAGCGGCCAGATCGACATTGCGATCTCGCCGGCGCAGGCCACCATCGGCAAGCTGCTCGCGCACGTGCGGCGCGGCGACGTGGTAGCGGTGCACAGCCTGCGGCGCGGGGCGGCGGAGGCGCTCGAGGCGATCGCGCATGGCGACGCGCGCACCTGCCGCGTGATCAGCAAGCGCATCGAGGAGATCGAACTGCCCGGGGGCGTGACCATCGGCGCGGTGGTGCGCGGCGATCAGGTGATCATGGCCCACCATGACACGACGATCCAGGCCGAGGACCACGTCATCGTGTTCGTCGCCAACAAGCGCACCATCCCGCAGGTCGAGAAACTGTTCCAGGTCGGATACGGTTTTCTGTAAGACATGCACGTCGCGCCGGTCCTGCACGTACTCAGCCTGGTAATCATGCTGTTTGCCGGCTTCATGCTGGTGCCGCTCGCGGTCTCCATCGGCTTCGACGACGCCGCGCAGCGTGCGCACAACATGGCGCTGCTGGTCACGCTCGGCAGCGGGGCCGCGCTGTGGGTGGTGACGCGCAAGCTGACGCGCGAACTGCAGGTGCGCGACGGTTTTCTGCTGGTGGCCCTGGTCTGGACGGTGCTGCCGGCGTTCGCGACGCTGCCGCTGATGCTCTATCTGCCGCAACTGAGCTTCACCGACGCGTATTTCGAGACCGTATCGGGGCTCACCACCAGCGGCGCGACGGTGCTCTCGGGTCTGGACCAGCTGCCGCCGTCGATCAACGTGTGGCGGCATTTCCTGGTCTGGCTGGGCGGCATGGGCATCATCGTGCTGACCGTCGCGATCCTGCCGCTGCTCGGCGTCGGCGGATCGCAGATCTACAAGACCGAGACCCCGGGTCCGATGAAGGACTCCAAGCTCACGCCGCGCATTACCGAGACCGCCAAGGGGCTCTACATCGTCTACGGCGCAATCACGGTTGCGTGCATTCTCGGTTATCGCTGGGCAGGCATGACGTGGTTCGATGCCTTCTGCCACGCCTTTTCGACCATGGGACTGGGCGCTTTCTCGACGCATGACGAAAGCTTCGGGTATTTCAATTCGGTGGCGATCGAGGCGGTGGCGATCTTTTTCATGCTGGTGGCCGGCATCAATTTCGGTACTCATTTCCTCGCCTGGCGCCAGTTGACCCTGCGGCCCTACCGGGTCGATCCCGAGGCCGGGCTGTTCCTGGCCGTGACCATCGGCAGCTGCCTGCTGATCGCCGGCTACCTGCTCGGCAACCGGACCTATCCGGACTTCCTCACCGCGTTGCGCTACGCGGCATTCAACGTCGTTTCGATTGCCACCACCACCGGCTACGCCAACACGGACTTCAACCTGTGGCCGGTATTTGCGCCGCTATGGATGCTGTTTCTCTGCAGTTTCTGCACCTGCTCCGGCTCGACCGGCGGCGGCATCAAGATGGTGCGTGCACGGATCCTGTTCCAGCAGATCTTCCGCGAACTGCTGCGCATCATCCATCCGAAGGTGTACTCCCCGGTCAAGTTGTCCGGGCAATCGATCGAGAACAACGTGGTGTTCGCGGTGCTCGTGTTCGCGTTTGTCTACATGTGCAGCATCAGCCTGATGACGCTTGCCCTTACCGCCTCGGGGCTGGACGTGATCACCGCGTTCTCGGCCGTCGTGGCATGCATCAACAACACCGGTCCCGGCCTCAATCAGGTCGGGCCCGCGACCACGTTCGAAATCCTGACCGACTTCCAGACCTGGGTTTGCACCTTTGCGATGCTGTTGGGTCGCCTGGAAATGCTCACGCTGCTGGTGGTCATGACGCCCGCGTTCTGGCGCAAGTGAAATGAAACGAGTTCCGGTCGAGGCGGCGGGCGCAGAGCGTTCCCATGAGCGCAGTGATATAGCTATAATAGCCAGATGAAAACCGCCTCGATTTCGCAAGCCAAGAATCGCCTTTCGGCGTACGTGGACATGGTGCGCCGGGGCGAGTCGATACTCATCACCGACCGCGGCAAAGCGGTGGCGTGCCTTGTGCCCCTCGAGCCCGGGACCAAGGAGTACGAGGACTCCCACCTCGCGGAGCTGGAGCGGTTGGGAATCATCCGGCGCCCCCGGAAGCCTCCGCTGCGCCAGCTGCCGAAACCGGTCAAGCTCAAAGGCAACGTTGACGCCGCGCGTCTGGTCGCCGAGGACCGTGAAGGGCGCTGATGCGGTTTTGGGATACGTCGGCACTGGTGCCGCTGCTGGTTGGCCAGGACACCACGGAATCGGTCCACGCCATGCGCTCCGCCGATGCGGTTGTGGTCGTGTGGTGGGGCACGGTAGTCGAATGTGCTTCCGCCATCGCGCGCCTGGTACGCATGGGCCAGCTCGAGGAAGCCGATGCCGATCGCGCGCGTTCGGGCCTCGGCCGGTTGGCGGATACTTGGATCGAGGTGGAGCCCAGCGCGGCGGTCCGTTCGTCGGCGCAACGCCTGCTTGCAAAGCATGACCTGACCTCGGGCGACGCCCTGCAGCTCGCCGCCGCGCTGTGCGGACCGAAGCGGGAAGGCCATCCCCTTGAGTTCGTTTGTCTGGACAGCCGACTCCGCCGCGGCGCGGAACGGGAGGGATTCACCGTTCTGCCGTCACCCACGTTGGAGCAAGGGAAATCACAGTGACAATCAAGTGGGGCAGGTAGATCCGCCGCAGGGCGCGCGCGAGGTGAAACGTGTTCCGGTGCACGTCGTCACCGGCGCGCCGGGTTCCGGAAGAAGCGCCCTGGTGGCGAGGCTCACGAAACAGCGCAGTGAATGGGCGGCGATTGCACCGCGCGCCTGTCCATGCTGTGTCGGCCGGGTCGAGCTGCAGATGACGCTTGCGCGCGTGTTGCGCGCGCAGCGTCCGGAACGGATTCTGGTGGAACTCGCTGACGAGGAACACCTGCGGACGTTCGAACGCGTGCTCGCTGAATGGCCGCTCAGTCAGTACATCGCGCCGGCGCGATACCTCGTGCTTCCGGCGGATGAATATGTGCGCCCCTCGGAGCTGGAGGCGAGGTAGGCTAGCCGCCGGCCGAGCCCGCAGCCGATTCGCGCGTTATATTCGCTTCCGCTGGACCGCATCGACCGCGACGCGCGACTGCGCTCGCCTGAACGGGCGAACGCGCGCAGCATTCGTCATAAGGCCGATTGCGCACGCCTCGAACACCTCGAGAGCACTCCATGATAAGCCGGATCGGTTGCAAACCAGGCCGGCGCGACCTCAGGTTGCGCGACACGAAGATCGCAGGCGCGCGACGGCCGGACAAGTTTTCCTTTCCGTGCCGCGGTCACCTCACGCAGATCCACCAGCGAGAAGTAACAGGGGTCGGGCTAACTTTTCTTGGGCACGTGCCGCGATGAGAGCAGCCGGAAATGTCACGCCGACCCCATTAATTTTGTTGGCCGCAACGATTGTTTCTTGGATTTGCCCCGTGTCTGCTGCAATCATAACCGAACCCGACCCAGTGGGTGCCTATGTACGGTTGCTCACCGAGCAAAGGGCCCATAGCAAGATGATAGAAACAAGGGCTAATGAACTGATTCGGCAAATCGAAGCCTTGTTGCCAGATGCGACCGTAGCACAAGCAGCAATACTGAAGTTACAGATACAAATAGCTAGAAATCAAATAAAAATAACGAACCTTACCGAAGAAGTACAGATAAAAAGGGGTTGGGACATTTTAATATTGAGCTTGGATGATCCATTGACGCCCCCGCAGGAGGACGCACCGTTGGAAGCATTCTATTTTGCGCCGGCCTGCGGTGGATCGTTCCCTGTGTCCCGATTTGGCGCTGGCGAAACGTGCCTGCTCACATTCGGGTTCATCGATCCATCTACCGGCCTCCCAGTCGTTGGTCCCCCAATTTCCTCCGTCTTATATGAAGTTAATCTTGACCCGGATACCCCGGACCTATTTGTCCCATTAGGAAGCTCGTCTGATCTTGAATCACATTTCAGCTTCTTATACACCGTGAACGGGTTCGAACCGTTGATCAGGGCGACGGCTTTCGATACGTTCGGAAATCCGGTGATACTCACTCGGAACGACGGCGTTCACGCATCTTCAGGCATCGTCACTATCATAGATGCTGATGCTGCGGCGCCGGGATTGATGCCGCTGATGGGTCTGGGCCTTGCAGTAATGGCTCTGCTGAAGTTTTGTCCAACGAGAAGACGGCCTGCGACTCGCGAAGTGTTAGGTCAGTACCTGGGGCCGGTCTAACTTTTCTTCGGCGCGTGCCGCGATGAGAGTAGCCGGAAATCTTGCTCCGACGTCATTTTCCGTGCACAACCAGGTGCGCGTTGGAGCCGAGGATGCAGAAGGCAGAAAGAAGCTTGCCCGGTACATGGTGCGGGAACCGATCTCGAGCCAAGATGAGCTACGACACGGCCGCCGGCACGGTGATCTACCGCTGCAAGATGCACCCGGAGCTGGAGCGCAACTTCCAGTTCATGCCGGGCGCCGAGTGGCGTCAAGGCGCACAGCGAGTTCGCGCAGCGCGCCAAGACTGCCTGGGCGCGGCTGATCCACATAGCCTATGAAGCCGATCTGCTCGAATGCCTCAAGCGCCAAAGTGCAAAAAGCGGGCGGATGCGCGTGAACGCGCTGATCGAGGCCCCCATCGTGGTGCGCAGAATCGCCGTGCTCAAGCGCGCTTCTTCTTCTTCCCTACCCTGCCCGGGCGTTTCTTGCCGTAGCTGCCGTTGTTGACCTTGCCGCGCCGCGTGCGCCTGTCGCCTTTACCCATCGGGATTCTCCGCTGTCGAATTGACGGACCATTATGTCAGATAGTCGCATCTCTTTTCGCCGCTTCGGGCTCGTAAGCCAGGTAAGGCGCAAGCCAGCGTTCCACTTCCTCTAGCGGCATCGCCATGCGGCGCGCATAGTCCTCGACCTGGTCGCGGCCGATCTTGCCTACGGCAAAATACCTCGAATCGGGGTGGGAGAAGTAAAACCCGCTGACCGATGCCGCCGGCAGCATGGCGAAGGATTCGGTGAGCTGCATGCCGGCATTCGCCTCGGCCCCGAGCAGGGCGAACAGCTTCGCCTTCTGCACGTGGTCGGGGCAGGCGGGGTAGCCCGGCGCGGGCCGGATGCCGCGGTACTCCTCGGCAATCATCTGCGTGCCCGAGAGGCGCTCGTCGCTCGCATAGCCCCAGAACTCGCGCCGCACGCGCGCGTGCAGCGCTTCGGCGAGCGCCTCGGCGAGCCGGTCGGCGAGCGATTTGAGCATGATCGAGTTGTAATCGTCGTGCGCGCGTTCGAACTCGGCCACGCGCGCATCGATGCCGATGCCGGCGGTGACCGCGAATGCGCCGATGTAATCTGCGACGCCGGTCGCCTTCGGCGCAATGAAATCGGCCAGACACAGGTTGGGCCGGCCGGCCGGCTTGTGGTTCTGCTGGCGCAGGTTGTGCAGCAGATACGCAGGTTCCCCGCGCGATTCGTCGCGGTAAATCTCGACGTCGTCACCCACGGCGTTGGCCGGGAACAGGCCGAACACCGCGTTCGCGGTAAGCCAGTGCTCCTTGACGATGCGCTCGAGCATCTCGAGCGCATCCGCGTGCAGCTTGCGCGCGGCGTCGCCGACCACCGGATCATCCAGGATTTTTGGATACGGGCCGGAGAGCTCCCAGGTCTGGAAAAACGGCGTCCAGTCGATGTAATCCACCAGCTCGGCGAGCGGATAATCGCGCAGCACGGTGAGCCCGGGGCGCGCAGGAACCGGCGGACGGTAGGCCGCCCAGTCGGTCTTCGCGCCGAGGCGGCGCGCCTCCGCGATCGGGTGCAGCGGCCCGGGCCCTTTCTTCTCGAGATGCTGCGCGCGGATCCGATGATAGTCGGCGCTCACCTCCGCCATGTAGGCATCGCGCCCGGCAGCCGACAGCAGACTGTTCATCACCGACACGCCGCGCGAAGCATCCGGAACGTACACCACCGGACCCGAGTAGTTGGGCGCGATCTTCACCGCGGTGTGCGCGCGCGAGGTGGTGGCGCCGCCGATCAGCAGCGGCAGTTTGAATCCCTCACGCTCCATCTCGCGCGCCACATGGGTCATCTCCTCGAGGGACGGGGTGATCAGCCCCGACAGGCCGATGATGTCGGCGTCTTCACGGCGCGCGGTCTCCAGAATCTGCTGGCAGGGCACCATCACCCCGAGATTGACGACATCATAATTGTTGCACTGGAGCACCACCGCGACGATATTCTTGCCGATGTCGTGCACGTCGCCCTTCACCGTCGCAATCACCATCTTGCCCTTCGGCTTGCCGGCCTCGCCCGAGAGCGCTTTCGCCGCTTCGATATACGGCACCAGGTGAGCGACCGCCTGTTTCATCACGCGCGCCGATTTCACCACCTGCGGCAGGAACATGCGGCCGGAGCCGAACAGGTCGCCGACCACGTTCATGCCGTCCATCAGCGGTCCTTCGATCACCTCGATCGGCTGCGCGAATTTCTTGCGCGCTTCTTCCGCGTCCTCGACGGCATGGGTGGCGATGCCGTTGACCAGCGCGTGGATCAGCCGCTCCTCGACCGTGCCCGAGCGCCACGTGAGGTCCTCGGTCTTCTCGCGGCCTGCGGACTTCACGCTGTTGGCGAACTCGACCATCCGCTCGGTGGCATCGGGCCTGCGGTTGAAAATAACATCCTCGACGTGTTCCTTCAGCCGCGGCTCGATCTGCGCGTAGACACCGAGCTGGCCGGCGTTGACGATTCCCATCGACATGCCGGCCTGCACCGCGTGATACAGGAACGCGGTGTGCATCGCTTCGCGCACCGCATCGTTGCCGCGGAACGAAAATGAAAGATTGGAGACGCCTCCGGAGACCCTGGCGTGCGGCAGATTCTGCCGGATCCACGTGACCGCGGCGAGGTAGTCGATGCCGTAATTCGCGTGCTCCTCGAGCCCGGTCGCGATGGCAAAGATGTTGGGGTCGAAGATGATGTCTTCGGGCGGGAAGCCGGCGACCTCGGTGAGCAGCTTGTAGCAGCGGGAGCAAACCTCGATGCGCCGCGCGAGCGTGTCGGCCTGTCCTTTCTCGTCGAAGGCCATGACGACGACCGCTGCGCCGTACTTGCGCACCAGGCGCGCCTGGCGCAGAAATTCGGCTTCGCCTTCCTTCAGGCTGATCGAATTCACCACGCCCTTGCTCTGCAGGCACTTCAGTCCGGCCTCGATCACGCTCCACTTCGAGGAATCGATCATCACCGGCACGCGCGAAATGTCCGGTTCCGACGCCATCAGCTTCAAAAACGTGGTCATGGCCTGTTGCGAGTCGAGCATCGCCTCGTCCATGTTCACGTCGATCATCTGCGCGCCGTTCTCGACCTGCTGGCGGGCGACGCTCAAGGCCCCCGCATAGTCGCCGGCGAGGATCAGGCGCGCAAACGCCTTCGATCCGGTGACATTGGCGCGCTCGCCTACGTTGACGAACAGCGATGCGTCGTCGATGTTGAGCGGCTCGAGTCCGGCCAGCCGCAGCTTCCTCGGCAGTTCCGGAATCCGGCGCGGCGCGGCGCCGCCGAGCGCCTCGGCGATCGTGCGGATATGCTCGGGCGTCGTGCCGCAGCAGCCGCCAGCGATATTCAGCCAGCCCGCGCGCGCCCATTCGCCCAGTTGCCGCGCCATCGATTCCGGCGTGTCGTCGTACTCGCCGAATGCGTTGGGCAATCCGGCGTTCGGGTGGCAGGACGTATAGGTCGCGGCGAACCCGGACATCTCCTCGACATAGGGGCGCAGTTCCTTCGCGCCCAGTGCGCAGTTCAAGCCTACCGCGAGCGGCTGCGCATGCGCGATCGAGTTGTAGAACGCCTCCCCGGTCTGCCCCGACAGCGTGCGCCCGCTCGCGTCGGTGATGGTGCCCGAGATGAGCAACGGCAGCCGCATGCCGCGGCGCTCGAACTCGTTCTCGATCGCGAACAGCGCCGCCTTGCAGTTGAGCGTGTCGAATACCGTTTCGACCATCACCAGATCGACGCCGCCGTCGAGCAGCCCGTTCAGCGCCTCGCCGTAGGCGGCGGCAAGCTCGTCGAAGGTGGTGTTGCGGAAACCCGGGTCGTTGACATCGGGCGAAAGCGACGCCGTCTTGCTGGTCGGGCCGAGCACACCGGCGACGAAGCGCGGCCGCCCGGGCGTCTTCGCCTCCCACTCGCGCGC
>JBGOTT010000028.1:0-22610 GCA_041476585.1 Gammaproteobacteria bacterium | reverse complement strand
TTCTGGGGGTCGCAGGGGGACGATTGATAATTCCGAGATCCCATCGGCACAATGGAATCCGTTCCATTAGGAAGTCTGCTCCAAGCACTGAAAATTGCCAAGTAAATTCTGTGTTAGGAGTAGTAGACCGCGCCGAAGAATCCGTCGATCGGGGAGGGACGGTTCTTCGCCGACTGAAACACTTTGACCAGGTCGTCTTCGGCCTTCGCCGATTCCTTCATGTACTGGCGCAGCCGGTCGATGTCGAACTTGACACCCGAGACGCGCTCGAGCGTCGGGATGACGACCTCCTTGAGTTGGTTGACGATGTACTCGACCATGTTGCGCGTGATCTTGCCTTCGCTCTGGTACGGCACGTGCAGCATCACCGTCTCGCAGCCGTACTTTTGCCGGATCAGCTCGAACCATTTCATGAACGTGAAGCAGCCGGTGTAGGAGAGCAGCAGGATGTCGGGCTTGGGCAGCAGCTCACCGGTGGGCCCAAGGTCGCCGTTCAACATCATGCCCACGTCGGCCTTCACATAGGTGCAGACGTCCTCGGAGTGCCCATCGCGCTCGGCGTCCATGATGAACTTGCCGGCCTTCTTCCTCATGCCGTTATGCAGTGCGTTTGTCTCGGGCAGGTTGCGCGCGAAGTCGAAGCACATCAGCAACTCGTTCAGGTTGCCGGGGACGAATGTGCCCGATACCTTGCGCCCCTTCTCATGAGCGGTGGCGAGCTCGTGGTAGTTGCGGTTGATCATCTCCTTTTGAAGCCACATGGCGTCTTCCTTCTGGACGGGCGCAGCAGGTGTCTTCGGAGACTGGGTTGGCGTCATCTGGACAACGCTGCTCATGCGGTGCCTCCTCTCTTGCGTTCGCCAGGCCGGCCGGTCACGGACGGCCTGTGACTGACCGTCCATTCTTGGCGCCCTCAGAGCGCCTGTCAAGGGCTGCCAACGAGTTGCGAGCCGTTCCCAACGGCCCTCCCGCGCTACTTGGTTCTGCGGGCGAGAAAAGCGTGCAGCCGCTGCATCGACTCCGGGTGTTCATAAAGCAACCGGGTCATCTTGACCTCGAGCTCGGAACCGTTCGGATCCCGCTCCTGCCCGGCCAGGATGCAGCGCTTGTTCGCATCCAGCACGTGTTTGGGAAGTGCCTCGAGACCACGCACGATCTCATCGGTGCGGGCTGCCAACTCTCGTGCCGGGTAGACCCATTGAACCAGTCCGAGGCGCAGCGCCTCGGCACCCTTAACGGCCTCGGCTCCGAGGATCAGCCGCCTGGCGATGGCGGGGCCGCAAAGCTTGGTAAGCCTTTGTGAACCGCCGGCCCCGGGCAGCAGCGCCAGCCGGGCCTCCGGCAGGCCGACCGCCGCGGTCTCGGCGGCCACGCGCAGGTCGCAGGCCAAAGCGAGTTCGAAGCCGCCGCCGAGCGCTGCGCCATTGATCTCGGCGATCGACACCAAGGGCGAGCGCTCGATGCGGTCGTAAACCGCCTGCATTCTCCGCACCGTCCCGATCATCGCGTCGATGCCGGCAGGCGTCGACAGGCGCTCGACCAGGAAATCGATCTCCGCCCCCGCGCTGAACACCTTGAGCCGCGAGCGAAACCGCAGGATGCGCACTTGCGGATCCGCTTCGTGCCGGTCCAGAAGACGGTGCAGCGCGTCGATCCAGTCGTCGTTGATGGCGTTGACCGGACCGCGATCCATCGCGACGGTGATCGTGCCACCCTGCACAGTCGTTTCGAACACCTCACCCCCAAGTATGACCAGACGGTCAATCATGATATCGGAAGCATCGCGGAGGCAGGTCCCGATTCCTTGATTTAGGTCTATTGACAGCGTGATAATTATGCAAGAATGAACGGTCAGCCAGCAGGTGTGGGGGGGGGATTGGACAAGAGCTTTCTCGAGTGGCCGTTTTTTGCCGACGCCCACCGGGCGTTCGCCGAGCGCCTACAGGCTTTTTCCATCGACGGGTTGACCGGCGTCGTGCCCCACGACGACGAGAGCGACGCGGCGCTCGACCGCGCCTGCATGGAACTGGCACGCAGGCTCGGCGCGGGGGGATTCCTCTCCCCATGCATTGTCGAAGACGCCGGCGGCCGGTTCGATGTGAGGCTTCTGTGCCTCGCGCGCGAGATCCTCGCCGCCCACAGCGGGCTGGCCGATTTCGTGTTCGCCATGCAGGGTCTCGGCACGGGACCGATTTCGCTGTTTGGCACGCCCGAGCAGCGCCGCCGCTACCTTCCGCCGGTCGCGAGGGGCGAGCGGATCGCGGCCTTCGCTCTGTCGGAGCCCGAAGGCGGCAGCGACGTTGCCGCCATGCGCACCACTGCGTCGCGCCACGGTGGGGACTACGTGATCAACGGCACCAAGACCTGGATCTCAAACGGTGGCATTGCCGGCCAGTACGTCGTGTTCGCACGCACCGGCGAGGCCCCGGGCGCCAAGGGCCTCTCAGCGTTCATAGTCGACGCTGACACGCCCGGACTCTCGATCGCGGAGCGCGTACGGGTCATCGCGCCGCATCCGCTTGCGACCCTGAAGTTCGAGGACTGCCGCGTGCCGGCCTCGTCCATGCTCGGCCGGCCGGGAGAGGGCTTCGCGGTCGCCATGGGTACGCTCGACGTGTTTCGCACCACGGTAGGCGCCGCTGCGCTCGGTTTCGCCCGACGCGCCCTCGGCGAGGCGCTCATCCGCGTCGAGGAGCGCGAAGCGTTCGGGCAGAAGATCAAGGCGTATCAGCTCACGCAGGCGAAGATCGCCGACATGGCCGTTGGGGTCGATGCGGCGGCGCTTCTGGTCTACCGCGCAGCCTGGACGCGCGATACGACCGGGCGACGCATCACGCGCGAGGCTTCGATGGCCAAGCTATTCGCGACCGAGGCCGCGCAGCAGGTCATCGATATGGCGGTGCAGCTGTTCGGCGGCACCGGGGTGATTTCTGGCAGGACGGTGGAGACCCTTTATCGCGAAATCCGTGCCCTGCGCATCTACGAGGGCACCAGCGAGATTCAGAGACTGGTGATCGCGAACGAAGTGCTGAAGACGGCTGCAAACCCAAGATGACGGTCGGCGCCGAATCGACGATCTGTCCGGGCGCCGCGCAGTTGCGTCAGCGGACGATTCCCGCGCAACTGGCCCTGCGCGCCCGCGAAACGCCGCGCGCGGTAGCCCATCGTGCGAAGATCCGCGGCATCTATTGCGAGCGTAGTTGGGCCGAGTTCCGGGACCGCGTTGGCGCATTCGCTTTCGCCGTACGCGCCCGAGGTCTCGCGAAGGGAGACCGGGTCGCGATCATGGGCGACTGCTGCGAAGGCTGGGCGATCGCCGATCTCGGTACCCAGAGCGCGGGCGGGATAAGCTACGGCATCTATCCCACCGCTTCGGCCGCCGAGGTGAAGTTCCAGGTCGACCACGGTGGCGCGAGTGTGTTCGTGGCTGAGAATCAGGAGTACGTCGACAAGATCCTCGCCATCGAAGGTGAGTTGCCGGCGCTGCGCTGGATCGTGGTGGTCGATACCACGGGCATGTTCGCCTATGAGCACGCTAAGCTGATCGCCTTCGACGCGCTGCTGGAGACCGGGCGCAGCGAGGCGAGCCGTCCTGGCGCCTTTGACGATCTTATCGCTTGCGTGCGCCCTGCGGATCCTGCCTTCATGGTCTATACGTCGGGCACGACCGGGGATCCGAAAGGTGTCGTCGTCAGCCACGGCAAGCATCTCGCGGCGGCGAGCGTCTTCATTTCGCATTACCCAACCCTGGGCAGGGATCCGCATCGCGCGGTCGCGTTCCTGCCGCTGGGTCACGTGATGGGGCGCATCTCGACAATTACGCTGCCGCTCCTCGGGCATATGGTGCCGCATTACGGCGAGAGCTTGGAGGACGTCCCGAGAACCTTGTTTGAGGTCGCGCCGACATTTCTGTTCACGGTACCGCGCTATTTGCAGAAATACGCCGCCGGCGTGCTGGTGGGAATCGACAACACCACCCGGCTGAAGCGCGCGGTCTACAACGTCGCGTTTGCATTCGGACGTCGCCATGCCGCGCGGCGCTGGAACGGGAAGGCGCGGGCGTGGGACCGGCTGCTCTACTGGGTGGCGTACCTGCTCGCGTTCCGCCCGATCCTCAACAAGATGGGCTTCGATCAGTTGCGCTTAGTGATCATCGGCGGTGCGGCCGCTGGACGCGAACTAACCGCCGTCTGGCAGATCTGGGGCCTCAATGTCATCGAAGTCTTCGGTCAGACCGAAACGGCGGGCGCGATGATCGCCGGGCAGCAGAGCCCTTTTCCGCTACCCGGGCAAGTCGGTGTGCCGCCCGAGGGCTGGGAGGTGCGGCTGGGCGAGGACGGCGAGATTCTGGTGCGCTCGGCGGATCTGTTCGACGGCTATTGGCGTAACCCGGCGGCCACCGAGGAAACGGTCGATGCAGAGGGCTGGCTGCACACCGGCGACATCGGCGCCTGGGAGAATGGACAGCTGCATATCGTAGACAGGGCGCGCGATATTATCGTCACGGCCGGCGGCAAGAGCGTCAGTCCAACCTATATCGAGTCACAAATCCGGGCGAGCCCCTTCGTCAGCGAGGCGGTGGTGTTCGGCGACGGGCACAAGTACCTGACGGCGCTGATCGAGATCGAGTTCGACACGGTGTCGGATTGGGCGACGCGCCGGAACATAGCGTACGCCGGGTTCACCAGCCTGACGCGCGCGCCCGAGGTTGTTGAACTGATCGGGCGCGAGATCACGACGGCCAACAGGAATCTGGCGCGCGTCGAGCAAATTAAGGCCTTCCGCATCATTCCCAAGGTCCTCGATCCCGAGGTGGAGGGCGAGCCGATCACGCCGACGCGCAAGATCAAGCGCCGGTTCATGTACCAGAAGTTTCGCGACATGGTGGAATCGATGTACAGCCACGAGGAGGAGGACCGGTTGCACAGCGCTATCGGGCAGGCGTTCGAAACCATTCCGGCCGGGCTGAATTCGCGGGCAACCTAGACGCTACACCTACGGACCACACAGGAGGACACGATGAGGAAAATGCTTGCAGGGTATTTGATCGCGTTTACGACGCTCGTGCCAGGCGCGGCCGCGGCTGCGGATGCCTACGTGCTCGGTCTTACCGGCGACATGACCGGGCGCGACTCGGCCAACTCGGGTGCGGCGGCCGATGCCATCCGCATCTACTTCGAGCGGGTAAACGCCAAGGGCGGCATCCACGGCAAGAAGGTGGAAGTGCTGATGCGCGACAACCAATCCGAACCCTCCCGCGCTGCCACCGACGCGCAGATGTTTGTCAACAACGACGACGTGCAGTTGATCGTCACCGCATCCCTGTCGAGCACCTATGCGCCCACGATCGCCGAGGCGAGGCGCAAGGGGGTGCCGATTCTGTTTTCCGCGGGTGTATGCCCGGCCGAGGTCTTTCCGCCGAAGGCGGATCCGCTGATGTTCTGCACCAGCGGTTACGCCGCGGAAAAGGATGTCGAGTTCGCCGTGGACTATATGCGCAAAGTGACGTCGGGCTCGTTCAAGCTGGGCTTGGTGTCGATGGCCATTCCGATCTCGCGCGGGGGCATGGAGCACGCCGCCAAGTATTCGGCCGGGAAGAACATCCAGATCGTCGGCCACGAATCGGCGCCCCCGCCCACCGTTAACTATGCTCCCTACGCCACCAAGCTTAAGGACGCAGGAGCCGATTGGGTGCTGTCGTGGGCGCCCTGGGTGACTCAGGTCAAGACATTCGAGGCGCTGCGGCAGCAGGGCTGGACGGGCAAGTTCATCGCCTACGGCCACAACGTCGCCGAGGAGGAGCTAAAGCGCATCAAGGATCCCGGATTCCTCGTCTTCACCACCAACGCCATGTTCAGTGACAACCAGCCGGTGCATGGCGAGATCCAGGCCGCTGCGGCCGGGAAGACCAATTACCCGCACACCTATCTCAACGAAGGGTGGATCGCGGCGACCGTGATCGAGGCGGCGCTGAAGAAGGTGGCGTGGCCTCCCAGCCGCGCGAAGGTGGCCGAAGCGATGAACGGCCTTACCGTCGATCTGGGCGGATTGCGCGGCGGCGCGATCGTCTGGAACAGCCAGAACCACTACCGCCAGGACCTGTACTACCGGGTCTACGGCTGGGACAGCGCGAGCAATCGCGTCAAGACCGTCGCTGACTGGGTGAACAAGCCCGTCAACTAGAGCCGCGGCAGGACGAGGGAGAGTTCGCTGCAGACCCTGGTCAACATCGTTGTCCTGACGGCGATCTACGCGCTGATCAGCAGCGGTTACGTGCTGATCTACCGGGTGAGCCGCGTTCTCAACCTCGCCCACGGCGAGATGATGATGCTCGCCGCGTACCTCCTGATTTCGCTGACGACCCTGTTCGGCGGGCACCCGATCACCGCGTTCGTCGGCGCGGTGGGACTGAGCCTGCTAGTCGGCTTTGTCCTCTACATCGTGCTGATGCGCCGCATGACGGGCGAACTGGTGATGGCCGCGGTCTTGGTCACCATCGCGCTCGGCATTCTCCTGCGTGGCATCATGGTGCTCGGTTGGACTGGTCGCACCTACCGTCCGCTCGAGCGGCTCGGCTGGTCGAACGATGCGGTTGCGCTGGGAGGTAGAACGTCGATTTCAACCGTGGCCCTCGCGACGGTCGGCGTGGCGGTGCTGCTCTACGGCGCGCTGTTCGTGTTTTTCCAATTCACGCGATGGGGCGTTCGCATGCGGGCGGTGGGCGAAAATCCGCTGCTTGCGGCCCAGCGGGGTATCGCGCTGCACACTACATATGCGCTCGCATGGGCGCTGGCGGCCTTCACCGGGGGATGGGCGGGCATCCTGATCGCGCTCGATTCAGGCCTCGACACGACGATGGCGATCATCGGACTGAAGGCCTTTCCGGCGGCGTTGGTCGGCGGCCTGGGCAGCCTGCGCGGGGCCATCGTGGGTTCGGCGATCATCGCTGTCGCCGAGGTGCTGGCCATTACCTACATCGATCCACTGGTGAGCGACGTGGTCCCTTTCCTCGTCCTGATCGCCATGCTTCTCATCCGCCCTTGGGGCCTGTTCGGCACCGAGGAGGAAATCGAGCGCGTATAAGCGATGGCTCACGCGAGCGGCTATTTCAAGACCGAATACGCCGGGGAGTTGCGCCTGCTCGAGACGCGGCTGCAGTGGGCCACGCTCGCCGCGCTGGCGGTCGCCCTCGGCGTCTTTCCGTTCGTGGCACCGGTATTCGTCGTCGGCATCGCCAACCAGGTGTTCATTGCGATCATCGGCGCGGCGGCGCTGATGCTGCTCATGGGCTATGCCGGGCAGATCTCGCTCGGCCATGCGGGACTGCTCGCCGCCGGCGCGCTGACCACCGGGATCCTGTTCAAGGAAACGGGCGCGGCGATCTGGATCACGCTGCCCGCCTCGGCGGCCATGGGCGCGCTGCTCGGGGTCATATTCGGGCTTCCGTCGCTTCGCCTCAAGGGTCTTTATCTCGCGATCACGACGCTCGCACTGCATTTCGTGGTCGCCTTTGTCGGCGGCGAATACGAGACGCGGCGCGGATTCTCCACCGGGATCGTCCTCAACCCGCCTTCGCTCGGAACGTTCACGCTGGTCGAGCAGTCGCACTGGTATTTCCTGCTGCTCGCGCTCGACGTCTTGGTGATGCTGTTCTGCATCAACCTGCTGCGGACTCGGACCGGGCGTGCGCTGATAGCAATTCGCGATCATGACGTCGTCGCCGAAGCGCTCGGAATTCCGGTCAGGCGCTACAAGCTGACCGCGTTCGTCGTTTCGTCGACCCTGACTGCGATCGCCGGCTGCTTGCTCGCCTATTACCGCAGCTTCGTCTCGATCGAGGCGTTCACCCTCTACCTCACGATTGACTACGTGGCGATGGTGATCATCGGCGGCATGGGATCCATGTTGGGCGCCGTTCTCGGCGCCGTGTTTGTCATCACCTTCCCGCACATCATTGAGGGATTGGTGCGCATGCTGCCGATTCCAGACACCATCACCAACGAAGTGTTCGCCATTAACTACGCGGCATTTGGATTGATCATGATCTTGTTCCTGGTCTTCGAGCCGCAGGGGCTGGTGGGCATCTGGCGACGGGTGCGCAATTACTTTCTATTGTGGCCGTTCCGCCAGACCGCGGTCGGCGGCGGAGGCGTATAGGTGATGAATGCCGCTGTGCCGCTGCTCAGGCTGGAGCAGGTCGAGGTTGTCTACCAGAAGGTCATTACCGCGATCCATGGGGTTTCGCTCGAGGTCCCGACGGGGCAGATCGTCGTTCTGCTGGGGTCGAACGGCGCCGGGAAGACGACCACCCTGCGCGCTGTGACCGGTTTTCTCGGCTCCGACGATGCCAAGGTGACCGACGGAAAGATCTGGTTCGAGGCGCACGCAATCGAGAACAGCCCCCCGCATCTGGTGGCTGCTCGCGGGATCGCCCTTGTGCCCGAGCGCCGCAAGGTCTTTGAGACGCTGACGGTCCTCGAGAATCTCCAGGCCGCGGTGCCTTCCCGCATTCGCAGCCGCGCGGCTCAGCGGGAGCGCATCGAACAAGTATTCGATCAGTTTCCCCGCCTCGCGCCGGCGCGCGGGCGACTCGCCGGATACCTGTCGGGCGGCGAGAGACAAATGCTAGCGATGGGGTCGGCGCTGATCAGTGCGCCCCGTCTGCTTCTCGTCGATGAAATGAGCCTGGGACTCGCGCCTCGCATCGTCGAGGAATTGCTGGAACGACTCGTCCTCCTGAAGAAGGCGCTCGGCCTCACGGTGCTGCTGGTGGAGCAAAGCGCGCATCTCGCACTCCAGGTCGCGGATTACGGCTACATCATGGAAAATGGCCGCGTCGTCCTGGACGGCACGGCGGAACGCCTGCGGGCTCACGGCGACGTGCAGGAATTCTATCTCGGCATGGGCAGCGGGCCGGACCGCCGCAGCTACCGGGACGTCAAGCAGTACCGGCGCAGCAGGAGGTGGTTTGGATAGGCCCGGGTCGCTGTCGGTCGAACGCCTGGCACTGCATTTCGGCGGTCTGGCGGTGCTCGACGACATCTCGCTCGAGGTCCGTCCGGGCGAGCTGCTGGCACTGATCGGCCCCAACGGCGCGGGCAAGACCAGCGTGCTCAATTGCATCAGCGGCCTGTATAAGCCGTCGAACGGTCGCGTCGTCTTCGAAGCGCGCGAAATCACCGGCCTGGCCCCTCACTCGATCGCGGGCCTTGGGCTTGCGCGCACATTCCAGCACGGCGGTCTGTTTGCGCACCTCACCGTTCTCCAGAACCTGTTGGTCGGCCGGCACACACACTTCCGTTCGAACGCGCTCTGGGACGGTCTGTTCCTGGGGCCGGCGCGCAGGAGCGAGATCGCCCAGCGCGACGAGGCGGAGAAGATCATCGAGTTCTTCGAGCTCGAGCGCTACCGGCACAGCGTCGTTTCGGGCATTCCGTTCGGGATTCAGAAGGTGGTAGGATTCGCCCGCGCGCTCGCCATGCAGCCGCGTTTCCTGCTGCTCGACGAACCCTCTGCCGGGCTCAACCGTGAAGGCAAGGAAGACCTGGCTCGTTTCGTTCTCCGAATCAAGCATGAGATGCGAATCAGTATGATCTGGGTCGAGCACGACATGCAGATGGTAGCCGATCTCGCCGATCGGGTTTACGTGATGGACTACGGCGAATACATCACCGACGGATCGCCCGAGCAAGTGCTCCGAGACCCGAGGGTCGTCGAAATCTACTTGGGCCGTAAGACTGGCTGACCCACACCCGAATCAGCGTACGACCGCCATGCCTCGAAAAACCTCGCCTCGCTCCACTACCGTCACAAAGGAGCCGCGCAACTTGAATGAGCGACGCCGAGACCAGATCGTGCGCGCGGCGGTGCAGCTGTTTTCCGACCACGGCTATTTCCCGACGACCATCGAGGACATCGCGAACGAGGTCAAGGTCAGCAAGGGACTGATCTACCTGTATTTCAAGGACAAGAACGACCTCTTGTTCTACGCGCTTCGCTTCGTGCTGGAGCGCTATGCCACGGAAGTGCTGCCGAAGCTGCGCCGCACGCAGAACCCGCTTGTCGCGTTGCGTGGCGCGTTGCGCGCCTATTGCCGCCTGGTCAACGACTATCGCTTCGAAACCGAGCTCGCCTACCGCGCGACCAGGGACCTGCCGCGGAAGCAGCGCCTGAATATCAAGGTCGAGGAAACCAAGATCTGGCGTGTGTTCCGCAACTACCTTGAGGCGTGCATCCACCGGGGTTTCATGGTGCCGGTGAACCTCGACATCATGGCGTACCAGTACATCATGCTCGCCCATCAGTGGGCGTTGAAGAACTGGGCGTTCCGCGACAAGTACGCCTTCGAGGATTATTTGGCGGACGGTGAGAAAATTCTTATCGACAACTTTCTGACTAAGGAAGGCCGCAAGCTGAGCGAAGAGCCACCGCAGCCCTAAGTAAAGGACCGGCGCTAGCCCCGGATCGCCTGCGCCACTTCGACGCAAAGCCTGAACTTCGCCCGCTCGTCGGTCTCGGTCACAGGATTGCCGCCCATGGTGCTCGCGAATCCACATTCGGGGCTGATCGCGAGCCGCGCGGGGTCGACGTATTTCGTCGCCTCGCCGGCACGGCGCTTGAGTGTGTCCATGGACTCGAGTTGCGGAAATCTTATTTTCGAGGCTGCCGTGCTGGGCGTTCCTGACAAGGATTGGGGAGAAGTCGGGGTGGCGGTGGTGGCCATGAGGCCGGGCGAGGAGATGAAGGAAACGGACGTACTGGCGTACCTGATTCCCAGGACAACATCGGGCAAGGTGGCGAAGGCGGCACTTAAGGAGCGCCTCCAATCCGGATCGCCCCTGAGCTGACGAATTCGCGATGAACGCTGTATCTCGTCCGGGAATTCTGGTCGTCGGCGGCGGCATCGGGGGCCTGTCGGCGGCGCTGGCGCTGGCGCGGCGCGGACTGCGCGCGCGCGTGCTCGAGAAGGCTCCCGAGTTCGGCGAAATCGGCTATGGGATCCAGCTTGGTCCGAACGCTTATCGCATGCTCGATTGGCTCGGTGTCGCGAAAGAAATCGAGCAGGCGGCGGTATTTCCGGATTTTCTCATGCTGATTGATGCGCTGACGGACCGGGAAGTGACGAGGATCTCGTGCGGTAATGCATTCCGGACACGCTATGGCGCCCCCTACATGGTCGTCCATCGGCGCGACCTCCATGGCGCTCTGCTGGAGGCTTGCCGCAGGTACGATGGGATCGCCCTCCATACCTCGAAGGAACTCGTGCGCTTCTCCGATCTCGGCGATCGGATCGTCGCGACATGCGCTGACGGCTCGGAGTACGAGGGCGCGGCGCTGATCGGCGCGGACGGGCTGCGTTCATGCGTACGCGAGGCGCTGATCAACGACGGCCCGCCGCGTGTTGCAGGACATGTCACCTACCGGGGCGTCATCCCGATCGACGATGTCACTGACCAGACGCATTTCAACGACATGGTGATCTGGATCGGCCCCGATATCCACTTGGTGCAGTACCGGCTCCGTTCGGGCACGGTCATGAACAACGTGGCCACCGTGGTCAGCCGGCACTTCACACCCGGTATGATCGATTTTGGCAGTCCGGATGAACTGTGTGAGGCCTTCGCTCAGGCAACCCCGCAGGTGCGTGACATGCTTGACTATGTGGGCAAGGACAAGAACTGGATTCTTCATGACCGCGATCCCGTGCCGGGCTGGACGCGCGGAAGGGCGACACTGCTTGGTGATGCGGCTCACCCGACGCTGCAGTACCTCGCGCAGGGCGCCTGCATGGCGATCGAGGACGCCGTGGTGCTCGCTGCCCTTCTTTCCCAGGCCGGGACCGACATCAACGACGCGCTGGTCGCATACGAGAACCAGCGCTACCTGCGCACGGCGCGGGTGCAGATCACGGCACGCATTTTCGGGGAGATCATCCATTGCGGGAGAGGAGCGCGCGACCTGCGCAATCATCTCCTGGCGCAACGCACGCCGGAAACCTTCTGGGAGGTGGACTGGCTCTACCGCGGCATCGAGATTTGAATGGACTTCTCGTTCACGCCGGAACAAGACCAGATACGCGACGCGATCGAGCGCCTGTGCGCGCCGTTTGACGCCGAGTACTGGCTGCGCAGGGATCGCGAGGGCGGATTGCCTCCTGGCGGAACGCCTCGATCGAGGCGGGGTCGGTCACATCGAGCCGGATAAAATCGGCACCCTTCCCCTTGGCACAAATCGCCGCTGCGGCCGCCGATCCTTGGTCCTCGGCGATGGCACCGAGCAGCACGCGCGCGCCCGCTTCGGCAAAGGCTTGGGCGGTTGCAAGGCCGATTCCCGACGCCGCCCCGGAGATGACTGCCGTCTTGCTATCAAGTCTCATGATTAAGCTCCTCTCAAATGATGGATAGATCCAATCTAGGGTTGCGTGAAGTACTGTCGTACCACTTTCTCAACCGTGCTGTGCATTTGTCGGGTGACCGCGTTCGATCCGACTGCGGACAACCTTCTCGAAATTGCTATTACTGACTATTCAGTCATAATTGTCCAGCACGTCTCGGCGGTTGATTGATTCACGATAACGGCGTATCGGTTCACCAACGCATCGGTGGTTTACGCGAGCTGGACACGCCGTTCTTGCGCATCCGGGAAACGCACTGGCAGCGACTTTCGCGGGCTAGGAATGACCGGTCAGTACTTGCCTGGTGACGATTTTTCTGCAAGAATGATTAACTTGTTGGTGGGTCGCACCCTACGGCAGGATGGAGGAGGGATTCGATGTTTCTGCGTAACTGCTGGTATGTCGCCGCCTGGGACAGCGAGGTGCACCGGCTGCAACTCACCCGGCGCATCCTTCTCAACGAGCCCGTGCTCCTTTACCGGAAATCCGACGGCCGGGTGATTGCGCTCGAGGACCGCTGCTGCCATCGCCACGCGCCATTGTCGATGGGCCGGGTCAAGGGAGACAACGTGGAGTGCCGCTACCACGGGCTCCAGTTCGATCCTGCCGGCAGGTGCGTTCACATCCCGTGGCAGGAGAACATCCCGCCCAGCGCGTGCGTCAAGAGCTATCCCGTCGTGGAGAAGTACCATTGGATCTGGATCTGGATGGGCGATCCCGCACTTGCGGATGAGTCGCGGATCGAGGATTTCCACTGGATGGACGATCCAGACTGGCGTTTCAAGGGCGAGCGCCTGCGTGTGGAAGGCAATTACCTGCTCATGGTCGAGAATCTACTCGACCTGTCGCACCTGCCCTACGTGCACGCGACGTCGCTGGCCGACACTGCGATCCCGAAGAACGACATTCCGGTCCGGTATGACCGCGATGGCGATCACGTGAAGGTGCAAAGATGGGTCCGCGACACGTCGGTGCCCCCCTATTTTCGCCTCCTTGCCGGTTTAGGGAAGGAAGAAAGGGTCGATCGCTGGATGAACCTGGAGTATTCGCCCCCGGCCATGGTGCGCATCGACATCGGAGTGGCCAAGGCCGGAACGGGCGCCTTGGAGGGGGACCGCAGTCAGGGCGTCACCACGTGGAATCTGAATGCCATTACGCCGGAAACCGACCGGAGCTCGCACTACTTTTGGGCGCAGGCGCAGGATTTCTCGCGGGATGATCCGAGCATCTCGGACGTCGATTTTCAACTTGTGCATGGCGCGTTCCTCGAGGATCTCGCCATCATCAAGGCGCAGCAGGCGAACATCGATCTTGGCCCCGGCGCCGCGCGGCTGAATATCGTGACCGACACGGGCGGCGTCATGGCGCGCCGGATCGTCGAACGACTGATCCATCAGGAACAGAAGGCTGCGATGTCGATGGCCGTTTCCTGACACCTGCGCGCGGCCGCATCGACCGGATTCTTCGGACACTTTCGGGGGAAAACACATGACATTGGAATGGCTGCCCAGGGACGACGAACTGAAGGATCACGGGCTTTTCGACGCTGCTCACTTCGGCAAGGAGGCTCCCTCGGTCATCTACGAGGAGCGGCCGGTGACGGACGAGAAAGGCGCAGCAGTGCGCGGCCTGTTCTCGGCCTGGATCTGGCTCAACAATCCGTCTCAATACAACTCCTACACCACCGAGATGGTGAAGGGCGTCATCGCCGGCTTGCAGCGAACGTCCAGCGACCGCAAGATCGTCGCCGCGGTGCTCACCGCCGTGGGCGACAAGGCCTTTTGCACCGGCGGCAACACCGCCGAGTATGCCGCGTACTACTCCAGGCGCCCGAACGAGTATGGCGAGTACGTTGACCTCTTTATGGCGATGGTCGATGCGATCCTCAACTGCAAGAAGCCGGTCATCTGCCGCGTGAACGGCATGCGCGTCGCGGGCGGACAGGAGATCGGCATGGCGACGGACCTCACGATCTCCTCCGATCTGGCGGTTTACGGCCAGGCGGGTCCCAGACACGGTTCGGCCCCGATCGGCGGCGCGACCGACTTCCTGCCGTGGTTCCTCTCGATGGAAGACGCGATGTACAACTGCATCTCCTGCGAGACCTGGAGCGCTTACAAGATGAAGGCCAAAGGCTTCATAACCAAGGCCGTACCGGTGCTGAAGAGGGACGGCAAGTGGGTGCGCAATCCCCTGGTGCGCACCGACGCTTACGTGGACGACGGCGAGATCGTTTACGGCGAGCCCATCGGTACGGACCGGATGGCGGCGGCAAAGGCGTTGATGGCCCAGTGCAAGACCGACTTGGAACTGCTGGACAATGAGGTTAACGCGTTGGTGTGGAAATTCGCCAACTTGTTCCCGAACTGCCTGATCAACTCCATCGACGGCATTCGCGGGAAGAAGAAGTTCTTCTGGGACCAGATGAAACTGCCCAACCGGCACTGGGCGGCTGCCAACATGAACCACGAAGCCTGGGTGGGCTTCAACGCCTTCAACGCGAAGAAGGAGACCGGCAAGGACGTCGTCGATTTTCTCAGGTTCCGCCAGCTGGTCGCCGACGGCGCGCTGTTCGACGACAGGTTCGCCGAGCAGGTGCTGGCCAAACCCAGGTCGTGACGAAAGTAGTCTTTGTCAGGAAGGGCGAGCGCAGTCGCGAGGCGGAGTTGCTGGCACAGGGATATGTGCGCAGAACGACGATCGGCGAACCGCGGCTGTCCGAACTGGTGGCTGAATACGAGAGGATCGGCTTCGATGTGCAGGTGATCGAGCACCGCGCGCAAACCGACGATTGCGGCGTTTGCTTCGACGCCGGCAAGGAGGCTGGCCAGGTTTTCGGCGACGTGTATGTCCGTAACAGACGGTCGGGGCCGTCTACGAGCGGGGTTTGACGACGTCGGCGGGCGTCACGAACGCGTCGCAGTGGAAGTCCTCCGGCGGCAACGCCCGCTTGCGCTCGAAGTCCCGGCGCGCCGCGTTGATCATCGCCGGCACGCCGCAGGCGTACACTGCGTGTCCTCTCAGCGTCGGAAAGTCTTCCATCACCGCCCGGTGCACGAACCCCGTTCGGCCCATCCAGCCGTTCGCGGGGCCTTCCTCAGAGAGCACCGGCACGAAACGGAATGTCGGCTGCTGCACGGCCCATTTCTCCGCGAGCGGCATGAGATACAGATCTGTGCGCTTTCTCGCGCCCCAGTACAGCGTCATCTGGCGCTTCACGCCCCGGCGAAACGCATCCTCGAGGATCGACTTGATCGGCGCGAAGCCGGTGCCGCTCGCGACGAAGATCGCGGGCTTGTCAGAGGTTTCGCGCAGGAAGAAATCGCCGTAGGGCAGCTCCACGCGGAGCGTCATTCCGGCCGCGAGGCCCGGCAGTACCCGCTCGGAAAACCGCCCGCCGGGGACCACGCGGATGTGCAGATGCGCGCCGTCGCTCTGCTGCGGTGGATTGGCCATCGAGAAGCAGCGCCGCTCGCCGTCCTCGAGCAGCACTTGGAGATACTGACCGGCCTTGAACTTTACCCGGGTCCCTGCGGGAAAGCGAAGCTGCAGCAGCGCGACGTCGTCGGCCGGCCGCTCGATGCGGTAGATCTTCGCGCTCACGAGCTTGCGCGCGTTCGGATCGATGCGTTGGATCTCGCGCGGCGCGATCTCAAGGTCCGAGCGCGGCTTCGCCTGGCAAAATAGCGTGTAGCCCCCGGCGCGCTCCTCGTCGGAGATTCCGTCCAGCGCTCGCGGGACATCGATCTGCCCCGTCTGGATCCACCCTTTGCAATTGCCGCAAACCCCATTGCGACAAGAATAGGGCATCGCGTAGCCGGCGTTCTGCGCGGCGTCGAGAATCGTGGTGCCGGGAGCGCAAGGGAACGCGATATCCGAGTCCGTCACGCGAATCGTGTAGGCCATCGGCCTCAGCTCGGAGCGGCGGCGCCGAGCAGCGCGAGCGTGTCGATGACGGAAGTCGGATCGGCAACCCCCTTGCCGGCGATGTCGTAGGCGCAACCGTGGCCGACGCTGGAGAAGAGCACCGGCGCGCCGATGGAAAGCGCGCTCGCGCGCAGGGGCGAAACGAGCTTCACCGGGATGTGCCCCTGGTCGTGAAACATCGCGAGATACACGTCGTGCCTACGCTGGCTGAGCAGAAGATCGGCCCCCGCTGGACCGTCGGCCGCGACGCCGAGCTCCCTCAGCCGCGCGACCGCCGGCTTGGTGATGTACTCGTCCTCGTCGCCGAAGAGCCCGTCCTCCCCTGCGTGCGGGTTGATGCCGAAGACGCCCAGCTTCGGCGAGGCGACGCCGAGCCGCGTTACCGCGTCTGCCGCGGCGCGGCCGGCCTGGATGACAAGTTCCGGGGTCATGCGCGCGAGAGCACCGCGTACGCTCTCATGTAGCGTGACGTGCGCAATGCGCAACCCGGCTGCGACCAGCATCAGGAACACCCGGTCCTCGGCGGTGCCGGTGAGCTCGGCGATCAGCTGTGGATATCCGGAAAACCGGATTCCAGCACGATTGATGGCGGTCTCCGAGTGAGGGCAGCCGATCACGGCGAAAACCTCGCCGCGTTCGGCGAGCCGCACCGCCTCGCGGACGTAGGCGACGGTCGCGATGCCCGCGCGAGGATCGAGTACGCCGGGCGAAAACGCGGCTGCCTCGAGCGCGTTCACCGGGGCGAGCGTCAATTCAATTCCGCCCGCAAAGCGGCGCGCGTACTCGTGGATGACGAAATCATCGCCGACCAGCACAGTCTCGATCGGGCCGGCAAGATGCCGGGCCGCGGCCTTAACCGCGATTTCCGGGCCGATTCCGTTGGGATCGCCGATGGCGATCGCGATACGCCGCCGCGCTACCATGGGCTAGAGCGGAAGTGCGACCAGCGTGTCGAAGCGCGCGCTGTCGCACACCACGAGGCGCTCGATGAACTTGAGATCGCCCGCGTTGACGGAGACGCGATCGATGTAGCGCCCGGTGGCGAACAGGTCCGTGTGGCCGTCGCGCATTATGCGGGCGACCAGAAACGGGCTTTCGGTGCACACCGTGCCTGCCTCCTGCGCAAGGATCGCCGCGAGGCCGACCACGTGGCGGTAGCGCTGACGTTCGTAAATATTCGCTTTGCGCAATGCCGATACCCGGTCTTTCAGCATCGCCTTGGACTCGGCATAGATGATGCCGGCCTCGAGCCCCTTGTGGTGATTGTCGGCGGTGGTGACCTTGTACAAGCACCGGTCGAGAAAGAACTCCGGCCAGGCCTCGAGGCGATCGTCGTCGATCGCGCGTGCGTAGTCGGCGTTCAGAACGGCAAGACGATAATGCAGGCTGGATTCGATCATGCGTCAGAGTGCCATGCAGGCCCGGTACGCTTTCCAAAACCCGCGCACCGATGTTTCTGTCGCACGGAAATCCTGGGTCTCGGCGCCTTCCCCGCCCATTTCCACGACCGCCTGCTCGTCGCCGGCGCTGGCGATGCCGCGCTGCACGAACCCCCCCACCGCACCGTCTTCCATCGAGACGAACCCGGCCGGACCCACGAGGTTCGACTGCCTGAGGCGCAGCGTGCGCATCTCCGGCGTATCATCAGTGAAGCCGAGATAGGTCCAGTTGAGGTCTGTGCTCTGGATGCCCTTCGGCAGGACCTGCCGGACCGCGATGCTGTTTTGGATCTGCTGCAGGACGAATCCCGGAAACACCGACAGGATCTGCAGCGTGATGCCGTCGCCGAACTCGTCGCGCCCTTCGAGCATGCCCGGGTCGGCGAGCCGGTAGTCGCCGCTCTCCGAGCGGATGCCCTGCTCGCTGTAGGATCCGTCTTCTTGTCCGGCGACCTCTGGGTCGAGGGCGGACCAGCTCACGTGGTGCGCGCCGGTCTCACTGACGATGACGCCGCCGCGCTGGGTGAGGCGGTTGAGCCGAAAAGTGGTGAAGAACAGGTGCAGCAGGCTCGCGTGATAAGAGTCCTTCACATTCTCCACATAAAGCTTCCAGTTGTTCGGCAGCGCCTGGGTAAAGCGGCCGATCACGGTCACCGGCTTCGCTAGCACGCGCTCAACGCGACGGAGGACTGCGTCGCCAAGGTACTCCTCGATCGACGAAACGTCCTCGGCGAGGCTGCCGAACACCAGCCCGCACACCGTTGCAGTGCGCAGCTTCCTCGGACCGTGCTCCTCCATGCAGAAGGACTTCGGCATGCCTCCCTTGCCGCCGATGCCTTCCTGAAATGCCACGCCCTTGAGGTTGCCCTTCAGATCATAGGTCCAGGCGTGATACACGCACTGAAAGTCACGCACGTTGCCTCCGTCCTCGAGACTCAGCAGTGCGCCGCGGTGCGCGCAACGGTTCTCGAACGCGTAGATCTCTCCATCCGCATCGCGCGTCACGATCACCGGCATCCGGCCCGCGAACGTGGAGCGGTAATCTCCGGGCCTCTCGAGTTCCGCCTCGAGGCACAGATAGTTCCAGACCGGGCCTTCGAACAGGCGCTGCTGTTCGGCGCGGAAGACGTCCGCGTCCTGGTACAGCCAGTACGGTACCCTGGTCAGAACCCCGGGCGCCCACGCGCGCGCGCTGCGCGGCGGTACGGTTAATGCGTTGGTGGCATGCATGTCGGTTCGTCTCCGGATCTGGGGTCTCGCCAGATGCGAATTTACACCGCATCCTGGCACTAGCAGCGCGCTCGCGTCAGCGACGCTGGCCGACGGCGCGCGGCTCGATTCCGGGTTTCAGGCGCCAGTCCGGCCCAAAGTCCGACAGCGGATGGAAAAACAGCGGTTCGATCCGCTCCAAGCGCTGCAGGCATCGCGCGTACTGCGCGAGGTACTGCATTCGCTCCCCATGCGTCGTGTAGTGGATCGACCACGCGACGAACGGCGGCAGCACCTTCAATCCCGCATAGGCGAGCGTGCCGGCGTTGAGGTGCCACAGATTCACGTTCATGTCCCCCAACAACCCATCCGGCGCGACCATCTCCGGATAACAGCCCGTGGTGATCGTCATCATGGCCGTGCGGCCCTTGAGGCCCCCGGTGTCCATGCGGCGGCCCTTGCCGTAGACCACGCCATTGACGAAGACGCGATCGATCCATCCTTTCAGGATCGCAGGCATCGAGAACCACCACAGCGGAAACTGCAGGACCAGGAAGTCGCACCACAGCAGCTTGTCGATCTCGGCCTGAATGTCTTCTGCGAACGCGCCGTGCTCGCAAGCGTACTTCTGTTCGCGGTCGTACTGCAGGGCATCCGGGAAGCGGCGCTGCTTGAAGTCGGCGGCCGTGGCGATCGGATTGAACCCCATCGCGTGCAGGTCGGAGACGACCACTTCGTGGTCTGCAGCCTCGAGGGCGTCAACCGACGTCTTCAGCAGGGCCGCGCCGAACGATTGTGGTTCGTGGTGCGCGAAGACGATGAACACCTTCATTGCCCGAGCCTCACCATTCCGCAACAAAGCCGCGTACGAACAATCGCCAGATCCGCTCCGACAACTCCTGCGGCTGGATCGTCCCCTTCGGGCGATACCAAGTCTCGGTCCAGTTCAGCATGCCGATCAGCAGCAGGGCGTAGGGCTTGTACAGGGCCCGGTGGAGGTGGGGGTTGAGCTGGCGCAAGAAGCCGCTCAGCAGATCAATGACTTTGCGCTCCAGGGCAAGCAGCGGGGACTGCCGCGACGCGCGGAGGAACTTGACGTCGTTCATCGCCACCATGTGGCGACGGCGTGCTTGTGCCGACCGCTGCGTGTAGACCCCTACGAACGACCGGACACGCTCTGCGGGAGACTGTGCCTCGCGGCCGGCGTCCTCGATCGCCGCGATCAGGGTTTCCAAGTGCTCCTGCAGCATCGAGAATAGTAGATCCTCCTTGGTCGGAAAGTAGTGGTAGATCATCGACTTGGATGCGCCGCAGGCCTTGGCGATGTCCTGCATCTTCGCGTTGGGGTAGCCGGTGCGGGCAAACAGCACCGCGGCGCGGTCCATGATCTCTTGCGCCTTGGCGTCGTAGTCCTCTGCGCGAACACGCGGCATACACGGTGCAATTAATAAATAATCCGACAGGTCGGACTATAATAATAGACGGACGAACTCTCTGTTACAAGAGGGCGCTGCCCCGATGAGTGAATTCGACTTCAACGAGCCCGGCATTCTCGACGAGGACCTGCGCCTGCTGCGCGCCCAGCTGCGGCGGTTCGTCGACGAGGAAATCGTTCCGTATGCCGACGCATGGGAACTGGCGGGGCAGGTTCCGAGAGCACTGTTTCGCACTTTGGGCGGCCTTGGATTTCTCGGCATGCGCCATCCCGTTGAGTACGGGGGCGGTGGTCTGGGTGCGCTGGCGTCCGTAGTGTTTGGCGAGGAGTTGGGGCGCAGCACCTACGGCGGGGTGGCCGCGGCAATCACGGTGCATAGCGACATGTCCATTGCGCACATTGCGCATTGCGGAACGCACGAACAGAAGCAGCGCTACCTGCTGGCCGCTTGTGCAGGCGAGAAGATCGGCGCGATCTGCGTGACCGAGCCGCATGCGGGTTCCGACGTCGCCGGTCTGAAGACCCGCGCTGAGCGCGATGGCGACGCCTGGGTCATCAATGGCGGAAAGACCTTCATCACCAACGGCGTGTACGGCGATATCTACATCGTGGCGGCGCGCACTGATCCGGAGGCCAGGGGCGCCCGCGGCATTTCGCTGTTCATCGTCGAAAAGGGCACGCCGGGCCTGGTGGTCGGCCGCAAGTTCGAGAAGCACGGCTGGCGCGCTTCCGACACGGCCGAACTTTTCTTCGACGACGTGCGCCTGCCGGCGGGAAACCTTCTCGGCGAGGAGGGCAAGGGCTTCTACTACATCATGAGCACGTTTCAGAACGAGCGCCTAGTTGCAGGCGCAATGAGCGTCGGCCAATGCGCCAAGGCGATCGAGCTGACGGTGGATTACGTCAAGACGCGTATGGCTTTCGGCGGGACGCTGTGGGACCAGCAGGTAGTGCGAAACAAACTGGCCTGGATGGCTTCCAAGGCGGCCGCAGCGCGTTCGCTGGTCTATTCCTGCGCGCAGATGATCGACGAGGGCAAGGACACCGTACGCGAGGTCTCGATGCTCAAGGCCTTCGCCTGTGAGACGCTTCAGGAAGTGGTCCACGGCTGCCTGCAGCTGCATGGCGGAACCGGCTACATTGTTGGCACGCCGATCGAGCGCATGGTGCGCGACGCGCGCATCCTGACAATCGGCGGTGGAGCAACCGAGGTGATGCTGGAGGAAGTCGCGAAGCGCATGTGATTTCCCGGGCTCCGCGCATCAGTAAAGCAAGGCAGATCGAACGAAGGGAGAGCCGTGACCGTGAGCCGATATCTGTTGGAAGGCGACAGTTTGCTGATCGACGTGACCGAAGGCATTGCCACCGTCACGCTTAACCGGCCTGAACAGCTCAATGCGCTGTCGCGACAGCTGCGCAGCAACCTGCTGGTCGCGCTGCAAGAACTGAACCGGGACGACGATGTGGGCGCCATCATCTTCACGGGGGCCGGCGACAAGGCGTTTTCGGTCGGCATAGATCTGAAGGAACTCGAAACCGCGCCGCTCGATCAGGCGGAAATGGGCGTGGACTGCCCGGTCATGCAGGCCTTCGAGACGTTGCGCAAGCCCACCATCGCCGCCATCAACGGCTACGCCGTCGCAGGCGGTTTCGAAGTCGCGCTCAACTGCGACATTCCGGTTGCTTCGACCAACGCGTGCTTCGCGGACACGCACGCACGGGTGGGCGTCGTCCCCGCCTGGGGCATGACGCAGTACTTGGCGATGCGGATTGGCCCGGTGCGGGCCCGCTATCTCAGCTTTACAGGCAATTACGTGGAGGCTCGGACTGCCAAGGAGTGGGGATTGGTGCTGGAGGTGCTGCCTCCCGATGAGCTGATGCCCTATTGCCGCCAGCTCGCCCGCGACATCCTCACTTGTGATCGGCAGACTTTGAGTGCAGTGCGCGAGGCGATGCGCGTTGGCCTGCACCAGACGGTTCAGCAAGGACTGATGCTTGAGGCCGACCTTGCAAAGGCCTCGGTGGCGCGCTTCGACGCGGCCAGCTTCGGACGGACCCGACAGGCAGTGATGCGTAGAGGGAAAAGTCAGATCAGCGGGATTGAATGAGCTACCGGCCTGAGATTCCTGCTCCTGGTCATTGCCCTTTCGCGGGATGACCGGCAGGCAATTCAACCCAGACTTGGTCATGCGCAAGGAAGTGATCA
>JBGOTT010000027.1:0-22746 GCA_041476585.1 Gammaproteobacteria bacterium | reverse complement strand
CGGAGTTCCCCTTCGTCGATCCACCGCCGCCGCGCGCCATCGCCGACGGGTACGCGCTGCTGCACGAATTGGGCGCGGTGGACGCGGCCAATGAGCTGACGCCGCTGGGCGGGGAGCTGGCACGGCTGCCGCTCGATCCGCGCGTCGGCCGCATGCTCCTCGCCGCGCGCGACGAGCAGTGCCTGGAGCAGGGGCTGGAGATCGCGGCCGGCCTGTCGGTGCAGGACCCGCGCGAGCGGCCGCTTGAGCGCCGCGCCGCCGCGGACCAGGCGCATGCGAAGTTCGACGACGAACGCTCCGACTTCATCGGCTACCTGAAGCTGTGGCGGCATTTCGCCGAGCTGCTCGGGCACCGGAAGTCCAATCGCAGGCTGGCCGAAACCTGTCGCGCCGGATTCCTCTCGGTCGGGCGCATGCGAGAGTGGCGCGAGGTGCACACGCAGTTGCATGCCACCGCAGTGGAGATGGGTTGGAAGATGTCGAGCGCGGACCCGTCGACGCACGAAGGCCATCGCGCCGTCCATCGCGCGCTCCTCGCCGGACTGCTCGGCAACGTGGGCATGAGGGACGAGGAAGGCGGCGCCTATACCGGCGCGCGCGGGATTAAGTTCTGGGTGCATCCGTCCTCGGGCACGCGCAAGCTGGGACGCTGGATCGTCGCCGCCGAGCTCGCCGAGACTATGCGGCTGTATGCGCGCTGCGTCGCCGCCATCGAGCCGCAGTGGCTGGAGGAACTCGGGGCGCACCTATTGAAGCGCAGCCGCGAGAACCCGCATTGGGAAAACTCGCGCGCCCAGGTGGTCGCGATCGAGCGCGGCACGCTCTACGGGCTGCCGGTGTACCTGAATCGCCGTGTGAACTATGGCCCGCACGATCCGCGGCTTGCGCGCGAGGTGTTCATCCGCTCGGCGCTGGTCGAAGGCGACTACGACACGCGCGCGCCGTTTTTCGTGCACAACCAGCGCCTGCTGCACGACATCGAGCGGCTGGAGCACAAGTCGCGCCGGCCCGACATCCTGGTCGATGACGAGCTGATCCACGCCTTCTACGCTAGCCGCCTTCCGGAGGGCATCCACAACGGCGCCGATTTCGACAAGTGGCGAAAGGAGGCCGAGCGCGGCAATCCGAGAATTCTCTATCTGCAGCGCGCAGACCTGATGCGCCATCAAGCCGCGGGAATCACCACCGACAACTTTCCGCCGGCGCTGCGCCTGGGTCTGTCCGAGTTCGCGCTCGAGTATCACTTCGAGCCGGGCTCGCCGCGCGACGGCGTGACCATGACCGTGCCGGTGGCGCTGCTCAACCAGGTGTCCGCGGCGCGCTGCGAATGGATGGTGCCGGGATTGCTCAAGGAAAAAGTGCAGGCATTGGCAAAGTCGCTCCCGCAACGAATGCGCCACAAGCTTGGCCCGCTGGCGGATTTCGCCGGTGGCTTCGCCGCCGCCGTGCAGCCCGCGGGTACGCCGCTCGCTTGCGCGCTCGCGCGCCATATCCGCGAGCAGCTCAACCTGGAGGTGCCGCTCGACGCTTTCCGCCCGGATTCGGCGCCGCCGCATCTGACCATGAATTTCAGAGTGGTTGACGAGCACGGCAGGCAGCTGGCAATGGGAAGGAACATCGCCGACATTCGCAACGATCTGCACGCGGCGACGGGCGCCGCCATTGCTGCCGAAGCGCCGCTCGATACCATTGGCGAGCGCCATACCCGCTGGATGGTCGGCGATCTGGCCGAGTTGATGGAAATCCGCCGCGGCGGGCAGACGATGATCGGCCATCCGGCGCTGGTCGATGCGGGCGATGGCGTGGTGCTGCAGGTGCTCGATTCACCGGAAAGGGCGCGCGAGCTTCATCGCGCCGGCGTGCGGCGGCTGCTTGCGATCGCGTTCCGCGAACGGCTGCGCGACATCGAGCGCTCGGTGGCGAAGGACCATGCAACGAAGATGCTGTTCGCGGGCCTCGGCGGCAAGGCGGTCCTCGAGGAGGAGATCGTCGCAGCAGCCCTCGAACGCACCTTCCTCGCCGTTTCGCTGCCGATGACGCAGCGGGATTTCGCCGCGCGCTGCGAGGAGGGCCGCAACCGCCTGACGCTGATTGCGCAGGAGATCCAGCGGCTGGCGGGTTTGATCCTTGCGGAGCACGCCGCGGTGCAGAAGAAGCTCGCCTCGATCGCAAAGGGTTTTCCTGCCGTAGCCGAGGACGTGAAACAGCAATGCGCGCGGCTGCTGCAACCGCGCTTTCTGTCGCAGACGCCATGGGAGCGGCTACAGCACTTTCCGCGCTACTTGAAGGCGGCGGGACTGCGCATGGAGAAGATGCGCACCGATCCGGCGCGCGACGCGCGCGCGGCCGCGGAGTTCGCGCCGCTGCATTCGGCCTGGCAGCGCGAATATGCCGCGCGGCAGCGCTCCGGCCACGCGACAGCGGAGATCGAGCAGTTCCGCTGGCTGCTGGAGGAGCTGCGTGTCGCGCTGTTCGGGCAGGAACTGAAGACGCCGGTGCCGGTATCGGTCAAGCGACTGGCGAAACTGTGGCAATCTATCCGGGCTGCCTAGGGGGCGAAAATGAACGGCGTTGCAAGAGTACTGCTGCTTGCCTTTGGCAACCTGTTTCACCCGCGCATGCTGTGGCTGATGCTCTGGCCGGTGCTGGTCGCGCTCGCGATCTGGCTGATCGTGCTGTGGATATTCGGCGCGCAGCTGGTGGTTGCGCTGGTGGATATGATGCGCCGGCTGATCAGTGCAGCCACTTTCACGATCCAATGGGACCTCTCGCTTGCGCTGACGTTTGCCGCAAAGGTGCTGATCTTCATCGGTTTCGTTCCGCTGGTCCAGCTCACGGCACTGTTGATCCTCGGCGTGGCGGGCATGCCGGCGATGGTCGGGCACGTCGCCAGCCGCAGCTATCCGAAACTCGAGCGCCGGCGCGGGGGTAGCTTTGCCGGCAGCGTGTGGAATGGCGTGGTCGCGCTGGCGGGAATGCTCGGGCTGTTCGTGTTGTCGATTCCGTTCTGGATCTTCCCGCCGCTGTGGCCGCTGATCCCGGTGGCGGTGATGGGCTGGGTCAACCAGCGGATCCTGCGCTACGACGCGATCGCCGAGCACGGTGATGCGAACGAGATGTCCACGGTATTCCGCCGCCGGCGCGGCGCGATGTACCTGCTCGGCGTAATGCTCGCGCTGATCGCCTATGTGCCGGTGGTGGGTTTTTTTGCGACGATGCTGTTCGCCTTGGCGTTCATCCATCTCTGCCTTGCCGAGTTGGCGCATCTTCGCGGCGCGCCGATCGAAGGCGAAGTGCGGCAGGTCGAGACAGGGCCGCTGGCGTGAATTTCGGCGCCCTGATCATCGGCGACGAAATCCTGCTCGGCAAGCGGCAGGACAAGCACTTTCCCTTTCTGGTCGCGGCGCTGGCCAAGCGCGGCCTGCGGCTTGCTTGGTGCGAGTACCTCGCCGACGATGCGCAGCGCATTACGGCGGCGCTGAAGCGGACATTCGCATCGGGTGACGCGGTGTTCAGTTTTGGCGGCATCGGCGCGACGCCGGACGACCACACGCGCGCGTGCGCGGCTGCAGCGGCCGGTGTTCCGCTCGCGCTGCATCCGGTGGCGGAATGCGAGATCCGAGGTCGTTTCGGCGCCGACGCGACCCCCAACCGGCTCGCGATGGGCGAGTTTCCGTCCGGCGCCGAGATCATCCCGAACCCGATCAACCGCATTCCGGGCTTCTCTCTCGGCGAGCACTATTTCGTGCCTGGCTTTCCGCAGATGGCCTGGCCGATGATCGAGTGGCTGCTCGATACGAGATATGCGTATCTCGCCAACATCGAGCGACAGGACGAATCGTCCGTGTACGTGTTCGACGCCGGCGAGAGCCAGCTCGCCGACCTGATGTACGCCATCGAAGCGCGCTACCCGGGATTGAAGGTGTTCTCACTGCCCTCTATGGGAGCCGATGGCAGCCGCCGGCACATCGAGCTGGGCGTGCGCGGAGCGCCTGGGATGGTCGAGAGCGCAATGGCGGAGATGCGGGCCGAGATCGCCCGGCGCGGTTTCCCGTTGCGCGAAGCACTTGCCTGAAAAGAACAAACCCCGGGAGACCGGAAGGCCGCTCGGGGTCAGTGCTTACTTCCTGAATCTATTTCCGCCTGACAGCCTTCTTCGACTGCGTGGCTGCCCGTTCCTTCATGCGGGCGGCGCGGCGTTTGGCGCCAGCCGGGACCCGCTGCTGAGTTGAGGCGGCGCGCCTGCGGGCGCGCCGGCCATCAACGGGACTCAGGCGACTTTTTTTGCTTTGGAGAGGCCTTTCACCGTTTCGGTCGCGGCAGCAACGTTCGCTTCGGCGATCTCGGTGGCCTGCTTGGCGGCCTTGGTGAAGCTGTCGTAGGCCGAGTTGGCCGCGGCGATCATCTGCTTGACCGCGGAGACGGCGACATCGGAGCCGCCCGGGGCGTTCTTGGCGGCCTTGTCAAGCATCGACACCAGGTTCTGGTTCCACTCCGAGGCGCGCACTTCGGCCGACTTGGTCAGCTCGGCATTGGCTTGCGCGGTCATTTCATAGACGCTCTTGGACCAGGCGACCGCTTTTTCGAACGCCGGCTGCGCGAACGAACTCTGCAGGTTCATGAACTCCTGCACGTCCTTGGCGCCGGCCAGCGCGCGCGTGTTGGCGAGAGAATCTTCGAAGGCGGCCTTGACCGCGCTGGCGTTCACGTTCGCCAGGCGCTCGAACGCAGCGAACTGGTTGCTCGCGAGGCCAAGGAAGGCTTCAACGCCGGTCTTGTTGGCGGCAGCGATTTGTTCAGGGGTGACGTACATTTGAGGCTCCTTTGATTAGGTTACTAAATTCGGGGACTGCGGTTTGGCGCTGCTTTGGTGCAGCGCAACAATTAGAATTATGAAGATTTGTCAGGACATGTCAACGGCTTTTTGCGGTGCAACATAACCTGTTGATATAAGGCACCATTTTTCTCACGAGAACGGGTCGGAAACTTCGGTATCCGCCGCCGCGTTTCAAACGACTCCCGGCCGGGTTTGCTGCGGCGCGAAACATGCGGCATTAACGTCGCCCGGTCGGCAACAATGCGGGTATGCCCCATCTGCCGCCGCGTGGCTTGCGCGATATCGCCATCCCCGCGTTATTCGTTCTGTTGTGGAGCACGGGTTTCGTCGGCGCCAAGCTCGGCCTGCCCTATTGCGAGCCGCTCACCTTCCTCGCGTTGCGCTTCGTATGCGTGCTCGTCGTTCTGATGCCCACGTGCTGGTTGGCGCATGCCGCATGGCCCAGTGCGGTTGATGCGGGGCGCGTCGCAGTGGCCGGCGTGCTGATCCAGGCGGGTTACCTCGGGGGCGTGTTCACGTCGATCCACCAAGGCATGCCGGCCGGCGTGTCCGCGCTGATCGTTGGCGTGCAGCCCATTCTCACCGCGGTTCTCGGTGCGCGCGTGCTCGGCGAGCGAACGCTCGGGCGCCAATGGGCCGGTCTGGCGCTGGGACTGGCGGGCGTGTTGCTGGTGGTCTGGGACAAGATGACGCTGGAAGGAGTCGGCACTGCGTCGGTCTCGCTTTCCGTGCTCGCGCTGGTGTCGATCACCGCCGGTACCGTCTGGCAGAAACGCTATTGCGCGCACGTCGACCTGCGCACTAATTCTGCCATCCAATTGATCGCAGCGCTGGCGCTGATCGCGCCGCTGGCCGCGGTCATCGAGACCCGCGAGGTGCGCTGGGAACCGCAGTTCGTGTTCGCGCTCGCCTGGCTGGTGTTCGTCCTTTCGCTGGGGGCGTTCTTCCTCTTGTTCTTGTTGATCCGGCGCGGCGCGGCCACGCGCGTGGCGAGCCTGATGTATCTCACGCCGGCTTGCGCGGCGCTGCTCGCCTGGTGGTTGTTCGGCGAGTCGTTCACGCGGGTTTCGGCCTCGGGCATGGCACTCGCGGTGGTTGCGGTATGGCTCGTGACGCATCAAGCGTCTGGGTGACCTGAATGCAGACCCAGCACGACCACCTCTCGCCGCGCCTGCTCTGGATCCTCGCCGGACTGACGATTGCGTGGGGCTTCAACTGGACGGCGATGAAAGTCTCGCTCGCCGAGCTATCGCCCTGGACGTTTCGCAGCTTGTGCCTTGGCGCGGGCTCGGGCGTGCTGTTCGCCGTGCTGCGCGCAAGCGGACAGCCGCTGGGCGTGCCACGTGGGCAGTGGGGACGACTGGTGTTGCTTGCGCTGTTCAACATCACCAGCTGGAACATCCTCGTCGCGTACGGCGTGTCGATGATTCCTTCGGGGCGCGCGGCGATCCTCGGCTACACGATGCCGGTATGGGCGATCCCGCTCTCCATGCTGGTGCTCGGCGAGAAAATCACCGTACGCCGCGCCGCCGGCCTGGTGATGGGTATGGCCGCAATGGCCTTGCTGCTCGTCGAAGATTTCGCCACGCTGCGCGCCGCGCCTCTCGGCAGCCTGCTGGTGCTCAGCGCCGCCTTCTTCTGGGGGTTGGGCACCGTGCTGCAGAAGCGCTATCCAGTGGCCATGCCGCTCGGGGCCTACACTGCCTGGATCATGCTGATCGGTGGCGTGCCGATCTTCATCGGCATGGCGCTGCTCGACCTCGGCCAGCCGATGCCCGAGATTTCGCTGCCGGCGGCGCTCGGCGTGCTCTACAACGTCGTGATCGCGTTTGCCTGGGCGCACTGGGCATGGCTCAAGCTCGCCACGACGCTGCCGGTGTCGGTGTTCTCGATCAGCATGCTGGTGATCCCGGTGGTCGGCGTGATGTCCGGGATCCTGTTTCTCGGCGAACGCCCGAGCTGGCAGGAATATGCCGCGCTTGTCTTGGTGCTCGCCTCCCTGTTCAGCGTCGCTGCTGCGAAAAAGACCGAGACTCAAGCAGCGGGGTAGGCAATGCTGCGCGCGCGCGGTATTTTCGCGATTTCCCAGTTGAGCATTCCCCAGGAGAGCAGTTCGCGCGGCGCGGCGCCCCCTAGCTGCGCGGGCGGGGGATGGCCGAGAAAGGCGAGCGCCCGCCCGATCGCGGCGCCGGCCTGCGCCGCATCGATCGGTCGCGCGCCGGTCTGTTTGGAAAGTTTTTCGCCTGCCGCGCTTGCGGCAACGGGCAGGTGCAGGTAGCGGGGCTGAGGCACGCCGAGCAGCCGCTGCAAATGGATCTGGCGCGCGGTGGAATCGATCAAATCCGCACCACGCACCACGTCGGTGACGCCCTGCGCCGCATCGTCCACCACCACTGCCAGCTGGTAGGCGAACAGCGCGTCGGCGCGCCACAGCACGAAATCGCCGACTTCGCGCTCGACGGACTGCGCGACCCGGCCAAACAGCCGGTCCTCGAACGCCACGGGCTCGGCCACCGTACGGACGCGCACTGCTCTGGCCATCCTTCCATCGGCGAGTCCGCCGCGGCAGGTGCCCGGATACACGCGCGAGCCATCGATGGCCGGCGCGGAGTCGGCCATTTCCCTGCGCGTGCAGCCGCACGGATAGGTCGCGCGGCGCGCGCTCAGGCGCGCCAAGGCCGCGCCATAGAGCTCGCTGCGCCGGGATTGGAAAACCACCTCGCCGTCCCAATGTAGGCCGCACGCCTCGAGAACGGACAGGATCTGCCGCGCGGCGCGGGGCTGCTCGCGCGCTGCGTCGAGGTCCTCGATGCGCACCAGCCAGCGCCCGTGCGCTGCGCGCGCGTCGAGCCAGCTGCCGAGCGCCGCCACCAGCGAACCGAAGTGCAGCGGGCCGGTGGGCGAGGGTGCGAAACGTCCAACGTACATGTGGCAGCGCGCGGCGGGCGGCGATGAATGCGGTAGAGTCTCATATTGAGCGAAAGGAGACGCGATGGCGACGGTAGATCTGACCAAAGAGAACTTCGAATCGGTGGTCACCGGCAACCCGGTGGTGATCGTCGACTTCTGGGCGCCGTGGTGCGGGCCGTGCAGGGGCTTCGCGCCGGTGTTCGAGGAAGCCTCGAACGCGCATGCCGACGTGGTGTTCGCCAAGGTCAATACCGAAGAGCAGCAGGAGCTCGCGGGCTCGTTCAACATTCGCTCGATCCCGACGCTGATGGTGTTTCGTGAGCAGGTGGTGCTGTTGCAGCAGGCCGGGGCGCTGCCCGCGAGCGCGCTCGAGCAAGTGCTGACCCAGGCCAAGGCCAAGGCGCTCGACATGGCTGAGGTGCGCCGGGAAATCGAGGCACGCGAAAGCGCCGCATGAGTCCAGCCATGCCCTGGAAACTCGCGCGCCTGCTGCTGTTGGTTTGCGGCGTACTGCTCGCTGCCGCGGAGCCATCGTCCGGCCAGACGGCCAATGCCGCACCCCAAAAGGTGGTGATGTATGCGACCGACTGGTGCCCCTACTGCGCCAAGGCGCGGGCGCATTTCCGCAAGCACGGCATCGATTACGTCGAGCACGACATCGAGAAGTCGCCGGAGGGGCGTGCCGAGTACCAACGGCTCGGCGGGCGTGGCGTGCCGCTCATCCTGATCGGCGAGCAGCGCATGAGCGGGTTCAGCGAAGCGCGCTTCGACTCGCTGCACGGATCGACGCGTCGCTGAGCATCAGGAACCCCGGAACCGTGCTGCGCATCCGCAAAGCTGTCGAGCGCGGCCACGCCAATCACGGCTGGCTCGATTCGTACCACACGTTTTCCTTCGCTGATTACCATGATCCGCGCGAGATGGGGTTCTCCGCGCTGCGCGTCATCAACGAAGATCGCGTCCAGCCGAAGACGGGCTTCGGCACGCACGGCCACCGCGACATGGAGATCATCACCTACGTGCTCGAGGGGGCGCTCGAGCACAAAGACTCGATGGGTAGCGGCTCGGTCATCCGTCCCGGCGACGTGCAGAAGATGAGCGCCGGAATCGGTGTCACGCACAGCGAGTTCAATCACTCGCAGATCGAACCCGTGCACTTTCTGCAGATCTGGATCGAGCCGAACGCGTACGGCGCGAAGCCGGCCTATGAGGAGGTACGCTTCGATGACGCGGACAAGCGCAACCGGCTGCGCGTGGTGGCCTCGCCCGACGGCGCCGAAGGCTCGGCGAAGATTCTCCAGGACGCGCGCATTTTCGCGACCCGGCCCGACGACGGCGTCGAGGTGGCTCACGCCCTTGCCGCGGGGCGCTCGGCCTATGTGCACGTTGCGCGTGGCAGCGCGGAGGTGAACGGCCATCCGGTCTCGGCCGGCGATGGCGTGAAGCTTAGCGACGAGCGCGCTGTGCGCATCAAAGGCGTAGACGCAGCCGAGCTGCTGCTTTTCGATCTGCCTTGAGCCTGCCGCAGGCACGCCTGCGCATCGCCGCCGGCGTGGCCGTGCTGCTGCTCGCGGCCTGCTCGATCCCGCCGCCGTCCGACGTCAAGCTCGATGTACCCTATGTTTCGACTCCCTACGAGGTGGTGGCCGAGATGCTGAGCATGGCGAAGGTCGGTCCCGGCGACGTGCTCTACGACCTCGGCTGCGGCGACGGCCGCATCGTGATCGGCGCGGCGCAGCGCGTCGGAGCGCGCGGCGTGGGCATCGACATCGATCCGCGCCGGGTCGCCGAGTCGACCGCCGCAGCGCGTTCCGCCGGAGTGGCCGACCGCGTGCGTTTCGTGCAGCAGGACCTTTTCGCGACCAATTTTTCCGAAGCGACCGTGGTGACGCTGTACCTGCTTCGGGAACTGAACGCGCGCCTGAAGCCCAAACTGCTCGCCCTCAAACCGGGAACGCGCATCGTGTCGCACGACTTCGGCATCGGTGACTGGCCGCCCGAGACGGTAGAGCGTGTCACGGCAAACGGCGACACCCACCAGCTGATGTTGTGGACCGTTCCGCCGCGCAGGTGATCCTGCGATTCGCGCTGGTTGCGCTGCTTGCGCTGGCCGCGCCATTCGCCGCCACCGCGGAGGAGCGCTTTGCCAAGGGCCTGTTGTGGAAGGTCAGCAAGGCCGGCGTCAAGGCGAGCCACGTGTTCGGCACGCTGCATTCTCCGGACGCGCGCTTGGCCGCGCTCCCGGCGCCGGTAGACCGGGCATTCGCGCGCGCGAAGAGCCTGACGCTCGAGTATGTCGCCGACGAATACGGCCGCCAGCGCTTTCTCGAAGCGGCGATTTTCCTCGACCGGCAGACGCTGGAGGAGAAAATCGGCAGCGAGGACTTCGAGCGCATTCTCGAGCACCTCCGGCCGCTCGGGCTGAAACGGGATTTCGTGACCAAGCTCAAGCCCTGGGGGGTGCTGCTCAACCTGCGCGGCGCACGCGGCGCAAGCAGCGCCGCGGCGACGACCATCGACGGGCTGCTCTACGACCGCGCCCGAGCGCGCCGCCTGCCGCTGCACCAGATGGAGGGAATCGAGGAGCAGGTGTTCGTGTTCGACGATTTCCCGATGGATTCGCAGGTCGCGTTGCTCAAGCACAGCCTGGCCCATTTCGGCGAGTTGTCGGCGATGTCCGAGATGACGCTGCAGGCTTATCTGGCACGCGACCTCGCTGCATTGTGGCGCATTCAGCAAGACCACGTCGCGCGCTATCCGGAGATCGCTGACAACAATGCCGGCTTCGTCAAGCGCATCCTGCACGACCGCAATGTGGTGATGGCTTTCCGCATGCAGCGCCAGTTGCGCAAGGGCGAAGCTTTCGTTGCGCTCGGCGCGTTGCACCTGTACGGCGAGAAAGGCGTGCTGGCGCTGCTGCTCGAAGACGGCTGGAAGGTGGCGCGCGTGTATTGATGTCGTCCGGCGATGTCGTCCCCGACCGGGCGGAGACCCGGTCGGCATTCGGCTGATAAACTGCGCCCGCCATGTCTCTCGTCGTTCTGATTTCCGGCCGCGGCAGCAACCTGCAGGCGATCGTGCAGGCCGGAGTGCCGGTAGTCGCGGTGATCAGCAACCGCGCCGACGCGGCAGGGCTCGAATACGCGCGCAAGCGGGGCCTTGCAACGACGGTGGTGCCCCACAAGGACTTCACAACGCGCGAGGCGTTTGACGAAGCGCTTGCGCGGGAGATCGATCGCCACGCGCCGCGCGCGATTGCAAACGCCGGTTTCATGCGCATCCTCACGCCCGGATTCGTCGCTCGCTACGCGGGGCGCATCGTGAACATCCATCCGTCGCTGCTGCCGGCGTTTGCCGGCCTCGACACGCACGCGCGCGCGCTCGCTGCAGGCGTAAAACTGCACGGCTGCACGGTGCATTTCGTAACCGCCGACCTCGATGGCGGGCCGATCATCGCCCAGGCGGCGGTGCCGGTGCTTGCCGATGACACCGCAGCCGCACTGGCGGCGCGCGTATTGCGCCAGGAGCACGTGCTGTATCCGCGCGCGCTGGCATGGCTGCTCGGCGGTAAGCTCGTCATCCTGGACGGCCGAGTCCGCGTTGAAGATCCTGATGAAAAACAGTTCTTGTTCGCTCCCGATGCCTAGCCTCGCCACCGCTTGCCTGCTATTGGTGTGTTGCACCGCATCCGCGGCGCCTACGCGCGCCGAGATCACCTGGGAAGTCAGCCGCAACGGCTCGCCGATCGCCGAGGCCGTGGATTCGCTCGAGCAGGACGGAAAGACCTACAGCATCACCAGCCGGTGGAAGGGTCGGGGCCTGCTCAGCCTGGCCGGCGAGGCGCGCCGCGCCAGCCGTGGGACGATCGTCGCGGGCGGGTTGCGGCCGCAGGAGTTCGAGGATAAGCGCACTGGCCGCGATACCGAGCGTGCGAATTTCAACTGGGCTGCGAACACGCTCGCGCTGCAGTACAAGGGCCCGGCGCAAAGCGTGCCGATCCCGGCCCACCCGTACGACCGTTTGACGCAGCTCTACGCGTTCGCCTTCCGCGCTCCAGTGGCGGGAGAGCCGGTGCAGATGAACGTCGCCGATGGGCGCGGCGTGAGCGCCTACACGTTCGAAGTCGCGGGGCGCGAGACCCTGAAAACCCCGGCCGGCGAGTTCGAGACCGTGAAGCTGGTGAAGCGCAAGGACAATTCCAGCGACCGCGGCACGGAGATCTGGCTTGCGCTCAAGCAGAACTATCTGCCGGTGCGCCTGCTGGTGGTCGAGAAGGACGGCACGCGCACCGACCAGGTCGCGACGCGCGTATCGGCCCAGTGATGCAGCCCGATGCGGCGCTGATCGGGCATGCCGCCAAGGCACTCGCGCAAGCGCTGCGTTTCAGCGGACCCGCCGATCAAGTCTTGTCGCGCCATTTCCGGGCGCACCGCGAACTCGGCCAGCGCGAGCGCGCATTGATCGCCGAAACGATATTTGCGGTGCTGCGGCGCAAGCGCACGCTCGAGGCGGCCTGCGGCGAGATCCGCCCGCGCGATCTCGTGCTCGCAGCGCTGGTGCGCCTGCAGGGCGTCAGTGTTCGCTCGCTCGAAGACGCGATCAGCGAGCGCGAGCGCGAACTGCTGGGGCGCGTGAAGGAATTCAAGCCGCAGGCCGCGCCTCGCGCAGTGCGCGCCGAGCTGCCCGACTGGCTCTGGAACAGGCTTGCCGAGGAGTTCGGAGCCGAAGAAGCGCTTGCGCTCGCCCGCGGGATGCTTGATCCGGCGCCGATGGACCTGCGGGTCAACACGCTGAAGGCGACGCGCACCGAGGCGCTCGAGCGGCTGCGTGCGAACGGACTTACATGCGAACCCACGCCGTATTCCCCGTTCGGTATACGGCTCGCGACGAAACCGCAGATCAACCGCAATCCGCTGTATGCGCAAGGCGTGGTCGAGGTGCAAGACGAAGGCAGCCAGCTGCTCGCCTGCCTGGTGGCGCCGCGACGCGGCGAGATGGTGGTGGATTTCTGCGCCGGGGCGGGCGGCAAGACGCTTGCGCTTGGCGCGATGATGAAAAACGCCGGGCGGCTTTACGCGTGGGAAGTGTCGCCGAAACGCCTGGCTGGTCTCGCGCCGCGGCTGGCGCGTTCGGGGCTGTCCAACGTGCATCCGGTGGCGATCGCGAGCGAGAACGACGCACGCGCGCGGCGCCTCGCCGGCAAGATCGACCGCGTGCTGGTGGATGCGCCGTGCTCGGGCTTCGGCACGCTGCGCCGCAATCCCGATCTCAAATGGCGCTTCGGCGAAAGCGACGTTGCCGAACTTGCGGCGAAACAGGCGCGCATCCTCGCCGGCGCGGCGCGGCTGCTCAAACCCGGCGGGCGCCTGGTGTTCGCCACCTGCAGCGTGCTGCGCCAGGAGTGTGAGGCGGTGGCCGAATCATTTATTGCGGCGCATCCGGATTTCGCCACCGTATCGTGCGCGGAGATCCTGACCTCGCAGCGCATCGCGCTCGACACCGGGCCCGATCTGCGCCTGTTCACGCATCGCCATCACACCGACGGCTTCTACGCCGCGGTATTTGAGCGCAGGGTCTGAGTGATATTCATCGGTCCATGCGCACCGATGCTATCCTGTAACCGCACGGTCGCAGAGCTTTCACGGGTACTTCGATGCGGAATATGCTTCGCACCGTGCGGACATTGGACGCGGCCCGGTCAGTTCATGCCTGCGGGCGTCTCTGCGTGTATCAGATCGATCGTTGACGAGGCGCCATGACCTTCCTGTTCAAGTGCTGCCGCTTGAGCGCCATCATCAGCGCTGCGCTGCCCGTCTCCTGCTGGGGCCAGTCACCCGAGACGGAAGACTGGAATGCGAAGTACCAAGCGACCTACGTCTGGCAGGAGAAACGGCCGTTCTCTGCGTCGTATTCCGGGCAGAACAGCCTCTCCCCCGAGCGGGCGAAGAGCTATTCGTTTACTGGCACCGTGGCGCTGGGCTTTCGTCCGTGGTCTGGCGGCGAGCTCTATTTCGACCCGGAGGTGGCGCAGGGGGTGCCGCTTTCCCATCTGACCGGCTTCGGCGGCTTCACCAACGGAGAGATTGTCCGTGTTTCGGGACCGACGCCCACCTTTTACCGGGCGCGCCTGTTCCTGCGCCAGACCTGGGGCATGGGCGGCGGCAGCGAGAAGGTTGAATCGGACGCCAACCAGCTCGCCGGCAGCGTTGACAAGCGGCGCGTCGTGCTGACTGCCGGCAATCTGTCAGTGCTCGACGTCTTTGACGACAACGCCTACAGCCACGATCCACGCACCCAGTTCCTCAACTGGGCGCTGATGACGCACGGCGCGTACGACTTTGCGGCGGATGCCCGCGGCTACACGTGGGGCGCGGCGCTGGAGTACTTCCACGAAGACTGGGCGATCCGCACCGGGCGCTTTATCCAGCCGAAGGAGCCGAATCAACTCCCGCTCGACCCGCGAATCTTCCGGCACTTCGGCGATCAGATCGAACTCGAGCGGACGCACGCGTTTGGCGACCAGCTTGGCAAGTTGCGCCTGCTGGCATACCGCAACCGCGCGGTAATGTCCCGATACGACGACGCGCTCGATCTCGCGGCTCGGACCGGAACGACGCCCGACATCAACGCTGTGCGCACTGGCGAGCAGGTGAAAAAAGGTGTCGGTATCAATCTGGAACAGTCGGTAAGCACTGATGTCGGCGTGTTCGCCCGCGCGATGTGGGCGGACGGCCAGACCGAAACTTATGCCTTCACCGAAATTGACCGCTCGCTCTCGGCGGGCGCCTTGATCAGAGGGGGCGCGTGGGGACGGGGACAGGATTCAGTCGGCCTGGCTTTCGCCCGCAACGGCCTGTCGAACGCGCACCGGGATTACCTGGCGGCTGGAGGCCTCGGCTTCTTCATCGGGGACGGGCGGCTCAACTACCGCACCGAGAACATTCTCGAGGTCTTCTACGGTCTTCGGGTAGTCAAGAGCGCGTGGATCACCTTTGACATGCAGCGCGTCGGGAACCCGGCCTACAACGCAGATCGCGGCCCGGTGAACGTCGGCACGATCCGCCTTCACATCGAGCTTTGAGAACGCGATAGTGAAGGGCTGGGTGGAACGAATCGGCTACACTAACCGCGCATTGTTTCAGAACCTTGCCGCTGCGCGTAGGCGTTGAACAACTCCCAGTTCCAGAATCTGCTGCTCGACCTGTGGCGCGACCTGCAGGATCCGTCGGTTCTTTGGCAGGCCGCGATCGCCGCTGCGTGCGTGCTTGTCGCCTGGTGGCTCGCCGGGCGTCTGAGCTGGCGTGCGCCGGAGCAGAGCCGGCAGACGCTCAAGCACGGCGCGGCCGCGTTCCGCCGCATCCTGCTGCCGCTGCTCGCGATGCTGTTGCTGATCGCCGCGCGGTGGGCTGCGTCGTACTGGATGCAGGTTCACCTGCTTTCGGTCACGATCGCGCTGGCCGGTGCGCTGGCCGCGATCCGCTTCACCGTTTACTTGTTGCGACTCGCGTTTGCTCCGGGCGAATGGATCAGCAGCTTCGAGCGCGGCATCGCGGGCGTCATATGGCTGCTGGTCGCGCTGCACCTGACCGGGTTGCTGCCGGAGATCGAGTCGGCGCTTGCGGGCGTGAAGTTCACGGTCGGCAAGCAAAGCCTGTCGTTGCTGGCAATGATCGAGTCGGTGTTCTGGGTCGCAGTCACGCTGTTGCTCGCGCTTTGGGCCGGCAGCGCCCTGGAGTCGCGGCTGACGCGTGCGGAGGGTCTGCACAGCAGCCTGCAGGCGGTGCTGTCGCGCGCTGGAAAGGCGCTGCTGCTCGTGCTCGCCGTGCTCATCATGCTGCCGCTGCTGGGCGTCGATCTCACCGTTCTGTCGGTCTTCGGTGGCGCTCTCGGCGTGGGCCTCGGCTTCGGGCTGCAGAAGATCGCCAGCAACTACGTCAGCGGTTTCATCATCCTGCTCGACCGGTCGATCCGGCTCGGCGACGTGATCACGGCAGACGCCCACCACGGCGAGGTGAGGCAGATCACCACGCGCTTTACAGTGGTGCGCTCCCTGTCGGGCGTCGAAGCGATCATACCCAACGACATGCTGATCAGCACCACGGTCCTCAATCATTCCTACAGCGATCGCAAGGTGCGGCTGACGGTAAAGGTGCAGGTCGGGTACGCCACCGATGTCGAGAAACTGCTGCCCGACCTGGTGGCGATCGCGCGGCGCAACCCGCGCGTGCTCTCCGATCCGCAACCCAATGCTCTGCTCGTGGCGTTCGCCGACAGCGGCATCGATCTCGAGATCGGGTTCTGGATCCAGGACCCTGAACAGGGCACCGGAGACGTTCGTTCCGCCGTGAGCCTCGCGATTCTGTCGGAGCTTCGCGCGCGCGGAGTCGAGATTCCCTTTCCGCAGCGGCAGGTTACGCTTCGGCAGGCGAATCCAGCGACATAAGCGCCCCGTTCTTCACCTTTTTTCACGTTTGCACCAGGGGTTGATTCGCGTAAAATCGTACCCCATATCGATTATTTCAGAGCCTCGTAACCCGATGATGTTCTCCGGCTATTTCGATCTGCAGTGGTGGGGCTACGTGCTCGTCGCGTTGGCCCTCACGCACGTCACCATCGCTGCGGTGACGATCTTCCTGCATCGCCATCAGGCGCATCGCGCCCTCGATCTGCATCCGGCGGTATCGCATTTCTTCCGCTGCTGGCTGTGGCTGACGACGGGCATGGTCACCAAGGAATGGGCGGCGATCCACCGCAAGCACCACGCCAAGTGCGAGACCGCGGAGGATCCACACAGCCCGCAGATTTTCGGCATCAACCGCGTGCTGTGGGGTGGAGTGTTCCTGTACGTGAAGGAGTCGCACCACAGAGAGACAATGGAGCGCTATGGCCACGGTACGCCCGACGACTGGGTTGAGCGCAACCTGTACTCTCGCCACGCGATCTTCGGATTGGTCCTGATGGGAGTGGTGGATATCCTGCTTTTTGGCGCGGTGCCGGGCCTGCTGATCCTCGCGGCGCAAATCGTCTGGATTCCTTTCTGGGCTGCCGGCGTGATCAACGGCATCGGTCACTATTGGGGCTACCGCAGCTTTTCCACCGGTGAAGCCTCGACCAACATCGTGCCGTGGGGCATCTTGATCGGTGGCGAAGAGCTGCATAACAACCACCACGCCCACGCCACTTCCGCGAAGCTTTCCTCGAAGTGGTACGAATTCGACATCGGCTGGGTGTACATCCGCATCTTCGAGGCCCTCGGCCTGGCGACGGTGAAAAAGATCGCGCCGACACCCAGGCTGGTCGCGGTCAAGCCGGTGTGCGAGCAGACGCTGCGGGCGGTGATCGACAACCGCTACGACGTGCTGGCGCGCTACGCGGGATCGCTCAAGCGGATCTACGCTGACGAGATCGAGCGGCTCAGGCAGTGGTCGCCGAAGGATGCCGAGGCGCTGAAATCGCTCAAGCGCGCCCTGTTGCGCGCGCAGCAGCTCTCGGAAGCCGAGCGGGCGCGCCTCGCTGAACTGCTGAAGAATTCCAGGGCGCTCGCCACCGTGGTCGCGATGCGCCAGGAGCTGGTCGCCCTGTGGGAGCGCTCGAGCGCGTCGAAAGACGAACTGGTCAAGCAGTTGCAGGACTGGTGCCATCGCGCCGAAGCGAGCGGCATCGCGCCGCTGGCGGAGTTTTCAGTGCGCCTGCGCTGCTACGCCTAGCTTCGGCTGGATCCCCGCCTGCGCGGGATGACCACCTGGCCGTGGTCACTTCAGCTTGGTTTCCTTGTACAGCACGTGCTTGCGCGCCTTGGGATCGTACTTCTTGATCTCGAGTTTGTCGGGCTTGGTGCGCTTGTTCTTGGTGGTGGTGTAAAAGTGGCCGGTGCCGGCCGATGATTCAAGCTTGATTTTTTCGCGCATCGCGTTCGCCTCAGGCCTTCTTCGCCTTGATCTCGGCGAGCACGGCTTCGATGCCGTGCTTGTCGATGCGGCGCAGACCGGCGGTCGAGACGCGCATGCGCACCCAGCGGTTCTCGCTCTCCACCCAGAAACGGCGGTGGTGCAGGTTGGGCGCGAACACGCGCTTGGTCTTGTTGTTGGCGTGGGAAACGCGATGACCCTTGAGCGGCTTCTTGCCGGTGACCTGGCAGACCTTGGACATGGGAAGACTCCGGTGGGACTCGGAAAAGGGGCGGATTATACGGGTACATGGCCCGCTGCGGCAAGGCGTCCGGCTCGCACGTCAGAGCAATCCGCGTTCGGCGAACGACAGCGCGCGGTTGCCGGCCACGATGAAATGATCGAGCACCTTCACGTCCACCAGCGCGAGCGCGTCCTTCAGGTTTCGAGTCAGTAGTTCATCGGCCTGCGAAGGCTCGGCGACCCCGCTCGGATGGTTGTGAGCGAAGATTACCGCGGCCGCGTTGGCCGCCAGCGCAGCCTTGACGACCTCGCGCGGGTAGACGCTGGTCTGCGTCAGCGTGCCGCGGAACAGCTCTTCGAGCGCCAGTACGCGGTGCTGCGCATCGAGGTAGAGCGCGACGAACACCTCGTGTGCACGCCCGCCGAGTGTCAGGCGCAGGTAGTCGCGCACGGCCTGCGGCGAGTTGAGCGCATTGCCGGCGCGAAGTTCGCCCGCCAGCGCGCGGCGCGCGAGCTCGAGGATCGCCGAGAGCTGCGCAAGCTTCGCGTCGCCCATCCCCTTGATCGCGCGCAGCGACCCGCGATCGGCGACGAGCAGTCCGGACACGCCGCCGCAACGCGCGAGCACCTCGCGCGCCAACTCGACCGCGCTCTTGCCGCGCACGCCGGTGCGCAGCCAGATCGCGAGGAGTTCGGCGTCGCTGAGCTGCGCCGGCCCGAGCGCGAGCAGCCGTTCACGCGGCCGCTCCTGCGCCGGCCAGTCGGTAATCGCCATGCCAGGGGGTTTCCCGTAGAATCCGCCTTCCTTGATTAACGCTGCCCGAGTGCGCGCGATGACATTGAAGGGAAAGCGCATTCTGCTCGGCCTGACCGGCGGCATCGCCGCCTTCAAGGCGGCCGAGCTGGTGCGCTCGCTGGCCAAGGCGGGCTGCGACGTGCGCGTCGTGATGACCGAAGCCGCGTGCCGCTTCATCACCCCGGTGACGATGCAGGCGCTCTCCGGCCAACGCGTCTGGACCGACCTGTGGGACCCGGGCGTGCCCGACAACATGGCGCACATCGAACTTTCGCGCGACCGCGACCTCATCGTGGTCGCGCCGGCGAGCGCGGATTTCATGGCCAAGGTGGCGCGCGGCCTTGCCGACGACCTGCTCTCGACGCTGGTGCTGGCGAGGCGTTGCGCGCTGATGCTCGCGCCCGCGATGAACGTTGAGATGTGGAATAACCCGGCGACCCGGCGCAATGTGAAGCGGCTGCGCGGCGATGACGTTGCGATCGCCGGTCCGGCGGCCGGCGATCAGGCCTGCGGAGAGACCGGGATGGGGCGAATGCTCGAAGCACGCGAGATCGTCGCCGAGATCGAGGCGTTTTTCCAGCCGCGCCTGCTCGCCGGCAGGCACGTATTGATCACTGCGGGGCCGACGGTCGAGCCGATCGACCCGGTGCGCGCCATCACCAACGCGAGTTCGGGCAAGATGGGCTACGCGGTGGCGCGCGCGGCGAACGAGGCGGGCGCGAGCGTGACGCTGGTGAGCGGCCCGACTGCACTGGAGGCGCCTGCAGGCGTGAGGCGGATCAGCGTTCGCACCGCGCGCGAAATGTTCGATGCGGTGATGAAGTCTGTGAATGACACGGACGTTTTCGTTTCCGTCGCGGCGGTCGCCGATTACCGCGTGGTGAATCCCTCGGCGCAGAAGATCAAGAGGGGTGCGCACAAGGCGATGACCCTCGAGCTTACCGAGAATCCCGACATCCTCGCGCACGTGACGGGGCTGAAGAAGCCGCCGTTCTGCGTCGGTTTCGCCGCCGAGAGCGAGAAGCTCGCTGCGCATGCCAGGCAGAAACGGCGCCGGAAGGGCATTCCGCTGCTCGCCGCCAACCTCGCACAAGAGGCGCTCGGCGCGGACGACAACGCGCTCACGCTGTTCGACGATGCGGGCGAGCACAGCCTCGGCCGCAGCTCGAAGCTCGAGCAGGCGAGAAAGCTCGTCGCGCACATCGCCGCAATGCTTGCGAAGAAGAAAAAGCGCTGACGTGCGGCGGCTCGCTGTCAGGATCATCGACGAGCGCATGCGCGGCAGCCTGCCGCAATACGCGACCGCCGGCGCGGCGGGCCTTGATTTGCGCGCCTGTCTCGGCGAGGCGCTCACGCTGCAACCGGGCGACAGCCAGCTGGTGCCGAGCGGCATCGCGATACACATCGGGGATCCCGGCTATGCCGCGATCGTGCTGCCGCGCTCGGGCCTCGGCGCGAAGCACGGTATCGTGCTCGGCAACCTGGTCGGGCTGATCGACTCCGACTACCAGGGGCCGATATTGGTCTCGGTGTGGAACCGCGGCAAGGCCGCGTTCACCATCCAGCCGATGGACCGGATAGCGCAGTTGGTCGTCGTCCCGGTCGCCCAGGTCGAATGGAACGTGGTCGAGGACTTCGCCGCCAGCGAGCGCGGCGCCGGCGGCTTCGGCTCTACCGGCAAGTCCTAGAAAAAGAAAAGCCCGCCGGAGCGGGCTTTTGGCGGAGTGCGCAATTCTCAGCCCAGCGTGTCGCTCCAGACGGCTCGCGCCCACGCGTGGCCAAAATTGCCTTCCTGCTCGCTGCGCGCCGCCGACACGCCGCCCGAACCGGGCACCGTGGTGAGGGTGTTTTCCTTCTCGTTCCAGGTGTGCACCGAGGCGACGTGGATGGCCTCCTTTTCCGACACGAAGCTGTAGCAGGTGTTGGAGATCAACGGCATCGGGTTGGGCTGCTGGCCGTTGATCAGCGCGATCACGGCCGCCGCGCACAGCTTGGCCTGCTGGTTGGCCATCTGGCCGGACTTCGGCATCAGCGGCGCCGACAGGGTCGCGTCGCCGAGCACGTGGATGTTCTTCGCCGCCGTCGATTCACAGGTGCGCCAGTCAACGGCACACCAGCGGTTATTGGCGTTGACCAGCCCGCCCTTCATTGCGATGTCGCCCGCGCGCTGCGGCGGGATCACGTTCAGCACGTCACCCTTCACATCCTCGACCTCGAGCTTGACGACCCCGCCCTTCGGATCGACATCGATCGCCTTGGCGTTGCCGCGGTACTCGATCACGCCCGCGTAGAGATCGGCCCAGGCCTTCTTGAACAGCGGCCCCTTCGAAGTGACGTCCGGGTTGCCGTCCAGGACCAGGACCTTGGAGCGCGGTTTGGCCTTCTTGAAATAGGCCGCGATCTGGCTGGCACGCTCGTAGGGTCCCGGCGGGCAGCGATAGGGCGCGACAGGGATCGAAAGCACGTACACGCCGCCGTCTTTCATCGCTTCGAGCTGTTTGCGCAGTTCGATGGTTTGCGCGCCTGCTTTCCAGGCGTGCAGCACGCGGTTCCCGGCCTTCTGGTAGTTCGGCATCTGCTCGAACATGAAATCGATTCCGGGCGCCATGATCAGCCGGTCATAGGTGACGTCACCGCCGCGCTCGAGTTTCACGACGCGCTTGCCGGCGTCGATCGCGGTGACCTCGTCGTTGACCACCTGCACGCCGTACTTGCGCAGGCCGTCGTAGGGGTGGCGGATGTCCTCCATGGTCCTGAATCCGCTGAGCACCAGATTGGAAATCGGGCAGGAGGTAAAGACGTCGCTGCGCTCGATCATCACCACCTCGATCGAGGCATCCCACATGCGGACGTACTTCGCCGCGGTGGCGCCAGCGAAGCCGCCGCCAACCACCACCAGGCGCGCCTTGGTTGCGCCAGTGCTCGCGCAGCCGGCAACGCCGAGCGCCGCTCCGGCGCCCAGCAACTTGATGAAATCACGCCGCTTGAACGCATTGGTCATTTTTGCCTCCTCAATTCTTTTTCGCCGCGAAATACGCGGCGATCATTTCGATCTGCTCGTCGGTGTAGCCCTTGGAGAGCTGGTGCATCACCGTTGCCGGAATCTTTCCGGTCTTGTACGCCTGCAGTATCGAGACGAGATCCCCCTTTGGCCTGCCGGCAAGCGCGGCAAAGGCCTGGGGCACGCCGCGCCCCTCAGTGCCATGACAGGCGGCACAGGTGGCCGCGAGGCTGCGGGCGACGGCGTCGCCAGATTGGGCGAGCACCGGCATTGGTGCCGCGGCGATAAGCGCTGCGAGCAGAATTTTGCGCTGCATGATGTTGTCTCTCCTTTGTGGTTCTCCGGGCGCTACGCGCCCGTCTGCCGCGCAGTTTCCGCTTGCGTGCAACGCGCTGTCAAGACGCACGCGGACGAATAAAACAATGTTGTGAATCGATACGCCCAGTCTGAGCGTGGCAAAAAAAAAACCGCGCTGCAGCGCGGTTCTTGAGAACACTTCCCGTTCAGGCGACCGGTGCGGTCTCTTCCTCGAAGCGCAGCACGATCTTGCCTTCGCCGTCGGCTCCTTTTTCGACATCGATGGTGACCTTGCCGCCGGAGGCCAGCCGGCCGAACAGCAGTTCGTCCGCCAGCGCGCGTCGCACGGTGTCCTGGATCAGGCGCGCCATCGGCCGCGCGCCCATCAGCGGGTCGAAGCCCTTTTCCGCGAGGTGCGCCTTGAGCGCCTGCGTGAAGTTCGGTTCAACCTTCTTCTCGTGCAGCTGCGCCTCGAGTTGCATCAGGAACTTGTCCACCACGCGCATGATGATGTCGGGATCGAGCGACTTGAACGAAATGATCGCGTCCAGCCGATTGCGGAATTCCGGCGTGAACATGCGCTTGATCGACTCGATCTCGTCACCGGTTTCCTTCTTCGCCGTGAAGCCCATGATGTTCTTGTTGAGCATCTCGGCGCCGGCGTTGGTGGTCATGACGATCACCACATTGCGGAAATCGGCCTTCCTGCCGTTGTTATCGGTCAGGGTACCGTGGTCCATTACCTGCAGCAGGATGTTGAAGATGTCCGGGTGGG
>JBGOTT010000026.1:0-22997 GCA_041476585.1 Gammaproteobacteria bacterium | reverse complement strand
CAGCCCTTTTTCAAGGCGCTGATGGAGGAGATGCCGGCGTTCGGCGTGCCGATCGAGGGGCTGCATACCGAGACGGGGCCGGGGGTGTACGAGGCAGCGATCGTTTACTGCGAGGGCATCGAAGCCGCCGACCGCGCGATCCTGTTCAAGACCGGGGTGAAGGAGATCGGCCAGCGCTTCGGCATCATGCCGAGCTTCATGGCCAAATGGAGCACGCAGTATCCGGGCTGCAGCGGGCACGTGCACCAGAGCCTGTCCGACGGCAAGGCCAACCTGTTCCACGACGCACGCAATCCGCGGCGCATGTCGAAGCTGTTCGAGAGCTACCTCGCCGGGCAGCTCGCCTGCCTCGAGGACATCCAGGCGTTCTTCGCGCCGACCGTGAACAGCTACAAACGCCTGGTGGACGGCATGTGGGCGCCGGTGAAGCGCACTTGGAGCGTGGACAACCGCACGGCGTCGCTGCGCGTGATTCCCGGCGCGGAAAAATCCACGCGGCTCGAGACCCGCTCGCCAGGCGCCGACAGCAATCCCTACCTCGCCCTCGCGGCCTGCGTCGCGGCCGGCCTGTACGGCATCGAGCAGGGCCTCAAGTTGAAGGATGCGCCGCTCGAAGGCGACGCCGCGCGCGCAGCGAAGATCCCGCGCCTGCCGCGCACGCTCGAGCAGGCGACCGCGAACCTGAAGCGCTCGAAGTTCGCGCGCGATTTTTTCGGCGACGCTTTCGTGGATCATTTCGTCGCGACCCGCGAATGGGAGTGGCGCCAGTCGCTCGACGCGGTGACCGATTGGGAACTGAAGCGGTATTTCGAGATCATCTGAGATGACGATCCAGCATTTTTCGTTTCCGACCACGATCCACTTCGGCGCTGGCGCGCGCAAGCTCGTCGCGGAGCACCTGAAGGCTGCGGGCGTAAAACGCCCGCTCGTGGTCACCGACAAGGGCATCGCCGCGCTGCCATTGCTCGGGGAATTCAAGACCCATCTCGGCGGACTTGCGGTGGAAGTCTACGCGGGCGTGCGCGGCAATCCGGTGAAAAGCCAGGTCGACGCAGGCATCGCGGCGTACCGGGTGCACGATGCGGACGGCGTCATCGGTTTCGGCGGCGGCGCAGCGCTCGATGTGGCGAAAGTCGTTGCGCTGATGGCGGTGCATCCGGGCAACGTGCTCGAATACGCTTGGGACCATCCGCAGGTGCGGCCGATCGAGCAGCCGCTGCCGCACTTCGTCGCGCTCCCGACCACCGCGGGCACCGGCAGCGAAGTCGGGCGCTCGAGCGTGATCTCGGAAGACGACACGCACGTCAAGCGCATCATCTTCTCGCCGAAGCTCCTCGCGCGAGCCGTGTTCGCCGATCCCGAACTGACGCTCGAATTGCCGCGCGGCATCACCGCCGCAACCGGCATGGATGCGCTGACCCACAACGTCGAGTCGTACCTCTCGCCTGCGTATCACCCGTTGTGCGACGGTATCGCGCTGGAAGGCGTGCGGATCGCCGCGCGCGCGCTGCCGCGGGCGTATGCGAACGGCCGCGACCTCGCCGCGCGCAGCGACATGCTGATGGCCTCGATGATGGGCGCGATCGCTTTCCAGAAGGACCTCGGCGCCGTGCACTCCTGCGCCCATGCGCTCTCGACCGTGAACGACCTACACCATGGCCTCGCGAACGGCGTGATGATCGACCACGTGATGCGCTTCAACCGCCGTGCGGCCGCGGAGAAAATGGACGAACTGGCGCGCGTCGCCGGCGTGCCGGATTTCATCGTCTGGCTCGAGCGGCTGAAAGCCGAACTCGGCATCCCGGCGAAGCTCGCGGCGCTCGGCGTGAATGCCGCTCACCTGCCGCGCCTGGTCGATATTGCGCAGAAGGACATCTGCCACCAGACCAACCCGCGCCCGTGCACGCGCGCCGATTTCGAACAGCTGTTCCGCGCCGCGCTGTGATTGCATGCTGCGCGTCTCGAATCCCGCCGACGGCTCGCTGATCCGCGAGTTGCCCGAGGACAGCGCCGCGTCGATCGCGGCGAAATGCGCGGCCGCGCGCGCGGCGCAACCCGCCTGGGCGGCGCGTCCGATCGCGGAGCGGATCGCGGCGCTGCGCGGCTTCAAGAACCGGGTCGCCGCGCGTCGTGACGATCTCTCGCGCGCGCTGACGCGCGAAGTGGGAAAACCGATCCGCCAGTCGCGCAACGAGCTGAACGCTCTCGCGGCGCGTATCGATTTCTTCCTCGAGCAATCCGAGGCTGCGCTCGCGCCGGAGTCGGTGCTCGAGGCCCCTGCCGACAAGCTCGCCGAGCGCATCACGCACGAGCCGCTCGGGGTGGTCGCCAATATTTCGGCTTGGAACTACCCCTATTTCGTCGGCTCGAACGTATTCGTGCCGGCGCTGATCGCCGGCAACTGCGTGCTCTACAAGCCTTCCAAGTTCGCCACGCTGACCGGGCTTGCGATCGGCGAGATGGTGCGCGAGGCTGGTGTTCTCGCTGACGTGTTCACTGTGATCGTGGGCGGCGGCGCGGCAGGCGCTGCGGTGGTTGAACAGCCAGTCGACGGAGTCTTCTTCACCGGCTCGTATCCGACCGGCGTGAAGATCGCCGCGGCCTGCGCGCCGCGGATGGTGAAGATCCAGCTCGAACTGGGCGGCAAGGATCCCGTGTACGTGTGCGAGGACGCGGACGTGGAGAGGGCTGCCGAGTCGCTCGCTGACGGCGCGATGTACAACGCGGGGCAATCCTGCTGCTCGGTCGAGCGCATCTATGTCCACGAGAAGATCCGCGACGCCTTCGTCGCCGCGTTCGTCGCGACGGTGAAGGGCTACAAGGTCGGCGATCCGATGGACGAGTCCACCTACCTCGGCCCACTCGCGCGATCGCCGCAGCTCGCGGTGCTCGAGTGGCAGGTGGCGGACGCGGTCACAAAGGGCGCGCGACTGCTGGTTGGCGGCAAGCGCATCGCGCGCGCGGGCAACTGGTTCGAGGCCACCGTGCTCGCGGACGTGAACCACACGATGGAACTGATGCGGGAGGAATCCTTCGGCCCGGTGATCGGCATCCAGCGGGTCGGCAGTGACGACGAGGCCGTTGCGCTGATGAACGACACGCAATACGGACTCACCGCCGGTGTATACACGCCCGACGAAGCGCGCGCGCGCGCCATCCTCGCGCGCGTCAGGTCAGGCTCGGTGTACTGGAACTGCTGCGACCGCGTCAGCCCGCGGCTGCCGTGGTCGGGGATCGGGCATTCGGGCGTGGGGGTGACGCTCTCGACCTACGGCATCCAGACGTTTACCCGGCCGAAGGCTTGGCATATGAGGAGCAGCTAGATGCGCAGGGCGACCAGTTCATTGACACCCAGACGGGGCGGAGTTTAGCTTAGCCCATCAGCAGGCCAACCTAGGGAGATTCCAGCGTTCGCGGGAATGACGGCGCTACTTCGCCAACCGCTTCTCGACGATTCGCGCCAACACGCTCGCGCCGAGCGCGAGCGCGGCGTCATTGAAGTCGTACGCGGGGTTGTGCACTTCGCTGGCGCCTTCGCCCGCGCCGTTGCCGATGTTGAAGTAGCAGCCGGGCACCTTTTCCAGCATGAACGAAAAATCTTCCGATGCCACGATCAGGTTCGGATTGCGGTTCACGTTGTCCTCGCCCGCCACCTCGGCGCACACGCCGGCCACGAATTCGGCCTGCGTCGCATCGTTGACCGTAGGCGCGAAGATCACGCGGAAATCGACTTCCGCCGTCGCGCCGAAAGCCTCCGCGGTTCCCTTGACCACGCGCCGCATGCCGGTTTCGATCAGCGCCATCACCTCGCGCGTGAACGCGCGCACGGTGCCGGAGAGTTGCGCGGTCTGCGGAATGACGTTGTAGGCGTCGCCGCCGTGGATCTTGGTCACTGAAACCACCGCTGCGTCGAGCGGCCGCACATTGCGCGAGACGATGCTCTGCAGCGCAATCGCGATGTGCGAGGCCACCAGCACGGAATCGACGCCCGACTCGGGCCGGGCGCCGTGCGAGCCCTTGCCGGTGACGCGGATGTCGAAAAATGCGCCGCCCGCCATCATCGGCCCGGCGCGCACCGCGAACTTGCCGAGCGGCAGGCCCGGCCGGTTGTGCATGCCGAACACCGCTTCACAGGGGAATTTCTCGAACAGGCCGTCTGCGATCATCGCGCGCGCGCCGCCGATGCCTTCTTCGGCGGGCTGGAAGATGAAGTTCACCACGCCGTCGAAGCTGCGCGTCTCGGCGAGGTATTTCGCCGCGCCGAGCAGCATCGTCGTGTGGCCGTCGTGCCCGCAAGCGTGCATGCGCCCGTCGTTGGTCGAGCGGTGCGCGAACGTGTTCGCTTCCAGGATCGGCAACGCGTCCATGTCCGCCCGCAGGCCGATGGAGCGCCTGGCGCTGCCCGAGCGCAGCACGCCGACCACGCCGGTCTTGCCGACGCCGCGGTGCACCTCCAGCCCGAAACCGCGCAGTTTGTCCGCGACGATGTCTGCGGTCCGGTTCTCTTCGAAGCCGAGCTCCGGATGCGCGTGGATGTCGCGCCGCCAGCGCGTCATCTCTTCCTGCAAGCGGGCGATGGGTTCGATCACTGCCATATTCGTTCTCCTTGAATGTTCATGCGCAGTCGCAGATGCCCGGAAGGATCGAACCGATCGGTCCGGACAACACCGCGTCGGCGATATCGTCATAGGGCGTGGGCTGCGCGTTGATGATCACGATCTTCGCTCCGGCCGAGTGCGCTGCCGGAACAGCGTTTGCGACGGGATAAACCTGCAGGCTGGTGCCCACCGCGAGCAGCAGGTCGGCTTCGGCCGCCGCCTGCATCGCGCGATCGATCACCTCCGGCACCAACGCCTGGCCAAAGGAAATCGTGGCGCTTTTCAGGATGCCGCCGCACAGCTCGCAGGGCGGATCCTCCTCGCCGGCGCGCACGCGCTCGAGCACCGGGAGCATCGGTCCCGTCCAGCCGCAGCCCCAGCAGGTCACACCGTGCATGCTGCCGTGCACCTCGATCACTCGCTCGGGCGCATGGCCCGCCTTCTGGTGCAGCCCGTCGATGTTCTGCGTGACGAGCGCGTGCAGCTTGCCGCGCTGCTCGAGTGCGACCAGAGCGCGGTGGCCGGCATTGGGCTTTGCGTCCCAGGTCGGGCTTGCGACGCGCGCGCGCCACGCCGCCTTGCGCACCTCCGGTTCGGCGAGATAGTTTTGCAGCGTGGAGAGCTTCTCCGCCGCCGGGTTCCTGGTCCAGACGCCCTGCGGGCCGCGAAAGTCTGGAATCCCCGAGTCGGTCGAGATCCCCGCGCCGGTGAGCACGACGACGCGCCCGGCCGCCGCGATCCAGCCGCGCACGGCTTCGGTTGTAGCGTTCATGTCTCCGGCGGTGCCGGCGGCAGGCTATGGTCCATCTCGCGCGCCGGATTGTCGGAGCCGCATTTGCCGACCAGCCTGGCCGGAACGCCCGCCGCGGTGCAGCCGGGCGGCACCGCTTCCAGCACCACGCTGCCGGCGCCAATCTTGGCATGGGCGCCGATCTCGATGTTGCCGAGCACCTTGGCCCCGGCGCTGATCAGCACGCCGCGGCGGATTTTCGGATGGCGATCGCCGGTCTCCTTGCCTGTCCCGCCAAGCGTCACGCCCTGCAGCATCGAGACATCGTCCTCGACTACCGCTGTCTCGCCCACGACCACGCCCGTCGCATGATCGATGAACACGCCGCGTCCGAAGCGGGCAGCAGGGTGAATATCGACGCTGAACACCTCGGAACTACGGCTTTGCAGGTGCAGCGCCAGCGCTTGCCGGCCATGCAGCCACAACCAATGGGCGATCCTGTGGGTCGCCAGCGCCTGGAAGCCCTTCAGGAACAGCAGCGGTTTGAGCACGCTGCGGCTTGCCGGATCGCGTTCGCGCACGGCGGCGATATCGGCGCGCAGGCTCCCCGCGATCTCGGCATCGGCGGCAAGAGCTTCGTCGAACAGCGGATGGAGTTGCAGCGCCGACAGATCCCCCGACGCCAGCTTTTCGGCGAGCCGCGCGGTCAGCGCCGCCTCGAGGCCGTCATGCACCAGCACGGAGTTGTGGATCATGGCCGCCAACGCCGGCTCGTCGGCCGCCATTTGAAGCGCTTCCTCGCGCATGGCCGACCAGATCGGATCGACGACGGCAAGTTTCTCGGTCGGGTGGGACATCGGTGAACTCCTTCGTTCAGGGTTTCAACTCTTCTTCCCGTAATCTAACAGCCCGGCGGCTCCGTGCCGCTGTCATCGTGTTCCTCCGGTAGCGCGCGTCTGCATCGGCTCGATCAATCCAGCGGGAAAATCGGCCGGCGCAGGTTGCGAAACGTGTGCTGCGCGTAATCCGAAGTGCACACCCCCACGCCCGCGCACTCGACCACCGCGCGTGCAAGCTGGCTCATGCCGGCGCGCCAGTGGATGCGGCTCTTTAGCATCACATAGCGCTTCTGCATCGGGTCGATGCCCAGCGACAGCAGCGCATTGACATCGAAAGGCTCGACGTGACGCGAGATGAGCGCGATCTCGACGCGGCCGGTATCGAGCACCACCGCGCGGCCCATGTCCTGGTGCACGCCGCGCGACATCGGGCCCTTGGCGCGGTACTTCCCGTCGAACATCGTCTTCACCCGGCCGCTCACCTCGAGCGGACGGCTCTCGGCGGGCAGCATCGGCATCTTCAGCTTGCCGCCGATGGACAGCGTGACTTGCGCGCCGATGCCGGCTGCAATCGCCTGCTCGACCGCCGGCGGATCGAAGATCGCGAAGACTGCGACATTCTCCAGCTCCTGCCGCAGGATTTGGGTCAGCACCCGCGTGGTGTCCATCGTCCCGCCCGAGGCCGCATTGTCGTAATGATCGAGCAGGATTACCGGGCCTTCGGTCATCGCCTTCGCGCGCGCCACCGAATCCTCGAGCTTTTCGATACGGTAGACGAACTGCTCGCGCGCATCCCAGGCCCGTTTCAGCAACTCGTCGCGCAAGCGCTCGGCCTGCGCCTGGCCGTTGTCTGTGACCACCACCGCCGAGAGGCCGGCGTTGCGGATGTCGGCATGCGGAAACCCGACGAACAGGCTCGCGCACAGCGCACCTTGCTTCTCCATCTCACGCGCACGCGCCTGCAGCGAGCGATTCGGCTCGTCGTCCGTGCCTTGGCGCATCACGTGCGGCAGCATCGGCACGTTGCCCCAGGCCGTGGTCGGCCGCACTTCGCCTTTCAGCATGCGCATCAGCGCGTCGCCGGCGCGGCGGCCGGTTTCGTACATGTCCACATGCGGATACGTCTGGTATCCGGCAACCACGTCGGCGTTTGCAACCATCTCCTGGTAGACGTTGGAGTGCATGTCGTAGCAGACCGCGATTGGCGTCTTCGGGTCGATGGCGCGGATGCGCGAAAGCAGCGTCCCTTCGCCGTCCTCATGACTGCGCGTCACCATCGCGCCGTGCAGGTCGAGAAGGATCGCGTCATAGCCGCCTTTTGTCACCGCGGCGAGGATCGCGCCGGTGATCGCGGCATAGGCGTCGTCCTCGACCGGTCCGCTCGGCCAGGCATCGGCGGCGATCGCCATCTCGATATCCGCGCCCTCGCGCTCGGCGATGTCGATGAACGCCCCGGTCACCGTGCCGGTGCCGCGGTAGGCAGCGATTGCTTCCGCGCCGCGTGGAGGCATCGCACCGCCGCCGCGCGCAAAGCGGGCGAGGTCGGTCGTTACCGGCGAAAAGGTGTTGGTTTCGTGCTTCATCATCGCGAGCAGAAAACGCATTCCAGCCTCCCTGGGCGTCTTACCTGCCGGATGCTAGCGTATCGCGCGCAGCCGCGCATCGACGCTCGGCAGTTCGAGCTCGGCATCCGTACGCACGATTTTCATGTCACCAGCCGCGCCATCTCGACGGCTGACAGGGCGGCGTATTCGAGGCCGTTCATAGGCGCAAGGCGATCACGCCGGCGGCGACGGCACAGGCGCCGCCCAAGCGATACCGCCCGAATGATTCCTTCAGCACCACAGCGCCGATCAGCGCCGCGATCACCACCGAGCATTCGCGCAGCGCGGCCACCGCGGCGACCGGCGCGCGCGCCATCGCCCAGACCGCGATGCCGTAGGCGGCGGCGGAGCATGCGCCGCCGATCAGGCCACGCCGCCAGTTGCCCGCAACGTAGTCGAGGAGTTCCGAGCGCCGCTGCGCGAGCACGATCAGGCCGAACGGCGCGCCATCGAGGAAAAACATCCAGAACACATAGCCTTCAGGGCTGCCCGAGAGCCGCACGCCCGCCGCATCGACCAGCGTGTACGTCGCGATGAAGAATGCGTTGAGAACCGCCCACGCCGTGGCTGCGCGCGAATGCTTCCAGTCGAAGCCCGCCAGCCCGAGCGAAAGGACCCCGCCACAGATCAGTGCGATGCCTACCCACATTGCGGGCCTCACGGCTTCGCCGAACCACGCCAGCGCGCAGAGCGAGACGATCAGCGGCGCAAGTCCGCGCATGATCGGATAGCTGTGCGAGAGATCGCCCGCCTTGTACGCACCGGCCAGGGCGAAGAAATACCCGATGTGGATCAGCAGCGAAGCTCCGAGATAGGGCCATGACGGCGCCGCGGGCACGGCGATGAAGAATAGAAACGGCGCGACCACCGCCGCGCCGCCCAGGCACACCAGGGCAGTATCGAGCAGCTTGTCGCCGCTCGACTTGATCATGGCGTTCCAGGCTGCGTGCAGGATCGCCGCCGCGAGCACGGCGACGGTGATTCCGGGTGTGAGCTCCAATCAGTTCGCCAGCATCTGGTCGGGATCCACGAACGGGCGTCCGAGCGCGTCGGCCACCTCGCGGCAGGTGACCTTGCCAGCGCAGACGTTGAGCCCGTTCTTCAGGTGCGGGTCGCTGCGCAGCGCGTCCTTCCAGCCCCGGTCGGCGAGCGCGAGCGCGAACAGAAGCGTGGCGTTGTTGAGCGCGTAAGTCGAGGTGCGCGGCACCGCGCCGGGCATGTTGGCGACGCAGTAATGCACGACGTTGTCTACCACGTAGGTCGGGTCCGCATGCGTGGTCGGGCGCGCGGTCTCGCAACAGCCACCCTGGTCGATCGCGACATCCACGATGACCGAACCCGGTTTCATCTGCGACACCATCCCGCGCGTGATCAGCTTGGGCGCCGCCGCGCCCGGAATCAGCACCCCGCCGATGACGAGATCCGCGCTGAGGACATTGCGCTCAACGTTGTCGCGGTTGGAAAAAATGGTCACCACCCGCGCGCCCAGCAGGCGGTCCATGCGGCGCAATGCGTCGAGATTGCGGTCGATCACCACCACGCGCGCGCCGCTTCCGACCGCAATCTGCGCCGCATTCGAGCCCACCACCCCGGCGCCGAGGATGACGATCTTCGCCGCCGGCACCCCGGCCACCCCGCCAAGCAGGATGCCCATTCCGCCGGCTTCCTTCTCGAGGCATTTCGCACCCGCCTGCACCGACATGCGCCCGGCGACTTCCGACATCGGCGCAAGCAACGGCAGTCCGCCGCCCGCCTGGGTGACCGTTTCATAGGCGATGCAGACTGCGCCGGACTTGATGAGATCGTCGCATTGCTCCGGATCGGGTGCCAGATGCAGATAGGTGAAGAGAATCTGTCCGGCGCGCAGCATCCTTCGCTCAGCGGCCTGGGGTTCCTTCACCTTAACGATCATCTCGGCCCGCGCGTACACCTCCGCCGCGCCGGCGACGATCGTCGCGCCGGCTTTCTCATAGGCTGCATCGGCCGCGCCGATGCCGCGGCCGGCATCGCGCTCGACGATGACCCGGTGGCCATGCGCCACCATCTCACGCACCGACGAAGGCGTCAGGCCGACGCGATACTCCTGAACCTTTATTTCCTTCGGGACCCCGATCAGCATGGCGACGCCTCCAATGTGCCGAGATCCCTAGGCATTGCGCGGCGCGACGCCATTGCCCGCCTCGCCCGGAGCGCTCGCCGCTGCATTCGTGACATCCTCGCGCAGGCGCGAAGGCGTCAGCACGCCGGCTTCCTCGAGGATCGGGTAGGCGATCGAGCAGATGTGCGAATTGATGCGCTTGAAATCGTTGATGATGTCCAGGTGCAGCGAACTCGTCTCGATCGACTCGGCGGTCTGCCAGGCGAGCCGGTTGAGGTGCGTATCGGCGTAGGTGCGCTCCAGGTCGCGGAACACCACCTTCTGCCCGATCAGCATCTGGGCGCTCTTCAGATCGCCGTTGAGAAACACGTTCAGGCCGAGGCGCAGGCTCCACATCAGCCGCCCGTGCAGGTCCTCGATCTCTTTCATGCCCGCCTCTGAAAACGAGCGGCCGTGCGAGATCTTCTTCTGCTCCACGTCGTCGATGATGTGCTCGATGATGTCGCCCACGTGCTCCAGGTTGATGGTGAGCGAGATGATGTCGGCCCAGCGGCGCGCTTCTCTGTCATCCAGCGCCTCGCGGCTGACCTTGGTCATGTACAGCTTGATCGAGGTGTAGAGGTGGTCCACGTCGTCGTCCATGCGCTTGATCTCGCGCGCGCGCCTGCCGTCGTTGGTCCGTATCACGGTGAGCACGCCAGCCAGCATCGTCTCGATGATGTCGCCGATGCGCAGAGCCTCGCGCGCCGCGTTCGCCGTGGCGAGCGCCGGGGTCTCGAGCGCGCCCGGGTCGAGGAAGCGCGGCTGCGCGCCCTTGTCCTTCTCCGCGCGGTCCGGCATCAGCCATTCCGCGAGCCGTGCCACCGGACCGGTGAATCCGATCAGCGTGGCCGCGAGCAGCACATTGAACGCGGCGTGGAAGTTCACCACCAGCCGCTGCGGATCCGGATCGAACTGCGCCAGCGCACCCTCGATCGTGCCGAGCAGCGGAACCGTCAGTGCGCAGCCGATCAGTCTGAAGAACAGGTTGCCGAGCGCGACGCGCCGGGCCGCCGGGCTCGAGCCCAGATTCGCGAGCAGCGCCAGGATACCGCTGCCGAGATTCGCGCCGAGCACCAGGAACAGCCCGACCTTGACGCCGATCACCCCGCTCGCGGCGAGCGCAGCCACGAGCAGCACCACCGCGAGGCTGGACCAGGCCAGCACCGCAACGAACGCGCCGAACAGCATGTCGAGCATCGGGTCTCCCATGAACGACCCGAAGATCACCTTCACGCCGGCCGTGGCGGTGACCGGACGCGCCGCGTGCATGATCATCTGCAGCGCGACAATGATCAGGCCGACGCCGATCGCGACGCGGCCGATCTGCCCGAGGCGGGTGGCTTTTTTCGACAGGTGCAGGATCACGCCGAGCGCGATCGCGAGCGGCGCGAGCCACGACAGGTCGAACGAGAACAGCTGCACCACCAGGGCGGAGCCGACATCCGCGCCGAGCATGATGGCGAGCGCCGGCGCGAGCCCCATCAGCTTCTGGCTGACGAACGAACCGGCGATCAGCGCGGTGGCGCTCGAAGACTGCACCAGGGAGGTCACGCCGATCCCCGCGAGGAAGGCATGGAACCGGTTCGATACGCTGTCTGCGAGGACCTTGCGCAGGCTGCCGCCGTACACGCGCAGCACGCCCGAGCGCACGATGTGCGTGCCCCAGACCAGCAGCGCGACCCCGGCGAGGATATTGAGCAGCGTTTGCATCAGGTCTCTACCACGGCAGCGAGTAGGTCTTCACATTCGTGAAGCTCTTGATCGCTTCCTGCACGCCTTCCTTGAAGCCCAGACCGCTGTCCTTGATGCCGCCGAAGGGCGTGACTTCCAACCGGTATCCGGGGACTTCCCAGATGTTCACGCTGCCTACGTTGAGTTCCTTGACGAAGCGCATGATGTCATCCAGCCGGTTGGTGCAAACGCCGGAGGACAGGCCGTAATCGGTGGAATTGACCAGCCGAATCGCGTCGTCGACATCCTTGAACGTCATCACGGGCGAGACCGGGCCGAAGGTTTCGTACCTGACGACTTCCATGCCCGGCTGCACGCGGTCGATCAGGGTCGGTGAATACAGCGCGCCCTTGCGCGCATTGCCGGCAAGCAGCCGCGCGCCGTTGGCGACCGCGTCGTTCACCAGCGCCTCGAAGCGCCTGGCGGCGTTTTCGTCGATCACGGTGCCCATGTCCACGCTCGGATCGAGCGGATCGCCATAGGTCCACGCTTTGGTTTTCGCCAACAGCACCTCGGTAAACGCCTCTGCGACCTTCTCGTGAACCAGGATCCGCTTCACCGCGGTGCAACGCTGGCCCGAATTCTTGTACGAGCCGTTTGCCGCGAGGTCCGCGGCCTTGACGACGTCGGCGTCGTCCATCACCACGATCGGGTCGTTGCCGCCGAGTTCCAGGATCTGGCGCTTGTACACCGCCTTGGCCGCGATGTACTTGCCGATCGGCACGCCGCCAGTGAAGGTGACCATGTCCACGTCGGGGTTGGTCAGCATCTCGTCGGCGATCTCCTTGGGGTCGCCGGTGATGACCGACAGCATCTCGGGCGGCAGCCCGGCTTCGTAGAGCACGTCGGCGAGCAACAGCGCGGCGAGCGGCGTCTTCTCGGTGGGCTTCAGCACCATGCGGTTATTGGTCGCAACGGAGGGCGCCACCTTGTGGATCACCTGGTTCAACGGATGGTTGAACGGCGTGATCGCGGAAATCGCGCCGAGCAGCGGTTCGCGCAAGGTGTAGACGCGGCGCGCCTTGCCGTCGTGCGTGAGGTCGCAGGAGAACACCTGGCCGTCGTCCACCAGCGCCTGGTTGGCGGCGAACAGCAGCACGTCGGACGCCCGACCGACCTCGTAGAGCGTGTCCTTCAGGCACAGGCCCGATTCGAGCGTGATCAGACGCGCGATCTCGTCCTTGCGCGAAGCGATGATCTCGCCCGCGCGCATCAGGATCCTGTAGCGCTCGTAACGCGTGAGTTTCGGCTGGTATTGCCTGGCGACGCGGAACGCGCGGCGCACGTCCTCCACCGTCGCCTTCGGCACGGTCGCGATCACCTCGTTGGTGTACGGATAGCGGATCTCGATCACGCGGTCGCTGAACACCTTTTCGCCCGCGATGCGCATCGGCTCGCGGCGCGGCGAATCAACGTTTTTTGTTCGGGCATGCATGGCTACCGCTCCGGTAACAGTCTTGAAATATCTACCCGGCAATGCGATCCGTCAAACTCACGATCGTGGCATTGGTGACCATCAGCGCTGTGCGCCGTTGATCGCGTATTCGAAGATCTGGTAGCTCTTCAGCGTCGCAACACCGGCCTTGAGCTTGTATTCGTCGTTCAGCGGCTCGCTGAGGATGAACGGCACCTTCGCCTCGGAAACGCCGCCATGAGTGCGCAGGCGATGGCCTTCCAGCCCTTTCAGGTCGTGGTCCGCTTCCGACGCGCCGATGCAGACGTTCGCCGTCGAGATCACGACCACGTCGGCTTCGCGATCGGGCGGCAGCTCGTGCACCCTGCACGCGGTCTCCTTGTCGAGCACCGACTCGAGCCCTTCGATGCCATGGATCGCATCGATGACCTGTTTCGGCGTTGCCTTGCCCGTGCACCAGACACGCACGAACCCGCCCAGCGCGCCATGGTGCGCGACGAACGCGTCCGTGATCGGGCAGATCACCCTCGTGTCGCCCTTGCCGAACTTCGCGTCCAGGATGTCCTGCAGCCAGATCACATTGGGCTTGCCGGCCGCGTTCGACTTGTCGTTCATGCCGTGGTCGGCGGTCAGCGCGACAATTGCGCCCAGCTCGGCCAGCCGCCCGAAGCACCTGTCGAGGTACTCGTAAAAACGTTTTGCCTCGGCCTCCTGCGGCGCGTATCTGTGCTGCACGTAATCGGTGAGCGACAGGTACAGCAGGTCCGGGCGGTTTTTCTCCAGCAGTCTGATTGCAGCCTCGAGGACGAACCACGACAGTTCCATCGAATACATGTCCGGCTGCGCCATGCCGACCAGCTCGAGCACGTTCTCGATGCCGTTCTCCTTCAGGGTGACGCGGCTCGCGAACTCGGACGAGAACGAGACGTGTCCCTTGGAGACCTCGAGGTTCTTGCCCAACTGCTTTCGGAGCTTGTCCTTGGCGGTGATCGAAACGACCTTCGCGCCCGCGTTGGCGAACCGGGAAAGGATGGTGTCGCCGCGCAGCAATTCCGGGCCGGTCATCACCACCGCTTCGCCGGTTTTGACGTCGAGGTAGTAGTTGCCGGAGATGCCGTGCCTGGAGGCCGGCGTACCGGTGATGATCGACATGTTGTTCGGGCAGGTGAAGCTCGGCACGGTACCGTCCGCCAGCACGCTGAAGCCCTGCTTCATGAATCGGGCGATATTCGGGATCGAACCATCCTTGAGGAACTGCTGCAGGTAGGCGGGATCCCCGCCGTCGATGCAGACCACCACCACCGGCTTCTTGGGCCATCGGTAGTTGACGCCATTCACGTTCACCAAAGGCTTGTCGCGTGTCGTGGCCATTTTCCGCTCGAACCTTTCAGGGCAGTGTTGCGATTCGGTTACGCCGCTTCGCGCGCGCTCTTCGCAGCACTTGCGGGCGGGCTCTGCAGCGCGAGGCGCAGGCGCTCGCGGCTGTTGATCACGTGCTCGAACAGAAGGCGCCCGGCGAGCGCCGCATCGCCCTTCGCCACCGCGTTGACGATGGCCTCGTGGTCCTTGGTCGAAATCGGGATGTTGTCGGCGTTACGCGTGAGCGTCTCGCGCCGGTAGAGGTTCAGCTCGTTGACGACGCGGCGGTAATTGTTGAGCAGCGCGCGGTTGCCGGCGGCCTGCGCCAGCACCTCGTGGAACTCCAGGTTGAGCGGAACGTAGGCGTCGGCGTCGCGCGCGCGGCCGGCCGCGTGCATGCGCTTGACGATCGAGCGCGCACGCGCGACCTGCTCGGGGCGGATGCGCTTGGCGGCGAGACGGCCGATCAAACCGTCGAGCGCGGCGCGCACCTCGTAGATCTCGTTGGCCTCCTCGAGCGAGATTTGGCGCACGAACACGCCGCGGTTCTTTTCGGTGCGCACCAGCCCGGATTGCTCCAGCGCGCGGAATGCCTCGCGTACGGGCCCGCGCGAAACGCGCAGTTCACCGGCGATGTCGGCTTCATTCAGCTTTGTTCCCGAGGCAAGTTCCCCCGAGACGATCTGCCGCTCGAGCTCGCGCTGCACCAGCGTGGCGAGCGAATGCTGCTGCAGCAGTTCGATGGCGGCGCCGTGGGGACTCGTCAGAACCGGCTTTCCTTCCTGCGCGCGGGACATCGGGGACCGGTACTTGGACAAGCCGGCATTACATCCTCCGATTCGTAGATTGTCAACAATCTATCATCAGCATTTCACCGCGCGGCGATGGCTGTGCTGATCGCCGCAACCTCGCTGGTTGTCTGTATCCTTTACCTCGGCATCGGCCGGCTCGCCGAGCGCCGCATGCAAGCATGGAGAAATCCAGCATGAAAGCTCCGATTCTTCTCACCCCCGGCCCGCTCACCACCTCGCGACGCACCAGGCAAGCGATGCTGCGCGACTGGGGCTCGTGGGACGTCGACTTCAACCGAATCACCGGCCGCATCCGCGAAAGCCTGGTGAAGATCATTCACGGCGAAGGCACGCACGAATGCGTTCCCCTGCAAGGCAGCGGGACGTTCGCGGTCGAAGCGGCCATCGGCACGGTGGTGCCGAAGAACGGCCACGTGCTGGTGCCGGTGAACGGGGCCTACTGCCAGAGGATCGCGAAGATCTGCAAAACCATCGGCCGCCGGTTCAGCACGCTCGACTACCCGGAAAGCGCGCAAATCCGTGCCGCAGACATCGAGCGCCGGCTCGCCGAAGACCCCTCCATCACGCACGTCGCGCTGGTGCATTGCGAGACCGGCACCGGGATCCTGAATCCGCTCACCGAGATCGCCCAGGTGGCCGCCCGGCACGGCAAGGGCATGATCGTCGACGCGATGAGTTCGTTCGGCGCGATCGAGATCGACGCGCGCACATCGCCGGTCGATGCGGTGATCGGCGCATCCGGCAAATGCCTCGAAGGGGTTCCCGGCATGGGCTTCATCGTGATTCGTCGCCCGGTGCTGGAGAAATGCGAAGGCAACGCGCATTCGCTCGCGATGGACCTGTACGACCAGTGGGCGTACATGGAGAAGACCACGCAATGGCGCTTCACGCCGCCGACCCACGTGGTGGCGGCGCTGGATGAGGCGATCCGGCAGTTCGAGGAGGAGGGCGGCGTGGCGGCGCGCGGCGCGCGCTACGCGAGGAACTGCGAGCAGCTGATATCCGGCATGCAGGCGCTCGGATTCTCGTCTTTCCTGCCGCGCGCCGTGCAGGCGCCGATCATCGTCACCTTCCATGCACCTGCCGACCCGGCCTACGAATTCAAGCGCTTCCATTCGGAAGTCAAGCAGCGCGGCTACATCCTCTACCCCGGCAAGCTCACGCAGATGGAGACGTTCCGCGTCGGCTGCATCGGGCATTTTGGCCCGGATGTCATGAGCAGCGCGGTCGCCGCGATCGCCGACGCGATCAAGGCCGTGGGCATCAAGCGCATCGCGGCTGCGGCTTGAGAAGACTCGCGCGGGTGCGCGGCTGGAAGCTGCTCAGTCTGGCACGCTGAGCTCGATTCCCGCTTGCGCGGGAATGACGGCCGTCACCGCGGCGTCGCGACGTGCATCCCTGCGTCCACAAATATCGTCTCGCCGGTGACCTTGCCGGCGCCCTCGATCAGCCACACGATGGTCTCGGCGATGTCCTCCGGGCTGCAGGTGCTCTTCAACGGCGCAACCGCGCGGTACGTCGCCGAGAGTTTCGCGTAGCGCTCCTCGCCGTAGCCCTGGATCATCCAGGGCGTATCCACGACACCCGGCAGCACAGCGTTGACCCGGACCTCCGGCGCCAGCACCCGCGCAAGCGAAAGCGTGAGCGTGTTTACTGCGCCTTTCGACGCCGCGTAGGCAATCGACGACCCGGTGCCGAGAAACGACGCGAGCGACGAGACGTTTACCACCGCGCCGCGGCCGGTCTTCTTCAGCGCCGGCGCGCAGGCGCGCGACATCTGAAACGCGGCGATCACATTGGTCGCGTAGATGCGCTGGAAATCCTCGGCGCTCAGATCGTCCAGGTTCGCGTGCGGCACGAACTTGGTGGTGCCCGCGTTGTTCACCAGCGCGTCGAGCCGCGCCCACTTGTCGAGCGCCGCCTGCATGAGCTTCCGGCATTCGGCGTCTTGCGCGACGTTCGCACGCACCGCGATGGCCTCGCCGCCTGCCTTGATGCAATCGGCGACGACCTGCTTCGCCTGGGCCTCGCTCTTCGAATAATTCACCACCACCCGCCAGCCATGGCCGGCAAGCCGCTTCGCGGTCGCGGCGCCGATTCCAGAAGAGGAGCCGGTGACGATTGCTACACGCTCTTCATCCGCCATGTTCGATCTCCTCAGACAGTGGCCACCGCGACCGCGGGAGAGCCGACTGCGCCGGGCAGGCGCAGCGGCGGCGCGGTGAGCAGGAAACGGTTGCGCGCATGCGCGCGCAACCAGTGCGCGAGTTCGGTCAGGTACCACATCTCGCCGAGATGGATGCCGTTCTTGAAGATGCAGTGCTCGTGCAGCGGCAGCGCGGCATGCTTCATCGGCTTGAACGGGCTGGTCGGGATCAGTTCGACCGCATAGTTGTCCGAGATCAGGCAGGCGAGGCCGCTGTCCGTCACCCATTGCAGCAGCTTCTCGTCGCGGCCGTCGAGTCCCCCGCAGGTGTTGTGCAACAGCTTCGGATCGGGTTTCTTTTCCAGCTCGAGGATCACGTCGGCGAACCCGGTGTAGATGCACACCATGTCGCCGCACTCGATGCTCACGCCGTCGGTTTCGAGCACCCGCATCAGTTCGTCGTAGTTCACCGCCTTGCGCGCGCGCCCGAAGTGGTGGTTGAGGTCGATCATCACGCCGCACCCCTGCGCGCCGTGCGCAGCGAGATTCTCGATGCCGAGGGCTTCCGCGCGTGGGCCTTCGTACTTTGCCCATTCCTGGGTCCCCGCCTGCGCGGGGACGACGGGGGCTGGTTTAATGTGCTCGCCGCCGCGAAAGCCGTTGTAAAACACGATCTCGGCCTCGCCGTCGCCGTCGGCGTCGAACTGGCTGCCGATGTGCGCAAGACTGTCCCATTGCGTCGAATACTGCAGCGTCAGCAGCACCAGGTCGTCGCAGATAACGTCGGTGTTGATCGCGTTCTCACGGGACACCGGGTAGCAGAAGTTCTGCGTGCCGCCGCGCAGCGTGGCGAACTGGCGCGGCGGGTGCCGGCGCGGGTTGAGCACGTTGCCCCCCGGATAGTCGAGCGGCAGCGAAAGGCAGAAGGTGAGACCCTCCTTCACCTCCGCGACGCCCTGCAGCACCTTCTCACGGGTGACGTAGTTCATCCGCCCCCGCTGGTCGTGCGGTCCGAATTCGCCCCAGTTCGATCCGGGCGGTCTGTGCTTCCAGCGTTGTGTCATGGGAAGATGAACCTAGAAGTAGTGCCGGCCGATGGATTCAGCGACCATCACGGGCCTGTCGCTGCCCTCGCGCTCGATGCTCACGTTCCAGGTCACCTGCACGCCGCCATCGAGCTTCTCGTACCCGGCGAGCGTGAAGCGCCCGCGGATCTTCGCACCCGCGGGCACCGGCGCGGTGAAGCGCACGCGGTTCAGTCCGTAGTTCACGCCCATCTTGCGGTCGGAGAATTCGAACGTCGATTCCGACAGCTTGGGCAGCATCGAGAGCGTGAGGAATCCGTGCGCGATGGTGCTGCCAAACGGCGAGCCCTTCGCGCGTGCGGGATCGACGTGTATCCATTGGAAGTCCTCGGTGGCCTTGGCGAACAGGTCGATCCGCTCCTGCGACATCTCCACCCACGGCGAGATGCCGACCTCCTGCCCGACCTTCGATTCGAGTTCCCGCAAGCTGACCGCGGTTTTCGCCATCGCGCGCTCCTCCATTGCAAATGATTGTTTCACTTCGAGCAGGCCGCCGCCAGCCACTGTTTCGCGGTTTCGAGGTGCCCGTTCTCCCCGGCGATCACGGCGTCGCGCAGCACCGCACGATCGCCCGATTCGAGGTCTACGGTCATCACCAGGTGACGCAACTCGAACCCGCGCTTTGGCGCGGCCGTGCCCACGATGAACATCTCGTAGCGGGGCGGCAGCGCATCCCACAGCATGCGCGTCACGAAGGCCTCGTAGCCGCGCTCGAAAAGACGGTCGAGCTGCGGGCCAAGCAGCGGGTCCGCGGAACAGGTGAGAGCAGGATCGCGCCAGCTCGCATTGCGCAATTGCGCCGGCGCCGCCTTAGCGCCCGTCTTCAGAGCGACGTAGGTCCAGCCTTGGAACACCAGTGCATACGCCAGGTAGCCGCCGGTGATGATCAGGACGATCAGCATGATCCAGTCGCGCCGCCCGCGCAGCCCCAGCCGGCGTGCCAGCGCCCCGCGCCAACCGGCCGACGGCGTCGTACTCACGGACCTGCGCCCACGATATCACTGGTCAATTCAGGCATTGCCGGATTCCTTGTGCGAGCGCCGATGCGATTGCCTGTTTCACGGCAGGGTCGCGCATGCGCAATTCCTCGTCCCGATTGACGATCACCCCCGCTTCGAACAGCAGCGCCGGCATCCCGGCATTCCGCGCCACCGCGAGATGATCGAAATAGTGCACCCCATTCAGTTCGTCGGCGAATTCGCGCGACGCGCCAAGCACCGGGTCTGCATGATAGCGCGACGGAATGAAGCCGTTGGCGCGAAGCACCCGCCCGATGGCGCTCGCGCAGGCGAGACTCGCCGCGACCTGCGGATTCTCGCGCGAGACGAACAGCGAAAAGCCGGAGACCTGGTCGTTGTAGCGGCGCGGCTCACCCTCATGCTGCCAGGCTTCGAGCAGCCGTTCCTTGATCGAATCGTGGTGGATCGAGACGAACAGGTCCGCACCGAGCGCGGCGCGCGGCCGGCTGGCCAGGTCCGCGATGTCGCCGGCAGCGCCGATCAGCCGCACGCGCAGCCCGGCGCGTTCGAGCGCGGCAGCGACCTCGCGCGCAAGCGCCAGGTTGTAATCGAATTCGGCCACGCCGCGCGCCGAAATCGCGCCCTGCGTGGCGATCGAGTGGCCGACATCCAGGGCGACTTCCTTTGATGCCGCGGCGAATGCGAGCGTCATTCCCGCGAAGGCGGGAATCCAGAGGGCGCGCAATAGCATTTCTGGTTCCCCGCCTGCGCGGGGACGACCGTCAGAACTTCGAAAAATCCGGCTTTCTCTTCTCGAAAAACGCGGTCATGGCCTCTTTCGCCTCGGGTCCGGCCAGCCGCTCGCGGAACAGTTTGCCTTCCTCGGCCATCGCCTCGGCGACCAGCGCTTCGCGGCTGCGCTTCATCAGGCGCTTGGTGAGCTGCACGGAAACCGGCGGCAGCGCGGCGAGTCCCGCGGCCGCCTCGCGTGCGTGCTCGAGCAGCTCGTCCTCAGGAATGACCTCGGTGACGAATCCCGCGGCAAGCGCCTTGTCGACGCCGAACGACTGCGCGAGCAGCAGCAGTTCGGCGGCGCGCTGGTAGCCCGCGATCACCGGCAGCAGGAAGCTGGAGGCGGCCTCCGGCACCAGGCCGAGCGAGACGAAGGGCAGCTGGAAGCGCGCATCAGGTGTGGCGAACACCAGTTCGCAGTGCAGCAGCATCGTGGTACCGATGCCCACCGCGGCGCCGCCCACGGCGGCGACGATGGGTTTTTTCGTGGTCGATATGGTCCGGATGAAGCGAAACGCCTCTCCCTCGGAGTCCGAATGCGGCGGGCGCGCAAGAAAATCCTTCAGGTCGTTGCCTGCCGTGAAACAGTCGCGCTTGCCGTGAATGAGGATCACGCGCACCTCGGCATCGGCATCGGCGGCGACCAGCGCGTCGGCCATCGCCGCATACATGTCCAGCGTGAGCGCGTTCTTCTTGTCGGCGCGATCGATCTCGATACGCTTGATCCGGCTCTTGGTTTCGACGATGACGTTCGCGGACATGGGCCCTCAGGCGGAAGGCAGCTTGTAGCTCTGGAACTGCTGGCGCAGGTTGAGCTTGGAGAGCTTGCCGGTGGCGGTGTGCGGAAGCTCGTTCACGAACACCACGTCCTCGGGCATCCACCACTTGGCGATCTTGCCTTCGTAGAACTTGAGCAGTTCCTCGCGCGAGACCTCGGCGCCGGCTTTCTTCACCACCACCAGGATCGGCCGCTCGTCCCATTTCGGATGAACGATGCCGATCGCCGCGGCCTCTGCCACCGCGGGATGCGCCACCGCGATGTTCTCCAGGTCGATCGAACTGATCCACTCGCCGCCGGACTTGATCACGTCCTTCGAGCGGTCGGTGATCTGCATGTAGCCGTCGGCGTCGATGTTGGCCACGTCGCCGGTGGGGAACCAGCCGCCCTTGAGAGGATCGCCGCCTTCGTTCTTGAAATACGAACTGGTGATCCACGGCCCGCGCACGTGCAGGTCGCCGAAGGCCTTGCCGTCCCAGGGCAACTCCCGGCCCTGGGTGTCCACGATGCGCATGTCCACGCCGAACGGCACGCGCCCCTGCCGCGCCTGGACCGTGAACTTCTCCTCCTGCGACGCATCCGCGTGCTTGGCCTTGAGCGTGCCCGCGGTGCCGAGCGGGCTCATCTCGGTCATGCCCCAGGCATGCAGCACGTTCACGCCGAATTCGTTGCGGAAACCGCGGATCATCGCCGGCGGCGCCGCCGAGCCGCCGATCACCAGCGTCTTCAGCGTCGAGAACTTGAGCTTGTTCTCCTTGACGAAGTTGAGCAGCGCGAGCCATACCGTGGGCACGCCCGCGCTCATGCTGACGTGCTCGGTCTCGAACAGCTCGTGCACGCTCTTGCCGTCGAGATGAGGGCCCGGGAACACCATCTTCACGCCGATCATCGTGCAGCCGTAGGGCAGGCTCCAGGCATTGGCGTGGAACATGGGCACCACCGGCAGCACGCAGTCCCTGGCAGAAAGGTTGAGCGTATCGGGTAGCGCCGCGGCGTACGCATGGATGATCGTCGAGCGGTGGCTGTAGAGCACGCCCCTCGGATTGCCGGTGGTGCCGGAGGTGTAGCACAGGCCGCAGGCGGTGCGCTCGTCGAAGCTCGGCCACTCGTAGCGGTCATCCTGCGCTTCGACCAGCTCCTCGTAGCACATCGCGTTGGGCAGCGTCGTCTTCGGCATGCGGGCGCGGTCGCAGAGGATCACGTAGCCCTTGATGGTCTTCAGTTCCGGGGCCAGCTTTTCGACCAGTCCGACGAAGGTGAGATCGAGAAACAGGTACTTATCCTCGGCGTGATTGGCGATGTAGGCGATCTGCTCGCCGAACAGGCGTGGATTGATCGTATGGATGATCGCGCCGGTGCCCGAGACGCCGTAGTAGAGCTCGTAGTGCCGGTAGCCGTTCCAGGCCAGCGTCGCGACACGGTCGCCGGGCTTCACGCTCAAGGCGAGCAGCGCCTTTGCGAGCTTGCGCGCGCGCTTGTGGGCGTCGCGATAGGTGTAGCGGTGGATGTCGCCTTCGACGCGCTTGGAGACGATCTCGGCGCTGCCGTGGTGGCGGTCGGCGTGGCGAATCAGGTCGCTGATCAACAGCGGCTGTTCCATCATGAGGCCATGCATGGGGATCCTCCGGGAAGGTTGCAGGGGCGAATGCAAAGTAGCGCCGGCAAGTTTAGCAGGCGCGCGCTTGATTCCGCCGGGGCACGCGACTACCATGCAGCCAGAAGGCGCGGGGAACAAGCACACCAGTCGACCCGCCCAACCCAAAACCCAATGGAGACCAGCATGAGGACCATTCTTCGCGCGACCGCCGCCGGCGCCGTGCTTACCCTCGCCGCCTTCGGCGCGCAGGCGCAGAACATCAAGGTCGCCTACATCGATCCGCTGTCGGGCGCGTTCGCCAACGTGGGTGAGCAGGGGCTGGCGGAGTTCCGCTTCGCGGTCGACCGCATCAACGCGCGCGGCGGCGTGCTCGGCGGCAGGAAGCTCGAGGTGATCGGCTTCGACAACAAGGT
>JBGOTT010000025.1:0-23192 GCA_041476585.1 Gammaproteobacteria bacterium | reverse complement strand
CAGGCGCTCCGCGGGGGCGCCCATCAGCGCCTGCACATCGTTTGCCGTCGATTGTCCGGGCACGAGCCCGCGGCCGTCGTACGAGGCGCAGCCCGCAAGCAGGAAGATCGCGCCCCATATGACAAACTGTTTCGGCTTCATACGGCACCTCCAGTGTCTATGATACGCCGGCAGAAAACGAGAAAAGCCGAAACTTCGCGCGTCCGAATGAGAAGCGTGGTGCTACGCCACCCGCAAGCGATTACTCGGTGAAGCTGACCGGGCTGGACGCCCGGCCGCAGCTCAAGTACGGTAAGACCGAGGCGTGTGCAGTAGTTGAAGGACCTGGCGACCGGCCGATTTGGGCGCCTGGCTCACCGTGTTGTTAATGTGATAAGAACCGAGCATGACTCAGGATACTAACCACGCTCCCGCGCGAAGTCTGCAGGCGCCGCGTGTACGGCCGATCGACATTTCCGGGCTTCGCGTCGGGACGTTGACGTTGCAGGAGATGAAGCGCCGGCTTCGTCAGATGCTCTGCGCCCTTCGGCAATCTTATCCGCAGATTCCGGCGGATGGGAAGAAGCTTGACACGATCGTTGATCGCCTCGCCAACGTGGCGTTGGACGCGGTGAGCGCGACCGATGTCTCGATGGCGACATTGTTCCGGCGCCTGCAAGGCTTGCGGATCAATGGCATGGGGCAGGCCAATCGGTTGTGGCCGCAACTGTTTTCCTTGCCGCTCGAGCGTGGCGAAGCGGAAAACAGCGTCAATGTGGCGACGGCTTCCAGAGCGGACTTGAGCAAATTCCTCCGGGTGCTGTGGAGCAGCCATTTTGCGTGTACACGTGGGAGGCTCGAATGGATCATTGCCGCGATTGTGGCCTGGCGTCCCCGCTCGCTGCGCGAACTTCATCGCCGCATTGAGATGGTAGAAGCCTCCTTCCCCGATTTCGACGCATTCGAGAAGGTCTATGCACCGGTATTTGTCTTTGAAACGCCTGTTGCAACACGCCCCTCCGAACCGGCGTCTCCCGATTGGACGCTTCTCTGGCAGTACGAAGGTGCAAGCGGCTACGGCGGCGACTATCCCGCGGACGTGAAGGATTTCCTTGGAACTTTTCTGTGCCGCGTTCGTGACCTCGATCCGCGAGCGAGAATCCTCGATATCGGAACGGGCAGCTATGCGGCGACCTTGCTTGCGCGAGAAGTGTCTACCGAATTCGAGTTAATCGGTATCGACATCGCCGATATTCCAGCGCCTCCAGAAGTGGCGCGGATCCAGTCCTTCAAGATGAGCGCGGAAAGCCTGGGATTTCCCAATGATGCGTTCACGGCCGTGATGTCGGTAAATGGCATCGAATACGCGGACGTAGACCGCGCTTTTCCAGAAATGCACAGGGTAATGCAGCCAGGCACGCGCGGCGCGCTGGTCCTGCATCGGCCGGATTCCCTGATTGTCGCGAGAGCCGGGAAGTTCATTGAGTTCCTGGACAGTACGCTCCTCATGGAGACGCTGGCATTGAGCTGGCTTTACCATGACGGCGGGAGTGAGGTGATCGAGCGCGAGCTCGTCGGACAACTCCTGGAGCTGAAGAAGAGGAAAGTGGATACACAGTTCGCGCGATATTTCAGCCGCGTGATGCAGGGGATCCCCGAAGCGATTCAGAAGCTGCACTCCGCTCCGGCCGACGCCTACGCGCTCATTCAGCGATTCGAGACGGACCTGCGTTGGACATATGAAAGAGACCGGTTTCTGATCTCTCACATGTCGCGCATTCCTACTGATCGGCAAGACGTGCTGGAATGGCTTGGCACTTACGGGTTCGAGGTGGACGCCGTGCAAGAGGTGTTTCTAGATGCGGATCACAGCGTTCCGCCGGTGGGATGGGCGGTACAGTTGCACAAACCAGTAGCGACCGGCCGATCCCAGTAGGTCGCCTTTGAACTCTACAACGCTCAACCTGGTACAGAAAAAGCCGGTCAGCGCAGGCCCGGACTGATGCATGATATGTGCCAGTCCCGATTCGCGATGACGAGGTCAGACGCCATGATGAAACGAATGCTGACCGGCTGTCTGGCCGGGTGTTTCCTGCTCGCGGCCCTGCCGGCTGCCGCGGCCGAGCCCGCGCCGCGTTACAACACGGTCGAACTGCAGGCCGAGGCACAGCGCGAGGTCCCGAACGACCTGCTCAATGCAAGCCTGTACGTGGAATTGAACGATGCCAGTCCGGCCGCACTCGCCGACGCCGTCAACCGGAGGGTCAACGAGGCCCTGCGCGTGGCCAGGGACTACAAGGGCGTGACGGCGCGCTCCGGCAACAACCAGACTTATCCCGTCTACGCCAAGGGCAACCTGCTGCAGGGCTGGCGCGGCCGCGCCGAGATCCGGATCGAGAGCAAGGACTTCGAAGCCGCCTCGGGACTGATCGGCACGCTGCAGGCGAGCATGCAGCTCGGCAACATCGGCTTTACGGTCTCGCCCGAGGCCCGCCACGCCGCGGAAAACGAATTGATCGCCGAGGCGATTGCGGCATTCAAGGCGCGTGCCGAGATCGTCAAGGCCGCGCTCGCCGGCCGCGGCTACAAACTGCAGCGCCTGAATCTGGCCAACGGCTACAGCGGGCCGCCGCGCCTGGCGATGGCGCGCATGGCCGCGAATGTGCAAGAGGTGGCCGCGCCCAGTCTGGAAGCCGGCGTCAGCCTGGTAACGGTCGCGGCGAGCGGCGCGATCGAGGTGATCGAATAACCTCGCCGTCGGCCGATGCCGCTACGCTACGCTGCGTTGCGCGGCGCGTCCCGGGGCGCTTCCCTAACTGCCTCCGACGGCTCACTCGCCGGCGGCAATTTCGGCTGCGCGCATCAGCGCGCGCGCCTTGTGCAGGGTCTCCTCATACTCCGCCGCCGGATCCGAATCGGCAACGATTCCCGCCGCTGCCTGCACATGCAGCGTGCCGTCCTTTACCACGCCGGTGCGGATCGCGATGGCGAGGTCCATGTCGCCGTTGAACCCGAGGTAGCCGAGCGCGCCGCTGTACAGGCCGCGCTTCACCGGCTCCATCTCGGCGATGATCTCCATCGCGCGCACCTTCGGCGCCCCGGAAACGGTGCCCGCCGGGAAAGTCGCCTTGAGCACGTCGCAGGCGTCGAGCCCGTCTGCGAGCCTGCCTTCACAGTTCGACACGATGTGCATGACGTGCGAGTAGCGTTCGATCACCATCGTCTCGGTCACTTTCACGCTGCCGGTCTTCGCCACGCGTCCGAGGTCGTTCCTGCCCAGATCGATCAACATCACGTGCTCGGCGCGTTCCTTCGGATCGGCCAGCAGTTCGGCGGCCCTCGCCTGGTCCTCGGCATAGGTCTTGCCGCGCGGGCGCGTCCCCGCAATCGGGCGCAACGTCACGCTGTCACCCTCGAGCCGCACCAGGATCTCGGGCGATGCGCCGACGACGTGATGATCGCCCAGGTCCATGTAGAACATGTACGGCGACGGATTGAGGCCGCGCAGCGCGCGATACAGCGCAAACGGCGGCGCGGCAAAGCGGCGCGAAAAGCGCTGCGAGATTTGGATCTGCATTGCGTCGCCCGCGAATATGTACTCCTTGGTGCGCAATACCGCGTCGATGAACGCTTCGCGCGTGAAGCTCGAGCGCTCCGGCCCCGGCGCCGGGTAACTGCGTCCCGCGCCATGGATCGGCCGGTCGAGCTGGTGTTGCAGCTCGGCCAGGCGCTTGCGCGCGGCGCGCAGCGCGTCGCCGTGGCGCGGGTCGGCGTAGACGACGAGGTAAAGCTTGCCGAGCACGTTGTCCACCACCGCGAGTTCTTCCGAGCGCAGCAACAGCACGTCGGGCAAACCGAGCAGATCGGGTTTCTCGACGTGGGCGAGACGCTGTTCGATGAATCGCACCGTTTCGTAACCGAAGTATCCGACCAGCCCGCCCGCGAAGCGCGGCAGGCGTTCGAGGGGAGCGGCGCGAAACTGCGCCAGATACTCGCGCACGAACGCGAACGGGTCGGTTTCGGCGACGCGCTCGATCGTCTCCTCGCCGTCGGCGCCGCGCCGCACGATGAGCAGCCGGCTGCCGCGCCCCTCGATGCGTTCGGCGCACGGCAGGCCGATGTACGAGTAGCGGCCGAAGCGCTCGCCGCCGACCACCGACTCGAGCAGATAGGAATACGGCCGCTGGGCGAGCTTCAGGTAAAGCGCAACCGGCGTGTCGAGATCGGCGCGGATCTCGGCCACCACCGGGATGCGGTTGTAGCCCTGGCGGGCCAGTTGCTCGAATTCGAGCTCAGTCATGGCCCTCAGTCACGTTCAGATCGCGGGAAGTTGTGCGGCGTGAGCAGCGATTCGACTATATCAAGCAGCGCTGCGCGCAAGCGCCTGCCGCATCGCTTTGATGGTCGCAGCGTAGTCGCGCGCGCCGAAGATCGCCGATCCGCAGACGAAGGTGTCGGCTCCGGCGCGCGCAATCTCGGCGATGTTCTCGCTTTTCACCCCGCCATCGACTTCCAGCCAGATGTCACGCCCCGACTGGTCGATGCGCTGGCGCACCGCGCGAACTTTGTCGAGCGCCCCGGGGATGAATTTCTGGCCGCCGAAACCGGGATTCACCGACATCACCAGCACCAGATCGAGTTTGTCGAGCGTGTAGTCGAGACAGGCGAGCGGCGTGGCCGGATTGAGGACCAATCCGGCCCTGCAACCATGTTCGCGTATCAACCCGAGGGTACGGTCGACGTGCTCGGAGGCCTCCGGGTGGAAGCTGATGATGTCGGCGCCCGCCTTGGCGAAATCCGGCACGATGCGGTCCACCGGCCTGACCATCAGGTGCACGTCGATCGGCGCCTTCACGTGGGGCCGCAATGCCTCGCACACCAGCGGCCCGAAGCTGAGGTTGGGCACGTAATGGTTGTCCATCACGTCGAAGTGGATCAGGTCGGCGCCGGCGGCCAGCACCGCGCGCACTTCTTCGCCGAGCCGGGCGAAATCCGCGGACAGGATGCTCGGCGCGATGCGAAAGGTCATGGGCTCCCCGTTGCGAATTGCGCTTGGCGGGGATTCTAGCGCACCCCCGCCAGCCAAAAATGCGCGCCCGATCTAGAATGCGCATATGGCGCAGGAAAAACGTCACGACATTTCGGTCAGCGCGGCCACCCAATACCTGAGGGACCAGTCCGACGAAAGTGCCGAGCACTTCGTGTTCTCGTATACGATCACGATCCGCAATACCGGCAGCGTTACGGCCCAGTTGATCAGCCGGCACTGGATCATCACCGACGCGCAGGGGCAGGTGCAGGAGGTGCGCGGGCTGGGGGTGGTCGGCGCGCAGCCGGTGCTGCGGCCGGGCGAGAGCCACCAATACACCAGCGGAACGGCGCTCTCCACGCCGGTGGGCACGATGCGCGGCAGCTACCAGATGGTGGCCGAAGACGGAACGCGTTTCGAAGCCATGATCCCCGAGTTCACGCTCTCGGTGCCACGCGTCCTGCATTGACTATTCGTCGCCGGGTTTGCGTTTTTTAGGCGAGGTCCACCAGACAATCAGGATCAGCAGCCCGAGTGCGACCCCCATTTCGAGAAGAACGAACCACATCGGCGTTGGCCTGTTGACCCTGCGGACAAATTCGGCGCGTCGCATTCTACTGTGCGCCTGCCTGGCGCTCGCCGCGTGCGCGCCGCTCAAGCCGGCGCCCGCGCCGCAGGCCGCGTGCCCGGTGAGCTGTCCGCCCTGCCCCGCGGAGGCGCCCTGCGCGCCGCTCAAGCCACCGCCAAGCGCCGCGAGCTACGAGCTTTCCGACTGGCGCGACCTGCCCGGTTGGAACAACGCGCCACAGCTGCCCGCACTGCGTGCGTTCGCGTCGAGTTGCCGGCGTCTGCAGGCGGCGCGCTGGCGCGCCGCCTGCGACGCCGCAGCCGTCCTGTCGAACACCGATGAAGCGGATGTGCGAGCATTCTTCGAGGCGCGCTTCGCGCCCTACCGCATCGTCGCCCCGGATGGATCGCGCGACGGGCTCGTCACCGGCTACTACGAGCCGATCCTGCGCGGCAGCCGCGCGGCGTCCGGCGCCTTTCGCTACCCGGTGTATGGCGTTCCGGAAGACTTGATCGTGGTCGATCTCGCCATCCTGCATCCGGAACTGAACAACCTGCGCCTGCGCGGGCGCCTCGACGGGCGGCGTGTCGTTCCGTACTACGAGCGCGCGGAAATCGAGGCGCCGGGCCGACGCGTCGACGCTCCGATCATCGCCTGGGTGGCCGATCCGGTCGAGTTGTTCTTCCTGCAGGTCCAGGGCTCGGGCCAGCTCGAACTGGACTCAGGCGCGCGCATCCGCATCGGCTATGCCGACCAGAACGGGCATCCATATAGATCGCTCGGCAGGTACCTGATCGATCGCGGGGAGTTGAAATTCGAGCAGTCGTCGATGCAGGCGATCAAGGCCTGGGCCGAAGCCAATCCTGACAAACTGCGCGCCGCGCTCGACCACAACCCGAGCTACGTTTTTTTTCGTGAGTTGCCTGCGCCGGATGCAAGCGCGAGCGCGCTCGCCGCGGATGGCCCGCCCGGCGCGGCGGGTGTCGCGCTCAGGGCCGAATTCAGCATCGCGGTCGACCCGCGCTACGTTCCGCTGGGATCGCCCGTGTTCCTCGCCACGACCTCCCCCTTGAGCGAACGCAAACTGGAAAAGCTCGTGATCGCGCAGGACACCGGCGGTGCGATCCGCGGCGCCGTGCGCGCCGATTTTTTCTGGGGCAGCGGTGCGGAGGCGGGCGCGCAGGCCGGGCGCATGCGCCAGCGCGGGGCAATGTGGCTGGTGTGGCCGCGCGGCGAGCCGCTGCCCGCGCAGTAGCGGGACTACTTTGCCGGTGCGGTGCGTGAAGCTTCGTCGAGCGCGGAGCGCAGCACGTCGGCAGACATCCCGCCCTTGTAGCGCACGCCGTTAGCGAGGATCAGCGTCGGGGTGCTTCCGACGTTGAGCGAGCGGCCGAGGCTGAGCACCTTGTCCACCGGGTTGTCGCAGGTCGCCTTCGCTACCGGCGGTCTGCCGCGCAGCGCGAGGTCGAGCCAGGCTTTCGAGCGGTCCTCCGAGCACCAGACGCTGCGCGATTGATCCGCGTTCTCCGGCCGGATCACCGGAAACATGAACACGTAGATGGTGACGTCGCTCACCTGCACCAGCTCGCGCTCGAAACTGCGGCACGCCGGGCAGTACGGGTCGGAGAACATCGCCATCACCCGCTTGCCGTTGCCGCGCTGCACCTTGACCGCCAGATCAAGCGGCAGGGCCTTGAAGTCGATCGCATTCAGCGTGCGCAGGCGCTCCTCGGTGAGGTCGCGGTCGGATCTGAGCTCGAATATGTTGCCGGCGATGAGGTAGGTCGCCTTCTCATCGGTGTAGATGACGCGAACGCCGTCCGGCGTGCGGAACCGGACCTCGTACCAGCCCGCCATGGGCGCAGGCTGTATGCCCTCCACGCGGGCACCGTCGAGCTTGGCTTCGATCGTCCTGCGGATGAGGTTCTCGTCGGCCGCCGCAGCGCCCGTGGCGGCGCACAGCAGGGCAAGCAGCATGCAGGTTTTGCGCATCGACACTCCGCTTCAGGCCAGCGCGTGGCGCGCCAGGACGTTTCTTAGGACAGGCAGGCGGCCGGTGAGGTTCAATCCGAGATTGCGCACGCCGCGTAGCGGCGCGCTTTCGGCAGCAAACAGTCCAAACAGGCCGTTCACCGTGGCACGCATCGTGAGAACCGCCTCGCGGCGCGAGCGCTCGTAGCGGCGCAACAGGCGCAGGTCGCCCACGTCGCGCAGCGGCGCGCCTGAGGCGAGCACCGCCGCGAGCTCGCGCGCATCCTGAAACCCGAGATTGGCGCCCTGCCCCGCAAGCGGGTGGATCACGTGCGCCGCGTCCCCGATCAGCGCGATGCGCGGCGCGACCACCCGCGCCGCAACCACGCAGCGCAACGCAAAGGCCTGCGGCGCAGTGATTGTTTCGAGCGTGCCGAGCTCGCCGCGCGAGGCTTCCTCGACCTCGCGCGCGAGTTGCTCCGGCGTCGCGGCCATCAGTTCCGCCGCACGCGCATCCCCCACCGACCAGACCATCGATACTCGATCGCCCGGCAACGGCAGCAACGCGAGCACCGGCCCTGCCTGAAACCACTGGTACGCGACGTTGCCGTGCGCCCGCGCGCAGGTGAAATTGGCCACCACCGCCGTCTGGCCGTAGCTGCGCTCGCCGGCCGCGAGGCCGGCCGCGCCGCGCACGAACGATCGCGCGCCGTCGGCGCCTACCACGAGACGCGCCGAAAGGCGGCGCCCGTCGGCCAGCGCCAGACGCGCACCATCGGCATCCACCGCCAGGCTTGCGCAGACAGCACCGGAGCAGTGCTCGAACTCGTCCTGCGCGCCGAGACCGCGCCACAGCGCGTTCTGCAACTCGCGGTCCTCGACGATCCACGCGAGTTCGGGCACACCGGCGTCGTACGCATCGAACTCGAGGCGAGCGGCACCGTCGTCGCCACGCACGCGCATCGCGCGCACCGGCGTCTTGCGCGCGGGTGCAATCGCCTGCCATACTTTTATTTCCTCGAGAAACGCCACGCTGCCCGGGCTCAGCGCGTAGACCCGCGCATCGAACCCTTTGGGCGCATCCGCTCCGGTGTGCACAGTACGTTGCGCCGGCTCGACCAGTGCGACTCTGCGCCCGCGCGCGGCGCGCGCGAAGCTCGCACCGATCAGCCCGCCGCCGACGACGATGACATCGTGCTCCATCGTGGGATTCTAGCGCCCGCGCGGCGCACCTTGACCTGCAAGGGCCGAAAAGGCGACAATTCGCCCCCGCCGGCGCGTCCGGCACCCATGCCCGACTTGGCGAATTAGCTCAGCTGGTTAGAGCAGCGGAATCATAATCCGTGTGTCCGGGGTTCGAGTCCCTGATTCGCCACCAAATTCCTCCGAGCCTCTCGATCGCAAGCCGGCGGCTTGGAAAGAGGGGCGGTTCCGGGAGAAACGGAGTTCATCCCTCTGCCCGAACGTCGACCCGAATGCTAAGATTCGCCTCCAATTGACACGCTATCCCCCCAGATGATCCGTGCGCTCGCCCTCGCCGCCCTGCTCCTCGTCTGCGCGAGCGCGGCGGCGCAGATGCGCTCGATCCCGGGCGATGCGAAGCGCGCAGAGATCCGCCACGTGCAGGACATGCTGGTGGAGCTCGACGGCGCGAGAGCGCGCCTTGCGCCGGGTGCGCTGATCTACAACGCCGAGAACCGCAAGATCGTGCCGACCGCGATACCCGAGCGCGCACTCGCGAGGTACCTGCTCGACGCGCAGGGCGAGGTCAGGCGCATCTGGCTCCTGTCGCCCGCCGAGGCGGCGCAGGCCCGCCGCAACTGGAATTAGGCGCGAAGCGTTTGGCAGGCAAGCTGTACATCAAGACCTTCGGCTGCCAGATGAACGAGTACGACTCGGACAGGATGGCCGACGTGCTGCGCGAGGCCGACGGGCTGGTCCCCGCCGCCGAGCCTGGGGAGGCTGACGTGATCGTGTTCAATACCTGCTCGGTGCGCGAAAAGGCGCAGGAGAAGGTGTTCGCCGACCTCGGGCGGGTCAGGCACCTGAAGCGCGCCAATCCGAACCTGATGATCGCAGTCGGCGGCTGCGTGGCGAGCCAGGAGGGCGCGGCCATCGTCAAGCGCGCGCCTTACGTCGATGTGGTGTTCGGGCCGCAAACCCTGCACCGCCTGCCCGAGCTGCTTGCGCGGCGCCGGGCAACCGGCGCGCCGCAGGTCGATGTGAGCTTCCCGGCGATCGAGAAATTCGACCATCTGCCGCCGGCGCGAGTCACGGGCGCAAGCGCCTTCGTTTCGATCATGGAAGGCTGCAGCAAGTACTGCAGCTTCTGCGTGGTTCCCTACACGCGCGGCGCCGAAGTGTCGCGCCCGTTCGACGACGTGATCGCCGAGATCGCACAACGCGCCGCACAGGGGGTGAAAGAGGTGACGCTGCTCGGCCAGAACGTCAACGCCTGGCGCGGCACGGGCGACGCAATGGACTTCGCCGAGCTGCTGCTGCACGTCGCGGAGATCGACGCAATCGAGCGCATCCGCTACACCACGTCGCATCCGCGCGAGTTCACGCAGCGCTTGATCGATGCCTACGCCCAGACCGCCAAGCTGGTCGGCCACGTGCACCTGCCGGTGCAGTCGGGCTCCGACCGCGTGCTCGCGGCGATGAAGCGCGGCTACAGCGCGCTCGAATACCGCTCGATCCTGCGCCGCCTGCGCAGAGTCCGGCCCGAAATCAGCGTTTCGTCGGACTTCATCGTCGGCTTTCCCGGCGAGACTGCCGCCGATTTCGACGCCACGCTGACGCTCGCGCGCGAGTGCGGATTCGACGCTTCGTTCAGTTTCCTCTACAGCCCGCGCCCCGGCACGCCGGCGGCCGAGCTCACCGACGACACCCCGCAGGAGGTGAAGCTCGAGCGCCTGCAGCGGCTGCAGGCTGCGCTCGAGGCCGGCGCGCGCGCCATCAGCGAGCGCATGATCGGGAGCGTGCAGCGCGTGCTTGTCGAGGGCCGCTCTGCGCGAGACGGCGCCGAGCTTGCCGGCCGGACCGAGAACAACCGCGTGGTCAATTTCCGCGGCGACGCGAATCTCGCGGGCCGCTTCGCCGATGTGCGCATCACCGAGGCGCGATCGCATTCCCTGCGCGGTGAACTGCTCGTGCATCAGACCGTCCCTGCCTGACAGCCTTGCGCGCGAAGCCCGTCGAAGTCCGCCTCGAGCCGGTCGACAACCAGCGCCTGGCCCGGCTGTGCGGAGCGCTCGACGCCAACCTGCGCCAGATCGAGTCGGCGCTGGACGTATCGATCGCACGGCGCGGCGCGCGCTTCGCGGTGCAGGGCGAGCCCGCGCAGGCGAAGCGCGCGGCGCACGCGCTGGAGCATTTCTACGCGAGGGCGGACGCGGAGTTGTCGGTGGATGACCTGCAGCTCGGGCTTGCCGAACTGCTGCATGGCGCGGAACCGAAGCTCGCCCGTGGCCGCGAGGAAAGCGGTTCTCCGCAGCTGCTGACTCGCCGACCCGATCTGCACGGCCGCACCGCGCGGCAGGTGAAATACATCTCCAGCATCCTCGCGCATGACATCACCTTCGCCATCGGCCCGGCCGGTACCGGAAAGACCTATCTCGCGGTCGCCTGCGCGGTCGATGCGCTCGAGCGCGACAAGGTCAAGCGCATCGTGCTGGTGCGCCCCGCGGTGGAAGCCGGCGAGCGCCTCGGCTTCCTGCCGGGTGATCTGGCGCAGAAGGTGGATCCTTACCTGCGCCCGCTGTACGACGCGCTGTATGACCTGATGGGCTTCGACAAGGTCGGCAAGCTGCTCGAGCGCGGCACCATCGAGCTCGCGCCGCTCGCCTACATGCGCGGGCGCACGCTGAACCATGCGTTCGTCATTCTCGACGAGGCGCAGAACACGACCCCCGAGCAGATGATGATGTTCCTCACCCGCATCGGCTTCGGCGCCAAGGCGGTGGTCACCGGCGACGTGACGCAGATCGACCTCGCGCGCGGGCAGAAGAGCGGGCTGATCGAGGCGCGCGCGATCCTGCGCAGCGTTCGCGGCATCGCGTTTGCGGAATTCCATGCCGCGGACGTGGTGCGCCATCCGCTGGTGGCGCGCATCGTCAATGCCTACGAGCGCCACAAGCAGCGCGCGAACGGCGAAACCGGCGAATAGCAGCGCCGCGGTGGCGGTGCAGTTTGCCTGCGCGCGCCGCGGCCTGCCTTCCGCGGCGCGATTTCGCGCCTGGGCGCGCAGCGCGGCAGGCGGGCCCGCCACACTCGTCATCCGCCTGGTGTCGGCCACCGAAGCGCGCGCGCTGAATTCGGCTTACCGCGGCGCGGATCACGCACCCAACGTGCTCAGTTTCGGTTACGGCGTTTCGCCGCTGGCTGGCGACGTGGTGCTGTGCCCGCACGTCGTCGCGCGCGAAGCGCGCGAGCAGGGCAAGTCGCTCGATGCGCATTTCGCCCATCTCACAGTGCACGGCGTGCTGCATCTGCGCGGTTATCGGCACGCGCACGCACGCGACGTCGCGCGCATGGAGCGCGCCGAAATCCGCATCCTGCGCGCGTTTGGAATCGCCAACCCGTATCGGACCGCCGGCCGCGGGTAGAATGTTCCGCATGAGCGAACCGTCCCCTCCTTCGCTGCTTGCGCGGCTGTCGTCACTGCTGCTGCGCGAACCGACTGACCGCGAACAGCTCATCGCACTGCTGCGCTCGGCCTACGCGCGCAATCTCATCGACGCCGACGTGCTGTCGATCGTCGAAGGCGCGGTCGGCGTGTCCGACCTGCAGGTGCGCGACATCATGGTTCCGCGCGCGCAGATGGACGCGATCGACATCAGGGAAACGCCCGCACAGTTCATCCCTTCGGTGATCGCCACCGCGCACTCGCGCTTCCCGGTGTTCGACGGCAACCGCGACGACGTGGTCGGCGTGCTGCTCGCCAAGGATCTGCTGCGCTACTACGCCGGCGAGGAGGAATTCAACGTACGCGAGATGCTGCGGCCGGCGATCTTCGTGCCGGAGTCCAAGCGCCTCAACGTGCTGCTGCGCGAATTCCGCGCCAGCCGCAACCACATGGCGATCGTGGCGGACGAATACGGCGGCGTGGCGGGACTGGTGACGATCGAGGACGTGCTCGAGCAGATCGTCGGCGAGATCGAGGACGAATACGACTTCGACGAGGCGAGCGACAACATCCTCGCCGAGTCGAGCGGGCGCTACCGGGTCAAGGCGCTCACGCAGATCGCCGATTTCAACGCCGCCTTCAACACCCGGTTTTCCGACGAGGAGCACGACACCGTCGCGGGGCTCATCATCGCGCGCCTCGGCCGCCTGCCCAAGCGCGGCGAGAACATCGTCATCGACGGCCTGAAGTTCCACGTGCTGCGGGCCGACGGCCGGCGCGTCTATACGCTGATCGTTGAAAACCCGAAGGCTTGAGGATGCTCTCGCGCGCCTGGTTGCGCGGGCGGCGGCGGATTACGCTCGCGCTTGCGTTTGCGGCCGGCGCGGCAATGGTGGCCGGCTTCGCGCCGCTCGGCCTCTGGCCGCTCGCGCTTCTCGCCCCGGCCGCGCTTGTGCACCTCTGGCTTGCCGCACCGGATGCCCGCTCGGCTGCGCTCACCGGTTTCGCGTTCGGACTGGGGCTGTTCGGCGTCGGCGTGTCGTGGGTGTATGTGAGCCTCAACCAGTTCGGCGGCATGCCCGCCCCGATCGCCGCGCTTGCAACGCTCGGGTTCTGCGCCGTGCTCTCGCTTTATCCCGCCGCGGTCGGCTACCTGCAGGCGCGGTTGTTCGAGGACGACGCGCGGCGCGTCTGCATCGCGATCCCGGCGCTGTGGACGCTTTCCGAATGGCTGCGCGGCTGGGTGCTCACCGGGTTCCCCTGGCTCGCGACGGGGTACGCGCTGGTGCCGACGCCGCTCGCCGGATTCGCTCCCGTGGGCGGCGTGTTCGCCGTTACGCTGGCGGCCTGGCTCGTCGCAGGATTCGTCTGGCTCGCCTGTCGGCAGCCGCGGCGCGGGCTCGGCTGGGCGCTGGCCGCGGCCGCGTTTGCACTCGGTGCCGCGCTCGACCGGATCGAGTGGACCCGGCCGAGCGGCGAACCGCTGCGCATTGCGCTGCTGCAAGGTGCGATCCCGCAACAGATGAAGTTCGACGAGGCGCACTACGCGCGCATCCTGGCAACCTACGAGCGGCTCGCAGAAGACAGCCGCGCGCAACTGATCGTCATGCCGGAAACCGCGCTGCCGCGCTTTCTCGACCGGATCGAGCCCGGCTATCTCACCCGGCTGGAAGCCGTCGCCGTGCGCAACGGCGGCGACCTGCTGCTCGGCGTCCCGCTGCGCGACGCGCCCGAGCGTTACTTCAACAGCGCCATCAGCCTCGGGGTTTCGCCGCGCCAACGCTATGACAAGGTGCATCTGGTGCCCTTCGGGGAATTCGTGCCGCCGGGGTTCGGCTGGGTGCTGTCGGTGCTGCGCATACCGCTTTCGGACTTCGCCTCCGGTTCGCCCTGGCAACGGCCGCTCGGGATCGCCGGCCAGAAGATCGCGGTCAGCGTCTGCTACGAAAATTCGTTTGGCGAGGAAGTGCTCAGACAGTTGCCCGAGGCGACGTTGCTCGCAAACCTGTCGAACGTGGCCTGGTTTGGCGATTCGCTCGCGCCGGCGCAGCACCTGCAGATCGGGCAGATGCGCGCGATCGAGACGCGGCGCACGATGCTCACTGCGACCAATACCGGGCACACCGCGGTGATCGCGCCGGACGGCACGCACGCGGGCGTGCCGCCGTTCGTCGAACGACGCCTGGATTCCTACGTCACCGGTCGCAGCGGCGCGACGCCGTACGTGCGCGCGGGCAATGCCGCCGTGCTCGCGCTGGCGCTGCTGATGCTGGCGGCGGCCGCGCTTCTCCGCACAGGCCCGAAACGCTAGACTCGCGTAGTCGCGGGAAACTCGTGCGAATAGACCGGACATGCTCACCTTTCAACAACTGATCCTGCGGCTGAACGAATTCTGGGACAGCCAGGGTTGCGTGCTGCTGCAGCCCTACGACATGGAAGTCGGCGCGGGGACGTTTCATACCGCGACCTTCCTGCGTGCGATCGGCCCGGAGCCGTGGAACGCGGCCTACGTGCAGCCATCGCGCCGCCCGAAGGACGGGCGCTACGGCGAGAACCCGAACCGGCTGCAGCACTATTACCAGTACCAGGTGGTGATGAAGCCCTCGCCGCTCGACATCCAGCAGCGCTACCTTGACAGCCTGGCTGCGATCGGCATCGATGCACGCGAGCACGACATCCGCTTCGTCGAGGATGACTGGGAATCGCCGACGCTGGGCGCCTGGGGGCTCGGGTGGGAAGTGTGGCTGGACGGCATGGAGGTGACGCAGTTCACCTATTTCCAGGAAGTCGGCAGCCTCGCGTGCAAGCCGGTGCTGGGCGAGATCACCTACGGGCTGGAGCGCCTGGCGATGTACCTGCAGGGCAAGGACTGCATCTTCGACCTGGTGTGGACGCCCGGGGTGACTTATCGCGATGTCTACCACCAGAACGAGGTCGAGCAGTCGCGCTACAACTTCGAGCTGTCCAATCCCGAGATGCTGTTCCGGCATTTCGGCGAGTTCGAGGGCGAGGCGAAGCGCCTCATCGAGGCGCAATGCGTTCTGCCGGCCTACGAGATGGTGCTGAAATGCTCGCACGCATTCAACCTGCTGGATGCGCGCGGCGCGATCTCGGTCACCGAACGCGCTGCGTACATCGGCCGGGTCCGGGCGCTTGCGCGGATGGTTGCGCAGGCCTATTACGATTCGCGCGAGAAGCTCGGGTTTCCGATGGCGGCGCAGCCTGCGAAGGCGGCATGAAATGCAGGCCACGCTGCTCGTCGAGCTTGTGACTGAGGAACTGCCGCCAAAATCGCTGCGGACATTGAGCGATTTCTTCGCGACCACATTGTTCGTCGACCTGAACAAGTCCGGTTTTCTGTCCGATGGCAGCGCCTTCAGCGCATTTGCCACACCGCGAAGGCTGGCGGTGAGCGTTTCGCAAGTGCTCGAGCGTTCGCCCGATCACGCGCGCGAAGTGCAGGGCCCATCGGTCACGGCGAGCGCTGCGGCAGTCGCCGGTTTCGCCAGGAGGAACGGCATTGCCGTCGATCAACTGGAGCGGGCCGACTCGCCGAAAGGCGAGCTCTTCGTGGCGCGCGTCACCGCTCCCGGGGCCGCGCTCGAAGCCGTGCTGGCCGGCAAGGTCGGGGAAGCATTGAAGAAACTGCCGATCCCGAAATCGATGCGCTGGGGCTCGGCCGACGCCGAGTTCGTGCGCCCGGTGCACGCCCTGGTGATGCTTCACGGCTCGCGCGTCGTGCCGGGCAAGTTGCTCGGCCTTGAGTCCGGCAACCGCACGCGCGGCCACCGCTTCATGGGCAGGGGCGAGATCGTCTTGGAGAGCGCGGACGATTACGAATCGCGGCTGCGCGAAGACGGGATGGTGATTGCCGGATTTGCGGCGCGGCGCGCCGAGATCGGGCAGCAACTGCGCGGCACGGCAGAACGCCACGGCGCGAGCCTCGGGGATTGCGTCGATTTGCTCGAGGAAGTTGCCGCGCTGGTCGAGCATCCGACGGTTTACGTCGGCGCTTTCGACCCCGCGTTCCTCGAAGTGCCGCAGCAGTGCCTGATCCTCACGATGCGCAAGAACCAGAAGTATTTCCCGCTGTTTGGCGCGGACGGCAGCTTGCTGCCCAAGTTCCTGATCGTCTCCAACATGAGGCTCGACGATCCGCGCCATATCGTCGAGGGCAACCAGCGCGTAGTCCGAGCGCGACTCGAGGACGCGCGCTTCTTCTTCAACCAGGACCGCAAGTCGCGGCTCGAGGCGCGCGTGCCGCAGCTTGCAGCAGTCGTCTACCACGCGAAACTCGGCAGCCAGCTCGAGCGCGTCGAGCGCGTGCAACTGCTTGCGGGCAGGATTGCCCGCGCGCTTGGCGCCGACCCGCTGCTCGCGGAGCGTGCCGCGTGGCTCGCCAAGGCCGACCTGCTCTCCGGCATGGTGGGCGAGTTCCCGGAACTCCAGGGCACCATGGGACGGCATTACGCGCTGCACGATGGCGAGCGCGCGGAAGTCGCCGACGCGATCGAGCAGCACTACCGGCCGCGATACGCAGGCGATGCGCTGCCCGAGGGTCCCGTCGCGCTTGCAGTGGCGCTCGCGGACAAGCTCGACACGCTTGCGGGTTTCTTCGGGATCGGCCAGCAACCGACCGGCGACAAGGATCCGTACGGACTGCGACGCGCCGCGCTGGGCGTCGTACGGATCATCGTGGAACGCGGTTTGCCGCTTGCACTGAACGAGATCGTGAATGATGCGTTTGCGGGTTTCAACCAGCGTGTCGGCGATGCACGAACCGATCTCGAGATGTTCATTTTCGACCGCTTTGCCGGCTATCTCAAGGAGCAGGGTTACTCGACCCTGGAAATCGATGCCGTACTCTGCCTGAACCCGGTGCGCCTTGATATCGTGCCGCGCCAACTCGAGGCGGTGCACGCTTTTCAAGCGCTGCCCGAAGCCGAAAGCCTGGCAGCGGCGAACAAGCGGGTCGCGAACATATTGAAGCAAGCTGCTGCGAAAGGCGAATCGTTTCGCAACGCCGATCCGAAGCTGTTCGAGGAACCGGCGGAACGCGCGCTTTTCGAAGCGCTTCGCACTGCTTCGGCCAGCGCGAATGCGTCGTTCGAGCGCGGCGACTACGCCGGCTACCTGAAGAACTTCGCAATATTGAAGACCCCGGTCGACGCGTTCTTCGACTCGGTCAAGGTCATGGCCGAGCACGATGCGTTGCGCAGGAATCGTCTCGCCCTGCTGACGGATCTGCGCGAAGCGATGAACCGCGTTGCCGACATCGCCAGGCTCGCCGCATGAAGCTCGTCATCTTGGACCGCGACGGCACCATCAACCACGACAGCGCCCAGTACATCAAGTCGCCCGCGGAATGGAAACCGATCAAGGGCAGCCTCGAGGCGATCGCGCGGCTCACCCAGAGCGGCTACCGGGTGGTGGTGGCGACCAACCAGTCGGGCCTCGCGCGGGGGCTGTTCGACATGACGACGCTCAACTCCATCCACGACACGATGCACAAGGCAGTTGCGCTGGCCGGCGGACGCATCGATGCGGTGTTCTTCTGCCCGCACGCCGCCGACGCGAACTGCGAGTGCCGCAAGCCCAACCCCGGGATGCTGCAGGAGATCGGCCGGCGCCTGAACGTCACGCTTGCCGGCGTGCCGATGGTGGGAGACGGCTTGCGCGACCTGCAGGCCGCCGCCGCAGTCGGCGGGCAGCCGGTGCTGGTGCTGACCGGCAAGGGGCGCAGGACGCAGAAGGAAGGCGGCCTGCCCGAGGGAACGCGCGTGTTTCCAGATCTCGGCGCGTTCGTCGCCGATTTCCTTAAATGATCCTGCTGCGCTCGAGCCTGTTCGCGCTCGCGCTGGTCCTGTTCACCCCGCCCTACGCGCTGCTCGCGCTCGCAACGTTTCCGCTGCCGCGCATGCTGCGCTACCGTGTCATATCCGGCTGGGCCCGCGCGGTGGTGCCGCTTGCGCGGTGGTTGTGCGGAATCCGCTATCGCGTGGAGGGTCTCGAACATCTGCCGGCCACGCCGTCGGTGATCCTCTCGAAACACCAGTCGGCATGGGAAACGATGGCGTTCCAGAAACTGTTCCCGCCGCAGGTCCATTTGCTCAAGCGCGAGCTGCTGTGGATCCCGTTCTTCGGCTGGGGCCTCGCGTTGATGAGCCCGATCGCGATCGACCGCTCCAAAGGCGCAGCCGCGCTCAAGACGTTGGCGCGCAAGGGGCGCGAGCGCATCGCGCAAGGCTTCTGGGTGGTGGTGTTTCCGGAAGGCACGCGCGTTGCGCCGGGCAAGCGCCGGCGCTATCAACCGGGCGGCGCCTGGCTTGCGGCGAAGGCTGGCGTTCCGGTCGTGCCGGTCGCCCACAACGCCGGGCTGGTCTGGCCGCGCAACGCGTTTATCAAGCGACCGGGGCTGGTGACGGTGCGCATCGGCCCGCCCATAGCGACCGCGAACCGCAAGCCCGAAGCGATCAACGCCGAAGCCGAAGCATGGATCGAAGCACAGCAGGCCGAGCTCTGTCCGCCCCACGCCAGCTGATCGTGCTCGGGCGGCAGGTTGAATACCGCTTCAGCCGCAGCCGGCGGCGCACCATCTCGATCAGCGTCGGTGCCGAGGGACTGGCGGTCAGGGCGCCCAACGCCGCGCGGTGGCGCGATATCGAGGCGTTCCTCGCCGAGAAGGCGCGCTGGATCGTCACCCGGCTCGACAAGTGGCGCGATGCGCCGCGCCCCGCGCGTTTGATTGGCGTGGATGGGGAAACGCTTTGCGTGGCGGGCGAGCAACTGCGCGTGCAAGTGCGCCGCGCTGCCCGTGCCGTCCCGCGCGAGCCCGGTGCGCTGGTGCTCGCGGTGCGCGATCCGCTCGATGACGCTGCGGTGCGCCGGGCGCTGGTCAGATCTTTGAAACGCATCGCGCTCGAGGCCTTCGAGCCGCGCGCGGCCGAGTACGCGGCGCGCCTGGGGCTCGGCCCGCCGCCCGTGGCGCTGTCCTCCGCGCGCGTCCGCTGGGGTAGCTGCTCCGCCCATGGGCGCATCCGGCTCGCGTGGCGCCTGGTGCACGTCGCTCCGCACCTCGCGGACTACGTGATCGCCCACGAAGTGGCGCACCTGGTCCAACCCAACCATTCGCGGCGCTTCTGGACCGTCGTCGAGTCGATGTATCCTGATTTCCGTAGCGCGCGGCGCGAGTTGAGGCTCGCCGGCGCATCCATTCCACTGATCGAAGGACTGCCATGAGACTTCTGCATACGATGCTGCGGGTAGGGAACATTGAGCGCTCGGTGAAGTTCTATACGGAGGTGCTCGGCATGAAACTCTTGCGGACCACCGACCGGCCCGAGCAGAAATACTCCCTCGCTTTCGTAGGCTACGACACTGAAGACAGGGCCTCGGTGCTCGAGCTGACCTACAACTACGGCGTGGACAAATACGAGCTCGGCTCCGCCTTCGGTCACATTGCTTTAGAGATGCCGGATGCGGCGAAGGCCTGCGATGCGGTTCGCGCCAAGGGCGGCAAGGTGGCGCGCGAGGCTGGCCCGGTCAAAGGCGGCACGACCGTGATCGCTTTTGTCGAGGATCCGGATGGGTACAAGATCGAGTTCATCGAGCGCAAGGGCGGGTAGGTCGCGGTTCGATTACCGGGAAGCTGGTTCCCGCACAAGCCGATACCCGCTGCTGCGCCCCCCCTTGCCGGTAGGCGTGAGGCAGCCCTTGTCGACCAGATCGGCCAGCTCCCGGTAGGCGGTAACCCGGCTGGTCCGGTTCAGGCTCATGTATTTTCGGGTGTTCATGTCCCCCTCGAATCCATCCGGGCCGCCGTCAAGCAAACGATTGAGCGCCTTGCGCTGGCGCTCGTTGAGCACCGTCGCCTGATGACGCAGCCAGAACCGCGCCTTGGCGAGCGTGCTCGCCAAGGTACCTTCCGCCGCGCCGGCAGCCGCTTCGACCTGCTTCATGAACCAGACCAGCCAGTCGGTGACTTCGAGCCCACCGCGTTGCGTGCGTTCGAGGATGGCGTAGTAGTTCTCCCGTTCGCGCAGGATCTGCGCGGAAAGGCTGAAGCAGCGCATCGGCTGGCGCTCGTCCTGCGACAGTGCCATGTCGGTAATGGCGCGCGCGATCCGGCCGTTGCCGTCTTCGAACGGATGCAGGGTGACGAACCACAGGTGGGCCAGCCCGGCACGAATCAGGCCGTCCGGTTCGGCTTGCGGCGTGTTGAACCAGCCAAGGAAGCGATCGAGTTCCGCTTTCAGTACCTTCCGGGGTGGCGCGACGAAGTGGACCCGCTCCCGGCCAACGCCGCCCGAGACCACCTGCATGGGCTGTTGCCCGCGCAACTCCCCCGTCCGTATTGAGTGCAGCCCGGAAAGGCCGGTCGGGAAGAGCGCCGCCTGCCAGCCAAACAGACGCTTGGGACTCAGCGGCTGCGCATAGTTTCTGGTCGCATCCAGCAGGACCTCTATGAGGCCATCCACCGCACGGGGCGGCACGCGCATTCCCGCTGTCGCAAGCCCGAGGTGGCGGGCCACCGAAGAGCGCACGGCATTAAAGTCGAGCCGCTCGCCCTCGATCGCGCTGGTGGTTACGCCGTCCTCGACCAAGATTGCAGCCACCGCCTCCAAGGTCAGGCCGGGGTCGAGCATTCGCGCCGCGCCCAGCACCTTGCCCTGCGCCAGCCGCGCGCTTGCGCGCGCTGGCGCCAGAGGCGCTGCATCCCATCGAAAGCGCGGCCAGCCGGGTTGCTGCCAGATCCACGGGTGAAGCGACGGCATGTCTTATTCGCTCCACAAAATGAAGCGATTATGGCGTGCAATCGCTTCACCGGCAAATGGGGCTGGCGGCGCTCAAGAGTTTAGAAGACAACGCGATGATGGAGACTCACCACGTTCGGGGCCAAGGGTGCGAGGCGTATGCTGCCATGACACCGTGACCCGCTGCCTTCGAAGACCATGGGAAATGTGACGACGCCGGAAGCCTTGGCTCTGCGCTGGGCCGAGGTCGTGAACGATGCGACGCTGCGCGACCTCCCGTTCAAGATCGAGCTCAATGCCTTCGGAAAAATCGAGATGAGCCCGGCCAGCACGCGGCATGGACGACTGCAGGGGGCCATCGCAGGAGCGTTCTCGCGGCAATTGGCGGACGGAGAGTTGATCACGGAGTGCCCGATCGTGACCGAGATGGGGGTTCGGGTTCCGGATGTGGCCTGGGCGTCGAAGGATTTCCTTGCCCGGCACGGCGACACCAGCCCACTGCCGGAGGCGCCGGAGATTTGCGTGGAGATCGTCTCACCCTCCAATTCCGAGGAGGAGATGAGACTGAAAACCGACGCGTACCGGAAGGCAGGCGCGCGCGAGGTCTGGGTCGTGTCGGAAGACGGGACCACGCGGTTCTTCGCTCGCGACGGGGAGCGCGCCGCGAGCGTTTTCCCTGTGCGCCTGAACCTTCCGCCGCGAGGTTCGCCCGCCTGAGCGTTGCGGCTGCCGCGCTTGAACGGCTTACGATCGGCTATTCGTCGCAGGATCGCCTGATTGTCATAGCCCATACCGAGCGCGGAGAATCGATCAGAATCATCAACGCAAGACTGGCAACCTCGCAAGAGCGTAAACGTCATGAAACATAAGGCACTGGATTCCGCGGATGAATTTCGGCCTGAGTACAATTTCGACTACTCCAAGGCGGTCCGAGGAAAGTACTATCGACGACTTCTGAAGGAAGGCTCAAACGTTGCGGTATTGGAGCCCGATGTTGCAAGAGCGTTTCCAAACTCCGCTGCCGTGAACGATGCTCTGAGGTCCGTGCTCAAGACGAAGCCGTCGGGGCGAGTGACATCACGATCAGGTAGAACGGCGCGCAAGCGGGCCGCCACTTGACGCGATGATGAAGACTAAGCCGCGTTGGAGCTAACGAACTTCAAGATATGAGTTGGCTCATGTAACGGGGCGCACTCCGTTCAAGACTTGGTTGGCTCATGTTAGCGCAAGTCCCTCTGACGGACGTGCTGCGCAAGGCGCACATAATCCTCCGGTGACAGATTCTCCGGCCGCAGTTTCGGATCGAACCCAAGCGCCCGCAACGCCGCTTCGTCAAACCAATGCGCCAGCGCATTGCGCAGCGTCTTCCTCCGCGCGCTGAACGCGGCGGCGACCAGGGCGCGGAATAGTTTCTCATCGACCTCCGCGAACCCCCGCGCGGAACGCGGCACCAGGCGTACCACCGCGGACTCCACTTTCGGCGGCGGCGTGAACGCCCCCGCCGGGACGCGAAACAGCTTGTCCATCCGAAACTTCGTCTGCAGCATCACCGACAGCCGCCCGTACTGCGCAGTCGAGTGCTTCGCCACCATGCGCTCGACCACCTCCAGTTGCAGCATGAAGTGCATGTCGCGCACGCGCGAAGCGTAGCGAGCGAGGTGGAACAGCATCGGCGTCGAGATGTTGTAGGGCAGGTTGCCCACCACCCGCATGCCCTCGGGGAAGACCGAGAAATCGAATTCAAGAACGTCCGCGATGTGCAGGGTCAGCCGCGACGGCGGAAACTCCGCGGCCAGCCGCGCCGCGAGATCGCGGTCGATCTCGATCGCATCCATCCGCGGCACGCACTCGAGCAACGGGCGCGTGAGCGCGCCTTCGCCGGGTCCGACTTCTATCAGCACGTCGCCGGGTTGCGGGTTGATCGAGCGCACGATGCGCTCGATGACACCGCGCTCGTGCAGGAAGTGCTGGCCGAAGCGCTTCCGGGGAACAGTGCGGGCGCGGCTCACGCGCGGTGCTGGCGCACGCCGGCGATCTCGAGTGCGAGGCGAAGCGCCGCTTCGAGGCTGCCGGAGTCGGCACGGCCGGTGCCCGCGAGATCGAGCGCAGTGCCGTGATCGACCGACGTTCGCACGATCGGCAGGCCGAGGGTCACGTTGACGCCGTGCCCGAAGCTCGCGTACTTGAGCACCGGCAGGCCCTGGTCGTGGTACATCGCGAGCACGCAGTCGGCGCGCTCCAGCCGCTCGGGCAGGAACAGCGTGT
>JBGOTT010000024.1:0-23665 GCA_041476585.1 Gammaproteobacteria bacterium | reverse complement strand
CCCTGAAGAAGTACGACGCGATCTTTTTCGGCGCGGTCGGCAACTCGGCGATCGTTCCCGACCATATCTCGGCGTGGGGGCTGTTGATCAATTTTCGGCGCTGGTTCGACCTGTACGTCAACCTGCGTCCGGTGCGCCTGTTCCACGGCGTTGCCAGCCCGCTCGCCGGCCGCAAGCCGGGGGACATCGACTACCTCGTGGTGCGCGAGAACACCGAGGGCGAATACGGCAACGTCGGCGGGCGCGTGTTCGAGGGCACCGAGCGCGAGATCGTGACGCAGCAGGCGGTGTTTTCGCGCCGGGGCGTGGATCGCATCATGCGTTACGCATTCGAACTGGCGAAAAAACGCGGGCGGCACGTCACTTCCTGCACCAAGTCGAACGGCATCTCGATCACCATGCCTTATTGGGACGAGCGTTTCGCAGAAATGAAGAAGAACTACCCCGAAGTGCGCACCGACCAGTACCACGTGGACGGCCTCACCATCCAGATGGTGCTCAACCCGGACCGCTTCGACGTGATCGTGGCTTCCAACCTGTTTGGCGACATCCTGTCGGACATCGGTCCCGCGACCACCGGGACGATCGGCATCGCCCCATCGGGCAATATCAATCCCGAGCGCAGCTTCCCGTCGATTTTCGAGCCGGTGCACGGGTCGGCGCCCGACATCGCGGGCAGGAAGATCGCCAACCCGATCGGCCAGATCTGGTCGGGTGCGCTGATGCTCGAGCACCTCGGCCATGCCGACGCGGCCGCCGCCGTAGTGCGCGGCATCGAGCGCGTGCTGTTTGAAGGCCCGCGCACCCCCGACATGGGCGGCAAGGCCTCCACCATGGATGTCGGCGCCGCGGTTGCCGAGGCCGTGCGCGGAGAATCCAGGAAGGCGGCTTGAAGACCTTCCGCATCGCCTCCATCCCCGGCGACGGCATCGGCATCGAGGTCATCGCCGAGGGCCTCAAGGTCCTCGAAGAACTCGCGCGCCGCGATGGCGGTTTCCGGTTGGAATTCACGCATTTCGACTGGAGTTCCGAGCGCTATCTCGCGACCGGTGCCTACATTCCGCAAGGCGGCCTCGAAGCGCTGCAGAAATTCGATGCAATCTTCTTCGGCGCGGTGGGCTCGCCGAAGGTGCCCGATCACGTTTCGCTGTGGGGCCTGCGCCTGCCGATCTGCCAGGGATTCGACCAGTACGCCAACGTGCGCCCCTCGCGCGTGCTTCCCGGCATCTCCTCGCCGCTGGCGCGCGGCAGCGAAATCGACTGGGTCATCGTGCGCGAGAACACCGAGGGCGAGTATTCGGGCTCGGGCGGGCGCGTGCACCGCGGCCTGCCCGAAGAGGTCGCGACGGAGACGTCGGTGTTCACCCGCGCCGGGGTCGCGCGCGTGCACCGCTTCGCTTTCGAGCTCGCGCGCAAACGCCCCCGCAAGCACCTGACGCTGGTCACCAAGTCGAATGCGCAGCGCCACGGCATGGTGCTGTGGGACGAGGTGTTCTACGAGGTGGCCGGGAACTATCGCGACGTGCGAACCGACCGCGTGCTGGTCGATGCAGTCACCACGCGCATGGTGCTGAAGCCTTCGATGCTCGATACCATCGTCGCCTCGAACCTGCACGCCGACATCCTCTCCGACCTCGCTGCGGCGCTGTCAGGTTCGCTCGGTATCGCGCCCACGGCCAACCTCAATCCCGAGCGCAGGCGTCCTTCGATGTTCGAGCCGATCCACGGCTCGGCCTTCGACATCACCGGCATGGGCATCGCCAACCCGATCGCCACGTTCTGGACCGCCTCGATGATGCTCGAGCATCTGGGCGAGGCGAACGCAGCTGCGCGCCTGATGAAGGCAGTCGAGACGGTGACAGCGAAAAAAGTCTTCACGCCCGACCTCGGCGGAAACGCCCGCACCGCCGACGTAACCTCCGCCGTTCTCGCCGCCCTCTAGCGAAAAGTGCTGCAACAATGACCACCACGGTCGCACTGCCGCTGTGGCTGCTGTTCATCGTGCTGGTGTTGGCGACCTGGGCGGCTTACGACAAGCTGCTGATGCCGGCGCTGCGCTGGTTTCTATCCAGCCGCGGCAACAACGTCATCGACGAAGTCGGCGAGCGCCTGCGGATCGGCATCCGCCCGTGGCAGCGCACCAAGCGCCAGGCGCTGATCCATCGCCTGCTCACCGACTCCAAGGTGCAGAAAGCCGCCGAGGACTTCGCCCGCGAAAACCGCGTGCCGGTCGTGGTCGGGTTGCAGATCGTCGAGCGGTACGCGCGCGAGATCGTTCCGGCGTTCAACGCCTACCTGTACTTTCGCATCGGATACTGGATCGGACGCAAGGTGGCGCAGGGGCTGTACCGCGTGCGCCTGGGTTATGTGGACATCAAGAACCTCTCGCGCGTGGATCCGAACGCGACGGTGGTGTTCGTGATGAACCACCGCTCGAACATGGACTACGTTCTGGCGGCCTACCTCGCCGCCGAACAGGCGGCGCTTTCATACGCGGTGGGCGAGTGGGCGCGCCTGTGGCCGCTGTCGGCGCTGATCCGCTCGATGGGCGCCTACTTCGTGCGGCGCAATTCCAAGGATGCGCTCTACCGCCGCGTGCTCGAGCGCTACATCGCGATGGCCACCGAGGCCGGCGTGCCGCAGGCGGTGTTCCCGGAAGGCGGGTTGTCGCGCGACGGCCTGATGCGCGCGCCGCGGCTGGGCGTGATCGATTACATGCTGCGCGGTTTCCATCTCGACGGGGAGCGCGACCTGGTGTACGTGCCGTTGGGCGTCAACTATGACCGCGTGCTCGAGGACCGCACGCTGCTCATGTCGACCGACGCGGATGCGCGCAAGCCCAGCGCGTTCCGGGCAGCGTGGAACACGCTCGATTTCGCCGTGCACAACCTGCGCCTGATGTTGAACAGCGACTGGCACCGTTTCGGCTACGCCTGCGTCAACTTCGGCACGCCGGTTTCGATGCGCGCCTACTGCAGGGAGCGCGCACTGGACTTCTCGAAACTGGCCGACGACGAGCGCAAGGCGCGGATCGCGGAACTCGGCAGGCACCTGATGGATTCGGTGGGGCGCATCGTGCCGGTGCTGCCGGTTCCATTGATGGCGAGCGTGTTCGTGCGCGATTCTGACAAGGCCTGGTCGGAACTGGAACTGAAAGCCGAAGCCGGGCGCATGCTCGACGCGCTCGACGCGAAGCGCGCGCTGGTCTACCTGCCGCGCCGCGATTTCGACTACGCAATGCATGTCGGATTGAGGATGCTGCTGATGCGTCACCTGGTCGACGAGCAGGATGGGTTCTACCGCGCGGTCGCGCGCGACCTGCCGGTGCTGCGCTACTACGCCAACTCGATCGCCCATCTGGTCGACAAGGCGGCTGACACCGGTTGTGGGGTGCGGTAGCCCCGCTCCGCTGTGCGGCGATCAGTCTGCGATCAGCCTGCGTCCGAGGCTGACAACGTCGTCTTGCGTATAACCGAGCCTGCGGTAGAACTCGACCACACCGGCGTTCGACGAGCGGACCTGCAGGTTCAGCTTGGGACAGCCGCGATCGATCAACCGGCGTTCGACCTCGTGCATCAGCATGCGCCCGAGCGACTGTTTGCGGCGCTCCGGCGCGACCGCGAAATAGTAGACCCAGCCTCGGTGCCCGTCGTAGCCCACCATCGCACTCGCGACCAGTTTGTCCTCGGCCGTGCCGACCAGGAACAGTTCCGGTTGCTCGGCGAGTTTGCGGGCGATGTCCTCGCGCGGGTCGTTCCACGGGCGGATCAGGCCGCAGGCCTCCCACAGGCCGATCACCGCCGCCTCGTCGGAGGGCCGATAGGCGCGGATCTTCACTGCATGAAGCCGTTCAATTCCGGCGTGGTCAGGGATCGGTCGAGATAGCCGAAGCTGCCCTTTTCCTTGGCCTCGCGGGCCGCGTCGATCAATCCACTCATTGCCGCGCGGTACAGCGACGTGGCAAGGCTGATCCTCCGGACCCCGACCGCTTCGAGTTCGGCAAACGTGAACGACTTGCCCTTGATGCCGACCATGAAGTTGACCGGCTTCGACACCGCGGCGCAAACCGCGCGCACGGCTGCGAGGTCAGGCAGGCCCGGCGCGAACAGCACGTCTGCGCCGGCCCTCTCGAACGCCTGCAAACGCCTGATCGTGTCCTCGAGATCCGGGTTGCCGCGCAGGAAGTTCTCGGCGCGGGCGGTCAGGGTAAACGGAAAGGCAAGCGAGCGCGCAGCCTGAACCGCCGCCGCCACGCGTTCGGTCGCGTGGCCGATGTCGTAGAGCGGCTTCGCCGGGTCGCCGGTGGCGTCCTCGATCGAGCCGCCGACCAGCCCTGCTTCCGCGGCAAGGCGGATCGTTGCCGCCGTGGCCGCGGGCGCATCGCCGAAACCCTTTTCCAGGTCCGCCGACACCGGCAGGTCCGTTGCCGCGACCATACTGCGCGCCTGCGCCAGCGCCTCGTCGCGCGTGACCTTGCCGTCGCGGCGGCCGAGGACGCCGGCGGATGCCCCGCTCGACGTTGCCAGCGCCTGGAAGCCGAGCCCTGCGAGGATGCGTGCCGAGCCCGCGTCCCACGGGTTGGGAATCACGAACGCGCCCGGCCCCTGGTGCAGCGCGCGGAAGCGGTTCGCCTTGTCGTTCTGAGTGGGTGTCACAAAGTTCTCCTGTCGCGAAAGGGATGGAGCGCAGGCCGATCATCCGATGTCACCGCGGGCGCCGGCGAGCACGACGACGTATCCGTCGGGATCGCGCAACCAGAACTCGCGGTGGTTCGCGTTCGGATTCACTTCCGGACCCTTGAGAATCTCGACCGCCACTGATCGAGCGCGCGCCACTGCAGCGGCAAAGTCGTCGATCTGGAACCAGAGCAGCACACCGTTTCCCGGCGGCCCGATGGCCGGGTCGCCCAGGTGGGGGTGTTCGTGGGCGTCCCAGTCATGCAGTTGAAGAATGAGCTTTCCATCGTTGTCGACGAGCTGTTCATACTCAGGGCCTCCATGGCCACTCTTGCAGCCAAGCAGCCGCTGGTACCACAGGCTGCTTGCTTCGACGTGCCGAACGGCGATCAATGGCTGCGCTTGCATCTGCGCTCACTCGCGCGAGGGTTGGTCTTTCGCGGTTCGACGCGGTTGTCAGGCTGTTCCGAACAAAGCCCCGACGCCGGCGGTCAGCGCCATGGCCAGCGCACCCCAGAACGTAACGCGCATTGCGCCCGCGGTCACGCCTGCGCCGCCCGCGCGCGCAGCCAACGCCCCCAGCAACGCGAGGAACACCAGTGAAGTTCCGGAGACAACAAGGATCAGATACGCCTCCGGGACCAGGGCAGTGACGAACAGAGGCATGACTGCGCCGGCGGCGAAGCTGCCAGCGGACGCAAGCGCAGCCTGGATCGGACGCGCACTGAGAGCCTCGGAGATGCCGAGTTCGTCGCGCGCGTGTGCACCGAGCGCGTCATGCGCCATGAGTTGGTCGGCGACCTGTTTCGCAAGTGCAGGGTCAAGGCCGCGTCCGACGTAGATCGTCGCCAGTTCGTTGCGCTCGCCCTGGTCGTCCGCCTTGAGTTCCTTGCGCTCGCGCTCGAGGTCTGCATGTTCGGTGTCCGCCTGAGAGTGGACGGACACATACTCGCCGGCAGCCATCGACATGGCTCCGGCAACCAGGCCGGCAACGCCCGCAATCAGAACATTGGCGTGCGTTGCATGCGCAGCGGCGACGCCCAGCACCAGGCTCGCCGTTGAAACGATGCCATCGTTCGCGCCCAGCACCGCCGCGCGGAGCCAGCCGATGCGTTCAGTGCGGTGTCGTTCCCAGTGGCGTAGCGGCATATCGGTCAGAGTGCTGAATGCGATGGTCGCGTCCGGTGTTCGTTTCGTCAACCGTCTGTTTCACCCTTCGGCCCGCTCGGGGCGAAAGGTGCTTCCAACGGCGACGTCGACCTAAGCGCGCAGCAGGTCGAGCGAAGGAAAGCGCGCGTTCAGCACGCGCAACGAGTTGACGCCCCACCAGCGCTCGAGAACTGTCGCGTAAAGACTGCGGTAGTCGATCCCGAATCGCAGATTCCCACCGTCGAGATCGCGCAGCGCAGGCGGCGCGCCATACAGCCCGCCGCGCACCCGCCCACCCGCAAAGAAATGCACACTGGCCGTACCGTGGTCGGTGCCCATCGAATTGTTTTCCTGCGGCCGGCGGCCGAACTCGGCGTAGGTCATCACCAGCGTCGAGTCCCATTTGCCGAGCTCGACGAGCGCAGTCTTCAACGCCGCGATGCCCTCGGAGAGCTCGCCAAGCAGGCGGTTGTGCACTCCCGGCTGGTTCTGGTGCGTATCGAAGCCGTTGAGCGAGAGCCGGATCACCGCAACGCCCGCCGGGTTGGCCGCGATCTGCACCGCGGTGCGCACTGCCTGGCCAAACGGGTTGCGCGGGAATTCGGCGCGGAACGGGTGATTGGTATTCAGGCTGGCCGCTGCCTGTACCACGTCGGCTTCCACCTTCAGGATGTGCGCAAGCGCCGCATTCCGGGCCCGCCCCGCCGGATTGGCAAGCCGCGCCTGGCGAAGAAAGCTGTCCGTGTCAGTGAGCGCGATGGCGCGCGTGCCTGTTCCGGCGAGCGGCCCCATGTCGTTGCCACCGATCACGACACCGTCCGCGGCAAAACCTGCGGGCGCGGCTTGCGCCGCAAACGCGCGCGCGAGCCAGCCCTCCGACAGGGTCTCCTCGCTGTTCGACGCGGTGTCCCAGATTTCAATCGAGCGGAAGTGCGACAGGTTGGGGCTCGCGTAGCCTACACCCTGCACGAGCGCGAGTTCGCGCGACTGCCACAGTGCCATCAACGGCTTCATCGACGGATGCAGGCCGCTGCGCTGATCGAGCTGCAGCACTTCGTCGCGCTTCACCGCAAGCCGCGGCCGCAGCGAGTAGTAGGCGTCATCAGCATAGGGAACGACCGTGTTCAATCCGTCGTTGCCGCCTTTGAGCTCGATGAGTACGAGCAGTCGGCGATAGCCGCCGGCCGCCTGCGCGAAGGCAAACCGCGGCGCCGATAGCGCCCCGACGCTCGCGGCGCCTGCGCTCAGGAAGTCTCTGCGTTTCATTTCAACTGGTACATCGGATCGGCGACCAGCGCGCGCATCAGTTCGAACGCGCGCGCGTCGCCGACACCCTGTCCGGCCGGCGCACCCGGGAGCAGCACCCGCTGCAGCGCGCCGTCGTCCCCGCCGAACTGCTGCAGCCAGTCGCGCGCGTGAAAACGGATCCCGCCGATCGCTTTCATCATCCGCTCGCGGCCTTCCATCCCCAGCCTGCCGAGGCCCTGGCCCGGTCTGTCCATTATGCGCACTTCCCGCGGTCCCTCATCCACGCGCACCAGGCGCTCGGCGAACTGCTTGCGCGCCAGCAGCGTCGTCGAGTTGATCCACGCCTCGCCGCCCGGCCAGCCCTTCACGTTGGGCGGCGAGAACAAGTTCTGCCCGAGCTGGATCAGCAGCAGCGTGAACGGCAGCGGATCGGCAAACTCCACGTCGAGCTGGCGCAGCGTGCCGACCACGAAATCCACCGGCGATTTCACCAGAGCGGCGCGGTTCTCCGGCGCCCAGAACGCATCCGTTGCGAGCAATTCGCGCAGCGCCGACTTGATGTCGTAGCCGCTGTCGCGGAAACGTCCGGCGATGCGCGCGGCGTCGCGGCGTTCGGCATCATTGCGGGGCGCGGGAGAGACGAACTCGCGCCACAGCTTGGCGATGACGAACTCCGCGGTCGCGGGCTGCGCGAGCAGGACGTCGAGCACGTCTTCGCCGCGCAGGTTCCCCGTCCGCCCCAGCACGGTTTTCACGCCGTCGTCATGCGCGAACGGCCGCCACAGGAATTCACCCGTCTCCGGGTCCAGCGACCAGCCGGTGAAGGCGCGCGCCGCCTCCTTGATGTCGGTTTCGGTGTAGCGGCCTTCGCCCAGCGTGAACAGTTCCATCACCTCGCGCGCGAAGTTCTCGTTCGGCTGGCCGCGCCGGTTGGTCGCCGAATCGAGGTACACCAGCATCGCCGGATCCTTCGACGCCGCTCGGAGCAGTTCCGCAAAATTGCCCAGCGCGTGGCGCCGCAACAGCAGGTTCTGCCGGTACATCAGGTTCGCCGAGCGCACCTTCTGCAGGCCGGAGGTGAAATGGTTGTGCCAGAACAGCGTCATATGCTCGCTGAGCGGCGAAGGGGTGGTGAGCAGCTCCGTCACCCACCAGTTTTTCAGTTCGAGTCCGCGGCGGAACAACTCGGCGACGAGCAGCTTGCGTTCTTCCGCGCTCGCCTCGCGAAATCGGCGCGGCGACTGCCAGTCGTTCACCCAGGCCGGGCCCGGCGTGCGCGCGGTCGATGCGGCGCCCGCGAGCAGGCGCTCCACGGCCTCGCCGCGCGAAAGCGACGCATAGGCGTGGATCTCGTCGAGGCGCGCGTCGAACCCGGTGCGGTTGAGCAGGTGGCGCGCTTCGTCGGCGCCGATGGCCGCGGCCTGAGCGGCGGCAGCCGCGAACCACAGCAGCGCAAGGACGGTTGCGCGCATCAGCGGCGTCGCTGCAGGCCGCGGTTGGCATCCTCGAGATCGCGCCGCAACCGGTCGCGCTCCTCCGGCGAAAGCCGCCGGGCGTCCTCCGGGCGCTGCTCCTGCGGGCGCTCCCGCTGGCCCTTGTACATGTCGCGCCGCGCCGAGCCGAGGTCCTCGCGCAGCCGCGCGCGGTCTTCGTGACTCATGCGCCGCTCGCCCTGACGTTGCGACTGCTGGGCGAGCGCCGTCACCCCCTGCCCGAAAAGGATCAGCGCCAACGCCAGCGTGGTGGCAACCTGTCGGTACATATGGCGGTTCACGACAGGCATCGTATGCGTCAGACTTCGCGCTTGCCACGAAATTTGTAACAATTGGTAAGCACGCAGGGCTCTTGGCAACAAAGACTTACCGCGGCACCCGGACATACAACGAGAATCATCGCATGGCTGAGCTCAAGACCCGGATTATCGTCGTTGACGACGACCAGCGCATGCGCGACCTGTTGGTGCGCTACCTCGGCGAACAGGGTTTCATCGTGCGCGCCGTCGCCGATGGTGCGGCGATGGACAAGGCGCTGGCGAAGGAGCGTTTCGACCTGATCGTGCTCGATCTGATGCTGCCCGGCGAAGACGGGCTCGCGATCTGCCGCCGGCTGCGCTCGCAGCCCGCCGGCCCGGCGGTCATCATGCTGACCGCCAAAGGCGACGAAGTCGACCGCATCGTCGGCCTGGAAATGGGCGCCGACGATTACCTGCCCAAGCCATTTAACCCGCGGGAACTGGTGGCGCGGGTCAATGCGGTGCTGCGCCGCAAACAGGCCTCCGGTCCGCCGGGCGCGCCGAGCTCCGACACCGAGGTCCACCGCTTCGGCGCATTCGAACTCAATCTTGCAACGCGCACGCTGATGCGCGACGGCAAGCAGGTCTCGCTCACCACCGGCGAGTTCTCCGTGCTCAAGGTGCTTGCCCAGAACCCGCGCCAGCCGCTCAACCGCGACAAGCTGATGGAACTCGCGCGCGGGCGCGAATACGAGGTGTTCGACCGCTCGATCGATGTGCAGGTTTCGCGCTTGAGGAAAATCATCGAGGAAGACCCGGCGCACCCGCGCCACATCCAGACGGTGTGGGGATTCGGCTACGTGTTCGTGCCCGACGGCAACCTGAAGTGAAGGGCCTGCTGCCAGACACGCTGCTCTCGCGCGCGTTCCTGCTGATCGCCGCGCTGCTGCTGCTGGCGATGATGGCCTGGTTCGAAATCGGCCGCACCTACCGGCGCGAGCCGCTGGCGGCGGAAGTGGCCAAGCAGACCGTCAGCATCGTGAACCTCACGCGCGCGGCGATCGTCAATGCCGACCCGCAACGGCGCCGCGGATTGCTGGCGGAACTCAACGAAAGCGAAGGCATCCGCGTCTACGCCGCAAGCCCGGGCGAAAAGCTCGAGCCGCTGCCGCAGGACCGGCTGATCGACCTGGTCAGCGAGCGGGTGAAGCGCGCCCTCGGCGAACGCACCCGCCTGGCGTTTGCACGCGACGGCGCCGAGGGCTTCTGGGTCAGCTTCTTCATCGACGAAGACGAGTACTGGGTGGCTCTGTCGCGCGATCGGCTGCGGCCCGACCGGACATGGCGATGGATCGGCTGGGGCGCGCTCGCGCTGCTGCTTGCGCTCGCGGGCGCGTGGCTGATCGCCTCCATCATCGACCGGCCGGTGCGCGCGCTCACCGGCGCGGCGGTGCGGGTCGGCAAAGGCGAGACCCCTGAGCCGCTGCCCGAGTCGGGGCCGAGGGAGATGCGCATGCTTGCGGGCGCCTTCAACCAGATGGCGAGCGACATCGCGCGGCACGAACGCGAACGCGCCACGGTGCTCGCTGGAATCTCGCACGATCTGCGCACGCCCCTGGCGCGGCTGCGCCTGTCGCTCGAGATGTCCGGCACCGACCAGCCCATTGCCGAGGGCATGGCCGCCGACATCGAAGAGATCGACGCGGTGATCGGACAGTTCCTCGATTTCGCGCGCGGCACGCAGGAGCAGCAGCACGTCACCGACCTCGAAATGCTGATCGACGAGCTTGAATTCCGTTATGCCCGCCTCGGCAAGCCGCTCGCTCGAATGCGCGGCGACGTTCCTCCGCTCGCGCTCGCGCCGATGTCGGTGCGCCGCGCGATCACCAACATGATCGACAACGCGCTGCGCCATGCCGGGGGTCCGGTCGAGATCGAAACCAGATCGGAACGCGGCAGCGCCGTCATCGAAGTGCGCGATCGCGGCCCCGGCATCCCCGCAGGCGAAGTCGAGCGCCTCAAACTGCCTTTCACCCGGCTGCACCAGGCACGCAGCGGCACGGGCGGCTCGGGGTTGGGCCTCGCGATCGTGGACCGCGTGGCCCGCGCGCACGGCGGACGGCTCGAGTTGCTTGCGCGCGACGGCGGCGGCCTGGTGGCGCGGCTGATCCTGGGTCGAGCGGCGGATGGGCGAGCGCATTGATTGCGATGTGCCCCGGCATCTCGCCGGCGCGGAAATCTGACGTCACCGAACATCACCGGAGGAACACGCATGCAAAGAGACTTTCTCAAAAGGGGCGACGCGGAGATCTACTACGAAGTTTCCGGGACCGGCCCGGCCCTGATCTTCGCGCACGGCCTCGGCGGCAACCATCTGTCGTGGTGGCAGCAGGTGGCGCATTTCTCCACGCGGTTCACCTGTATCGCGTTCGCGCATCGCGGATTCGCCCCGTCCCGATTGCACGGAGCCGCACCCGAACCGGCCGAGTTTGCCGGCGATCTCGCGGCGCTCGTCGAGCATCTGCATCTGGACGACGTGCGGCTGGTCGCGCAGTCGATGGGTGGCTGGACCTGCCTCGACTACGCGTTGCGCGAACCGGCGCGCGTCAAGGCGCTGGTGATCGCCTGCAGTACCGGCGCCGCGGACCCCGCGCGCTTGCGCGGGGCGAACGCTGGCACGCTTGCGCGTTGGACAGAGAACTCCGGGAAGGAGATTGCCCGCCTGCGCACCGCCGGAATCCATCCGGCGTGCGGCGAACGCATGGCGCGGGAGCAGCCCGCGCTGCACCATCTGTACCGCCAGATAGACCTGCTGAACGCGGACGTCGACAAGGAAACGCTGCGCCGCAAGCTGCGCGCCGCGTGCACCGTGGGGCCTGAGCGTCTTGCCGGGCTGCGGATGCCGGTGCTGTGCATTACGGGGGAGGAGGATGTGGTGATTCCTCCGGCGGCAGTGCGCGCGCTCGCGGCGACGCTTCCTTCCGGCAGCTTCGCGCAATGCCCCGCGGCCGGACACTCCGTGTACTTCGAGCGCGCTGCGTGGTTCAACGACCGAGTCGGCGAGTATCTGCGGGTCGGCGCAGCCGGGCGTTGAGCCTGGCGTGAAGATCAGGAGAGATCACATGCCGCCCGGCAGGCACGAATTGGAGTTTGACCGGCAGCCCTGCGCGTTGCGCTACATGTTGCTCGCATTCTGGCCCTCGCCCGGGCTGCGCCAGGATGCGCTGTTCCCCGTGCTCGCCGCGCGGTGGCGCAACCACCACACCGATCCGCGCGACCTGGACGATTTCTGCCGGCTGTCCGGGACGCGCCCGGGCGAGAGCCTGCCTTTGCTGTTTCCGCATGTGATCGGTTTTCGCCTGCAGATGGCACTGCTGACGCACCCCGCGTTTCCGGTGCCGATCTGGCGCGTGCTCCAGATACGCAACCATCTGCTGCAGCATCGCGCGATCGAGCGCAATGCCGCGCTGGAGTTCGAGGCCTCCGTCGCCGGCCATCGGGTGCTCGCGAAGGGGCTCGAAGTGGACCTGCATTGCTGCGTGCGCGAATCGGGCGCGGTTGCGTGGGAAAGCGTGAACACGTTCTACGTCCGCGGAAGTTTCGGGTCGGGCGGATGCACGTCACCGCTCGCGACAGCGCCTGCGGTTGATGGTGAGGAGATCGCCCGCTGGCGCGGGAGCCCGGGCGGCGCATTGCGTTTCGGCGCCCTCACGGGTGACTACAACGGGATCCATCTCTGGGACCCGTACGCGCGGCTGTTCGGCTTCAAACGCACGTTCCTGCATCCGCAGCGGGTCCTCGCGCAGTGCCTCGCCCGCTTGCCGGCGCAACCCGATATGCCGCAGCGGTTCGACGCATGGTTGAAGGGGCCGGTGTACTACGGCTCGGAGGTGTCGTTGCGAACGCGCGCAAGCGCCGGGGACTTGTCGTTCGAACTCTCGACCAGCGATGACGAGCGACCCGCGATCATCGGCCGCCTGAGCCGGGAAGCCGCTATTCGTGCGCCCTTTCCCCCAGCAGCGCCACCCTCATTCGGTGCTTGAGCCACGCGCCGTCGCGCGGCGGCAGGACCTTCGGGTAATCCGCCGGCGTGATCTTGATCGAAGCGAACTGCAGCCCGGCTTTCTTGTGGATTGCGCGGCGCAACGCCGGCAGCGCGCTCATCTTCGTGATCACGCTCGCCTTAGCGAATCCGCATCCCCGCGCGACTGCAGGAAGGTCCGCACCCATCGCGGTATGCGTCGCCTGATGGCCGGTTTCGCCATACTGCTCGTTGTCGAGTACCACGATGGCGAGGTTTTTCGGCCGCTGCGCCGCGATGGTGGCGAGGCTCGACATGCTCATCAGCATTTCGCCGTCGCCGGTGATGACCAGCACCGGGCGCTTCGGCTGCGCGAGCGCGAGCCCCAGGCCGACCATCGTCGCGCCACCCATCGCGCCCCACAGCGGAAAGTTGAGCGGCGTGTCCCCGGCAGCGGTAATGTCCCACGCGCACGCGCCCAGACCCGCGACGACCAGTAGGTCGCGGCGCTCGGTGAGCAGTTCCTTCACCACCTCGCGCCGGTCGAGCTTCATTCGCGCACCTTGCGGAAGTCCTTCGCGCCAAGCAAGCGCTGGCCGAGCAGCACCGCGACGCGGTTGTAGCTGTTGAAACTGAACTTGAGCCCCGCCTCGACCGCAGGCACGACGTCTTCGGCCCGGTCCGCGCGCAGCACGACGAAATCCATCAGCGCAAACGCACCGGGCGTGCCCTGCCCCATCGGCATCTGCCACGGATGGAACTCGCCGAAGTCGCCGCGCATCGTGACCAGCGTGAGGAACGGCACCTGGCAGGTCTTGAGCATCGCGAACATGTTGACGCAGTTGCCCACGCCCGAGGACTGCATCAGCATCACGTGGCGGGTTCCGCCGAGCCATGCGCCGGTGGCGAGGGCGACGCCCTCCTCTTCGGTGGCGAGCGGCACGGTGCGGGTTGCGCGGTCGGCCCGGCACAGGCCGATGAGGTTGGCGTGCCCGGCGTCGGGCACATAGCTGACGAGATCGGCGCGCCAGGCGCGCAGCAGCGCGTGGATCTCGCCGGACCAGTGTTTTACGGTGGCCATTTTATTTTCTCTTGGTATGCTTGCGATGGTATGAAGATTTACGGCGATCTGCAATCAGGGAATTGCTATAAGGTGAAACTCCTGCTGGCGCTGCTCGATCTGCCGCACGAGTGGGTGCACGTCGATACGATGAAGGGCGAAACCCGCACGCCGCGGTTCCTCGCGATGAACCCGAACGGCCGGATTCCCCTGCTCGAACTCGACGACGGGACGCACCTGCCGGAATCGAACGCGATCCTCAATTATCTCGCCGAGGGCAGCCGTTTCATTCCCGCCGGCAGGCTGGACCGGGCGCGCATGCTGCAGTGGATGTTCTTCGAGCAGTACAGTCACGAACCCTTTATCGCGGTCGCGCGCTACATCATCGGCTTCCTCGGGCGGCCGCCGGAGCGCGCCGCGGACCTGCAGTCGAAAATGGCGCCCGGATATCGCGCGCTGGGCGTGATGCAGACCCATCTCGCGCGGCACGACTGGTTTGCCGGCAGCGCCTGCTCGATTGCCGACATCGCGCTCTACGCCTACACCCATGTAGCGCACGAAGGCGACTTCGATCTCAGCGCATATCCGGGCGTGCGTGCCTGGCTGGCGCGCGTGCACGCCGAGCCCGGTTACCTGCCCATGCCGGCACGCTGATTCGCCGCGATGAGCCTGCGCCCGGCGCTCGCCAACCTCGCCTGCGCGCTGATTGCCTTTGCCTGCGCGTTTGCGGCGCGCGCCGACAACGGCGACGCGAAACAGGAACTCAACGAGGCGCGGCGCGACGGCTGGTCGGCGGCGCGCTCCGCGGTGGACACCCTGCGGCGCGACGTGATGAAGCAGCCCGGAAAACGCCCCGCCATCGCCGAATGGATCGCTGATTTCGACCAGGTAGCCGCGACAATGGGTGCCGGCGGCTTGCCCGGACGCATGCGGCCGCTGCACGTGGATGCTCTGGTCAGCCGCAACCCGAAATTCTGGCGTGCGACATTCGAGGCACCGGCTGCCGATCCGGCGATCATGATGCTTCACGGTGCGTTACTGCTGGCAGCGGGAGAGGCGACGCGCGCCCGCTACGTGTTCGTGCTGGCGTCCCAGCACCCGCAGCTGCCGCCCGAGTGGGGCGAGGCCTACGGCAGACTGACGGCCCGCACCCACACGGTCGGACTGCGCTCGCGGGAGCTGGTGCTCGAGGGTCTGCGGCTGCGCAACCAGCGCGATTTTCCCGCGGCGCTGGAGAAAATGACCGATGCACTGGTGCATTGGCCGCAGAATGCGCTTGCGCATTGGGAGATCGGCCGCACGCTGCGCGAGCAGGCGTGGGAGGCAACGCGCAATCTGGAGCTCCCGGACCCGCCCGAGGTCGGCGCCTCGCTCGCGCGCGCACGGCAGCACGATCCGCTGCTGATGGAGGCTTATCAGAGCGGCGATCCGGCATTGCGCAAGAGCCTGATGGCGCTGTTGTCGAACCGGGGCCCGGCCTGGCTGCAGCTCAGCCAGACCCCGGACCGGCAGGCTTCGCCCGAGATCCTCGAGCGGCTTGCGACTGCATTGCAACGCGCCGGCCTCGATGAACTGGCGCTGGTCGCCTACCAGGCGGTGCGCGCGCGCCGCGGTAACGCCGACCCGGCGGATCAGCAGTTCATCGCGACCAGCCTGGGCGCACTGGCGCCTGCCGCAATTTCACGTTAGCGCAAAGCGCTCCAGCATCGCGTAGCTCGAGCCGGTCGACGAAAGTTGCGTGCGCACCAGCACCATCTCGCTCACCGGCCATACGATCGTCGGGAGCCCAGGGAGCATGCGCGGCAGGCGCGCCTGGCGTATCAGCGTGACGTGCGCATTGAACTCGCGCGCCTCGGTCGGGAAGTCCGCCGCTATCAGTTCCCGGGTGAGCGCCTGCGCGAGCGAGCCGAGCGCGGGCGGAATCACGCGCGGCCCGGCCCAGACCACGCGGTTGTGCTTCCAGTAGCGCGCTTCCTCCAGTGCGAGCGAGTGCGCCACGCCGGCCGCACGCCGGCCGCACTCGGCCAGGCGCTTGGCCCTCCCGGGTGAGACATCGCCGAGAAAAGCCAGCGTGAGGTGAATGTTCGCGGGCAGCGTCACCCGCCCGCCGCACTCGACCTGCGCGGTGCGCGACCACGCGTTCAGCAGGGTGGCGATCTCGGGCGTCGGCCAGATTGCGAAGAACAGCCGCCAGGGCGCGGAGGCGCTCACGAATCCCCTGCGAGATGCCTGCGGGTGAGTGCGGCCGTGGCACGCTCCAGGCTGTCGGATGATTTCTCGAGTTCGGCGGCGATCAGCTCCTGCTCGCGCCGGCCGCGGTTTTGCGACAGCTTCCAGCGCGTCTCGAGGCGAGTCACCGCGATCTCGAAAGGCACGATGCCGTCGAGCATCTGTTGCACGTACTCGGGCCGCAGCGCCTCGAACTTCGGCAGCCATTGCGGATCCTGCAACGCCACCAGCCGGCGCATCACGGCGTGCTTGGCCTCGCGCGCTTCGATCACCCTGGGCTTTCCATACGCATGCACCGCGGCATAGTTCCAGGTCGGCACGCGTTCCTGCTGCTCGTACCAGCGCGGCGAGACGTAGGCATGCGGGCCGTGGAATATGACCATCACGTCGTCGTCGAAGAAGGCCTGCCATTGCGGATTGGTCTTCGCCATGTGCCCGACGATCACCAGCGCGCCGGCGCGCTCCACGCCTTCGTCGCCGCGCTCCTCGACCAGGCACACCAGGTGCGACGCGGCCAGCTCTCCATCCATGGCGGTGACCAGGATCGCGAAGTTGTTGGCGCGCATCATCTCGAGCTGCTGCGCCCGGTCCCCGATGCGGTTGTAGTCCGGGGAATACATCAGGCGCCTGCGGTCTCGATCAGCGCGACCGCCATCGCCGCGATCCCCTCGCCCCGACCGACGAAGCCGAGCTTTTCAGTGGTGGTCGCCTTGATGTTGATTGCCGCAGGAGGCACGCCGAGGTCGGAAGCGATGTTGCCGATCATCCTCGGAACGTGCGGCGACATGCGCGGACCCCGCGCGACAATCGTCGCATCGACGTTCACCACGCGCCATTCCCCGGTCGCGAGCTTTTTCGCCACGTCGCGCAGCAGTATCCGGCTGTCGATGTCCGAGTACTGCGGATTGCTGTCCGGGTAATGCGCGCCGATGTCGCCCATCCCGGCTGCGCCGAGCAGCGCATCGCAGATCGCATGCAGCAGCACGTCCGCGTCCGAATGACCTTCCAGGCCGAGATGGAACGGGATCTCGACGCCGCCGATCACCAGCTTTCGCCCCTCGACCAGCGCATGCACATCCAGGCCCTGGCCGACCCTCATCTGCTTATCCTGCTCATCTGCGTATCCTTTCTGCGCCTCCTGCACATCTCGTTTCTATCTCAACTCGCGCCGCGCAAGAATGGCCTCGGCGATCGCGAGGTCCTCCGGATACGTCACCTTCAGGTTTTGCCGGCTGCCCGTCACCAGACGCGGCTTCAACCCGAGCTGCTCGACCGCGCTCGCCTCGTCGGTCACGGTTTTCTTCGCGAGCTGCAGCGCTTCTGCCAGCAGTCCGGCGCGGAACATCTGCGGCGTCTGCGCAAGCCACAACAGCGAGCGGTCCTCGGTAGCCGCCACGCGCGCCGGGCCGTTGCCGCCGTTGGCGGCTCGCTTGACGGTATCGGCCGCCGGCAGCGCTAGCAATCCGCCGATCGCGTCGCCCGATACCTCGGCGATCAGCCGGTCGAGGTCCTCGCGCGGCAGGCAGGGCCGCGCCGCGTCATGCACCAGCACCCAGTCGTCGGCGTCGACCGCGGCCATCGCGGCGATCAGCCCGTTGTAGACCGATTCGCGCCGCGTCGCACCGCCACAGTACAGCGGCTCGAGGCGCCCATCGAACTCGCCCCAGTCGTGCCGCGCGAACAGGCCGTCCCCGGGCGCGAGCACGACGAACACCGTATCGATCGGCTCGGCGGCGAGGCTGCGCACCGCGTGATAGAGCATCGGCATGCCCGCAAGACGCACGTACTGCTTGGGCGTGTCGCGCGCCATGCGGCTGCCGCTGCCCGCGGCCGGGATCAGGGCGACCAGGGCCACGACGAAGAGGGCCACGACAAAGTCGGCCACAAAATCAGTTGCAAACTCAGCACGTTATAATTGTATGCGCGTTCCACCCGGACGAGCGAGTATTCGCTCGCCGGTGGACGCTATTTTGTTTTCGCGCATGCACCGCGACTCATTGCCCCAAGCCGAACGCCGCTTGAGCAGCCTCGCTGGCTCGAGCGACGCGCTCGCGATCGCGCGCATGGCTTCCGAATCTCGCCCGCTGACCGTCATCGTTGCCTCGGCGCTCGATGCCCAGCGGCTGCTGGAGGAGATTCGCTGGTTCGCGCCGCAGTTGCGCACTTTCCTGCTGCCGGACTGGGAAACGCTGCCATGGGACAGCTTCTCGCCGCACCAGGACCTCGTTTCCGAGCGGCTCGCGACGCTCTATCAGATCCAGACGGGCGCGTTCGACGTGGCGCTGGTCCCCGCAACCACGGCGCTGATGCGACTGTGCCCTCCAGCCTACCTCGCCGCCTATACATTTTTTCTCGAAGAGGGCAAGCGCCTCGAGCTCCCGGCGCTTAAGAAACAGCTGGCCACCGCGGGCTACAGCCATGTCACGCAGGTGGTCACGCCGGGCGAATACTGCGTTCGCGGCGGGCTGATCGATCTGTTTGCAATGGGCAGCGCGCTGCCCTACCGCATCGAGCTCGACGACGAGGCCATCGAGTCGATCCGCGCGTTCGACGTGGATACGCAGCGCACGCTCTACAAGGTGAAGGAGGTGCGCCTGCTGCCGGCGCGCGAATTCCCGCTCGATGAAGCGGGCCGAGCCACCTTCCGCAGCCGCTGGCGCGAGACCTTCGAGGGCGACCCTTCCAAACGCGGCATTTACCGCGACGTCTCCAATGGCGTGCCCAGCGCGGGCATCGAGTACTACCTGCCGCTGTTCTTTCCCGCGATCGCCACGCTGTTCGATTACCTTCCCGCGCGCTCGGCCGTGGTGCTGCACCACGATGTCGGCGATGCGCTCGGGCAGTTCTGGCGCGACGCGTCCTCGCGCTACAAGCTGCTGTCGGGCGATCACGAGCGGCCGCTGCTGCCGCCGCAGCAGCTGTTTCTGACCGCGGAAGAGTTTTTCGTGCGGCTGCGCGAACATCCGCGCGCGGACATCGTTCCCGGCGCGCAACCCGGGCCGGCCCAGGAGTTCATCACCGGCGCGCTGCCGCCACTCGCGGTCGATCGCCGCTCGCAGGATCCGCTCGCGCAGCTGAAGGCCTGGCTCGGGCAGTCGGGTTTGCGCACGCTGCTCGCGGCCGAGTCGCCGGGCCGGCGCGAAACCATGCTCACCTACCTCGCCGAGTACGGACTGAAGCCCGTTCCGGTCGCCAATTTCGCCGCATTCATGCAGGGCGACGCGCGTTTCGCACTGACCGTCGCGCCGCTCGCCAACGGGTTCGCGCTGCCCGCCGGAGGTTGGGCGGTGGTCACCGAAGCCGAGCTCTATGCCGGTACGGTACGCCAGCGCAACCGCCGCGAGGCGAAGCAGAGCTCCGTCGAGGGAATGCTGCGCGACCTCTCGGAGCTGAAAGTCGGCGACCCGGTGGTGCACGTGCAGCACGGCATCGGCCGCTACCTCGGCCTGGCCAATCTCGACCTCGGCGAAGGAATGACCGAGTTCCTGCAGCTGCAGTACGAAGGCGGCGACAAGCTGTACGTGCCCGTGACCCAGCTCGGGGTGATTTCGCGCTACAGCGGCGCGCAGCCCGAGGCCGCGCCGCTGCACAAGCTCGGCAGCGGGCAGTGGGACAAGGCCAAGGCGCGCGCCGCGCGCCAGGTGCGCGACACCGCGGCAGAATTGCTCGCGCTGTACGCCCGGCGCGCAACGCGCATGGGCCACGCCTTTTCGCTCAACGCGCACGAGCTCGACGCGTTCGCCGAGAGCTTCGGTTTCGAGGAGACCGTCGACCAGGCCGCCGCCATCGAGGCCGTGGTGCTCGACATGACGCAGGGCAAGCCGATGGATCGCCTGGTATGCGGCGACGTGGGCTTCGGCAAGACCGAGGTCGCGCTGCGCGCCGCGTTCGTCGCCGTGGCCGACCGCAAGCAGGTCGCGATCCTCACGCCGACCACGCTGCTCGCCGAGCAGCATTTCCAGACCTTCGGCGACCGTTTCGCCGATTGGCCGGTGAAGATCGCCGAGCTGTCGCGCTTTCGCAGCGCGAAGCAGGCCGCGCAGACCGTGCGCGAGATCGCCGACGGATCGGTGGACATCGTGATCGGCACGCACAAGCTGCTCTCGGGGGACGTGAAGTTCGCCCGCCTCGGGCTGGTGATCATCGACGAGGAGCACCGCTTCGGCGTGCGCCAGAAGGAGGCGCTGAAAAAACTTCGCGCCGAAGTCGACGTGCTCACGCTCACGGCCACGCCGATCCCGCGCACGCTCGCGCTGTCGCTCGAAGGCCTGCGGGATTTCTCGGTGATCGCCACGGCGCCGCAGCGGCGCCTCGCGATCCGGACCTTCGTCACGCAATATTCGGAGGGCATCGTTCGCGAAGCCGCGCTGCGCGAGCTGAAGCGCGGCGGCCAGATCTACTTCCTGCACAACGATGTGGACACGATCGAACTGATGCAGGCGAAGCTGGCGAAGCTGCTGCCGGAAGCGAGGATCGCGATCGCGCACGGCCAGATGCGCGAGAGGGATCTCGAGCGCGTGATGCGCGAGTTCCACCAGCAGCGCCACAACCTGCTGCTGTGCTCGACCATCATCGAATCGGGCATCGACATCCCGACCGCGAACACCATCCTGATCCATCGCGCCGACAAGTTCGGCCTGGCGCAGCTGCACCAGTTGCGCGGGCGGGTCGGCCGCTCGCACCACCAGGCCTACGCCTACCTGCTCACCCCGCCGCAGGAGGCGCTCGGGGTGCAGGCAAAAAAACGGCTCGATGCGATCCAGAGCATGGAACAGCTCGGCTCGGGCTTCTATCTCGCGATGCACGACCTCGAAATCCGCGGCGCGGGCGAAGCGCTCGGCGAATCGCAGTCAGGCGAGATCCAGGAAGTCGGCTTCAACCTCTATGTCCAGATGCTCGATCGCGCGGTGCGCGCGCTCAAGGCCGGCAAGTCGATCGACCTCGACGCGCCGCTCGATGTCACCACCGAGATCAACCTGCACGTGCCCGCGCTGCTGCCCGAGGCCTACTGCAACGACGTGCACGAGCGGCTCACCCTCTACAAGCGTCTGGCGAACTGCGACACCGCGCAGGCGCTCGAGCAGTTGTTCGAGGAACTGGTAGACCGCTTCGGCCCGCCGCCCGAGGCCGCATTGGCGCTGCTCGAATGCCACCGCCTGCGCATCCTCGCCAAAACGGCGGGTGTGGTGCGCGTGGACGCGACGCACGAGCAGGTGCTGCTCAATTTCGCCAGGGACGCACCGATCGATGCGGCGCGGATCGTCGATCTGGTGCAGCGCCGGAAGAACTGGCGCATGGCGGGTGCCGAGCGGCTGCGCATCGAGGCGAAACTCCCGTCCTGGCAGGAGCGCGCGAAAGCCGTGGCGGAAGCCTTCAAGGTGCTCGCCGGATGAGGCGCATCGCCATCGTCTGCCTGGCGTTCACGCCGCTTTGGCTCGCGCTCACGCTCGGGCTCGGGGTCGCACACGCGCAGCGCCCGGAAGTGTCGCGCCCCCCCGAGGCGGCCGATCCTCGCCTGCTGCCCGCGCAGGGCGCGATCGAGCGCGGCGACTACGCGCAAGCGATCGACCAGTTGCGGCCGCTTGCCGCGCGCGGCGATGCGGACGCCGGCTTTCTGCTGGGCCTCGCGCTCGAGCTGGCACCCGATCCGCTCGGCAACGCAAAGGGCGCGCACGACGCCTACCTGGGCGCGGCGAACTCGGGCCATGCGGCTGCGCAGAACAACCTCGGCGCGATCTACTTCGACGGCCGCGGCGTGCAGCCCGATTACGTCGAGGCGGCGCGCTGGTACCGCGCCGCCGCCGAGCATGGGAACCTCGAGGCGCAGCACAACCTCGCGCTGCTCTACGGCAAGGGCCTGGGCGTGGCGCAGAACGACAAATTGATGGCGCAGTGGCTCACGCGCGCCGCGCGGGCCGGTTCCGTGCGCGCGATGGCGCAGCTCGGGCGCCTTTATCTCGACGGCGAAGGCGTGCCGGAAAATCCGGCCGAGGCGGTGCGATGGTTCCGGGCCGCCGCCGAGCGCGGCCATGGCTGGGCCCAGTTCTATCTCGCCGCCCTGCTGCAGAAAGGCCATGGCGTCGCCAGGGACCTGGAGGCCGCGCACGAATGGTTCGTAAGGGCCGCCGACGGTGGCAACATTGCCGCAATGCAGGAACTCTCGAAGATCTATGAACTGGGCTTGGGCGCGCCTGCGGATGCCGAAAAAGCGCGCCTGTGGCGCGAGCAGGCCGAGCAACGCTCGAAGCCGGCGAAATGAACCTGGTCATCCAGGGCGATCCGACCGGCGGCGCGATCAGCCGCGACGAGCTGGCGCAACTGGTCGGGCTCACACAGGCCAACCATGTAATCGATCTCGGCCCAAGTGCATGGCGGCTCCCGAACGCCCGCGACGATCGCTCGATCGAGGCGTTCTGCGCCCAGCGCGCTCTGGATTTCGCCTGGGTGCCCGACGAGCGCCGCCTCGCCGACGTGCGGCTGGTGGCGCTCGACATGGATTCGACGCTGATTACCATCGAATGCATCGACGAGATCGGCGACCTGCTTGGCATCAAGGAAAAAGTCGCGGCGATCACCAGCGCGGCGATGAACGGCGAACTGGATTATCCGGAGAGCCTGCGCCGGCGCGTCGCGTTGCTGGCGGGACTCGAGGAAAGCGCTCTGGAGCGCGTGCTGGAGGATCGGCTGGAGCTTTCCCCGGGCGCCGAGCGCCTCACCCGCCGCTGCCGCGAGCTGGGCCTGCGCACCCTGCTGGTATCGGGCGGCTTCTCTTTCTTCACCGATTGGCTGAAGGCGCGGCTCGGCATCGACGAGGCTCTTTCCAACCAGCTGGAGATCGCCGGCGGCCGCCTGACCGGCCGTGTGATCGGGAAAATCGTCGACGGCGAGGCGAAAGCAGTAAGATTCGTCCGGACGATGCGTGCAATCGGGGCAGCGCGCGAGCAGGCCGTCGCGGTCGGCGACGGCGCCAACGACCTGCCGATGATGGCCGAGGCGGGTGTCTCGGTGGCCTATCGCGCCAAGCCGCCGGTGCGCGAGCAGGCGACCCATGCGATCGACCACGCCGGGCTGGACGGCGTGTTGAATCTGTTTCTTTGACTGGAGAGGAGAACACCATGACGGACACCATCAAGTATCTGCTCGACGAAACCCGCATACCGAAGGTCTGGTACAACATCATGGCGGACCTGCCGAAGCCGCCGGCGCCCGTGCTGCACCCGGGCACGATGCAGCCGGTCGGGCCCGACGACCTCGCGCCGCTGTTTCCGATGTCGCTGATCCTTCAGGAGGTCAGCACCGAGCGCGAGATCGCGATCCCCGAGCCGGTGCGCGACGTCTACCGCCAGTGGCGCCCCTCGCCGCTGTTCCGTGCGCGCAGGCTCGAAAAAGCGCTGCAGACGCCGGCCAGGATCTACTACAAGTACGAAGGCGTCAGCCCCGCGGGCAGCCACAAGCCGAACACCGCGGTGCCGCAGGCGTTCTACAACAAGGAGGCCGGGATCAGGAAGATCACCACCGAGACCGGCGCGGGCCAGTGGGGGTCCGCCCTG
>JBGOTT010000023.1:0-23994 GCA_041476585.1 Gammaproteobacteria bacterium | reverse complement strand
GATCGCCTCGGTGCCGTTCGATTCGCTGACCGGGATGAAGGCGTTCGTCGTCGCCAACGCGCTCTCCGCGCTCAACGCGCCGAAGCAGCTGATCTCGCCGCTGGTGCAGCACCTGCCGAAGCTGTGGGAGCTCTTTCATGACTTCGGCATGACGACCCTCGAGCTCAATCCGATCCGAATGCGCCCGGACCGCCAGGGCCGGTTGACGCCCGTGGCCTGCGATTTCAAATGCGGCTTCGACCGCGACGATCCAAGCTGGCAGCGTCTCGACCTGCCGGCGCACGTGTTCGCCGTCGATTACTCCGACTTCGAGCAGGAGATCAACCAGCTGCGCACGTACCGGGGCCAGAGCGATGTCTACGTCATCAACTCGGGTGGCACGATACTCGCGCCGACGTTCGGCCGTGGCGCCAACTTGCTTGTAACCGAAATGCTCGGCGACGATGCCATCATCTCTTCGGATTTCGGCGGCAATCCGCCGTACGAGAAGATGAAGGAAGTCGCGTGCATCTGCTTCAAGCACTGGTTAAAGCAGTCCAATGTGCTGTTTATCATCGGCGGCAAGTCGAACAACACCGACATCTTCGAAACGTTCCGCGCGATGGCCGATGCGCTGCGCGAGCATTTCAGCCGGCACGGACCGACGCCGTTGTACGTGGTGATCGGGCGCGGCGGCCCCAACCTGGTGCGCGGGATGGCGGTGATGCGCGACACGATGGAGGCGCTGGGCCTGCCCTACCGCATCTTCGGCTTCGACTCCGACATGAGCGAAGTGGTCGAGTACGCGCGCAAGGTCAACGACTGGATGAAGGCGGACGGGCGCGCGCAACTGGCGACGAGACTCAAGGTCGCGTGAGCTGGAAACGATCGCACCTGACAGCACGTCGGCGCGTGCAGCGGCGTAGCTCCTGGGCGGCGCGACAACAGAAGGATAGCGGGAAACCAGCATGTACAACCAAGGAATCGGCGATTTCAAGTACTACGTGGGCATCAGCTCGCTCGCCCAGATCGCGACGCGCGAGGACCGCGTGTGCGTGCTCAACATACTCGGTGGCGAGTCGAGCGAAGTGACACCGGTCGGCCACGAATACTCCGGCGGCAACGTGGTGTTCAGCACCTCGCCCGGCCGCCGCGGGCAGGTTCTGGAGACAAAGATCGGCAACGTTCCGGTCTACAACAACGTGCGCGAAGGACTCGCCGACGGTCATCGCTTCAATTGCGGCGTGATCTACCTGCCGCCGTCAGCGGCGCGCGACGGCGTGGCCGAGTTGATCCGGGTGAATCCGGACCTCAAGAAGATCTTCATCGTGACGGAGAAGATGTCCGTGCACGATGCCCGCGAGATCCGGGCGATGGGCCAGACCAACGGCATCGACATCTTCGGCGCCAACTGCCTCGGCGTGGCGGATGCCTGGAACCAGGTACGCATCGGTGGCGCGCTGGGGGGCGACACGCCGGCGGAGGCGCTGAAGCGCGGATCGATTGCCATCTTCTCGAATTCCGGCAACTTCACCACTGCAATCGCCACCTATCTGCGCATGGCGGGATGGGGAACGACCACGCTCGTTTCCAGCGGCAAGGACGTGTACATCCACTACGCCGCGCCCGAATTCGCGTTCGCTCTCGCCAACGATGCGCGGACCAGGGCGGCGGTCCTGTACGTCGAGCCGGGCGGCTACTACGAGCTGGACGCGAACTTCACCAAGCCGGTCGTCGCCTGCGTGGTGGGACGCTGGAAGGCGAAGCTGACGCGCGCGGTCGGGCACGCCGGCGCGATGGCGGGCGGCACCGACGATGCCGCCGGCAAGGAGCGCTGGTTCATGGACAAGTTCGGCGTGGATGGGATCTTCATGCCGGACAAGCCGATCTATTCGGCCAAGGGCGCGGTGCTCACCAACATCGCCCACATCCCCGCGGCGCTGACCGCGGTGATGCGCGAGAACGCGACGCGACCCGACTTCGCCGCCGAAGGCAGCCTGGCGCTCAAACCGTGGTTCGGCTCGAATCAGGATCTCGAACTGCCCGCGGCGCTGGATTTGCCGGTCGTGGAGGCCACGCCTCCCTACAACGAGCAGATCGCGGCGCTCGCCAGACAGATCGGCAGCGTATTACCGCGGCAGAAGATGAAAGACTGCTCGGGCGCCTCGCAGATGGACGCCAAGACCCAGGTCACCAGCCTGCATGGCGTGTCGATGCTGGACGCCGCGCAGCATCCGCTGGAATCCAACGTCAGTCTCGCGCTCCTGCATGAACCGGGCGGCGAGAACGACCGGAAACTGATCAACGTCGCGATCGGCGCCGAACTCAATCTGCATGGCCACCCGGAGCTGGCGGCGGCGCAGGCTGCGCGCGAGACGGGCAACGCACCCAATAGTGTGCTTGCCGCCGCGGCGAGCATCGTCGGACCGCGCCGCGCGCAGCGCGCACGGGAGGCCGCCGTCGCGCTGATCGACCTCTTCGCGCGCGCGGGCGTCAAGAGCGCCCTTGACGAAGGGTTCGACGTGGGTTCGATTCTTACAGACGCCGCAACGCGCGACCTGTTCGTGACCGGCACGTGCGACGCCAAGGCGGAGGCGATGCTTGCCGGCCTCAAGGCACGCGCGGCCAAATCGGTATTCGTACGTTATCTGGAGAGTCTGCCTGGACACCGGTCCGCCGATGCGGTGTTGGCCGCGATCACCACCACGCTGGCGTGGGGTCCGTTGATGCGCAAGCGCGTGTCAAGGTTGACGGCGGAGAGCCTGCCCTGGTGGATGCGATTGTTCGGCGCGTCCGTCAACGCGGAGCGCCATCAAGCCGACCGCTTCTGCGGCATTACCGCTGCCGAAATCCTGGGACAGCGCTCGCTGACCGAAATGGCCTACGTCGCCTTGCTGGGACTTGCCCCTCAGCCGGCGAATTTGTTCGCCTTCCAGACACTCGTCGGGCTGCTGCTGACCAACGGTCCCGGCGCGATTTCGGCGCAGGGCGCGAAAGGCGCCGTGTCCGCCGACGGTCCGGAGTCGCCCGAGCGGGTGCAGCTCAACAAGGGGCTCGTCGGTTTCCTCACCCATTCCGGCTACGCCCACGGCGGCAACGGGTATGAGGGGATTGCGTTTTTGCTGGCGCAGTTCCGCGATTCCGGCCTGAAAGATCCCACGGACCCCGGTCACGGCATCGAGCTCACGGCGTTGGCGATGCGTTACGTGGATGAGTACGCGCGCTACAAGTCGCAGAAAAAGACGGCGGGCAGCCTCGACATCCAGAAGATTCCCGGCGTCAACCATCCTGTGTTCAAGGATCGGCCCGTCAATTACGATCCGCGCGAGGTGTACGTGCGCGACCTGTTTGCGAAGCGCGGCGAGTATAACGTCTTCGACGAGTACTACCACGCACTGGTCAAGGCCTTGTTCGACGCCGGCGTGTCGCGCAATGTCTACTGCGTCAACATCGACGCCGTCATCGCGGCGCTGCTCCTCAAGATGTTGTGGGAGCCGTATCGGAGCGGCGCATTCCCGGAACGGGCGCTGGAAACCGCGGCGTTCACGATCTTCCTGTATCCGCGCATGCTGGGCTGTGCTGCCGAGATCGACGATCACATGAATCGCGGCTGCAACCTCGATACGCGCACGCCGGCGTCGCAAATTCGGTTCGTGGCGTGAGCATGACATGCCGGTAGGACTTTCACGCAGCGGGCGCGGCAGCGGAAAGTACGACCAGTGAGACATCCGTGAAGATCAATTGGAAGTCGATGGCTCCGCTCGTGGTCTGGCTCGTGATCTTCCTGCTGCCAATCCCTGCCGGCCTCAACGCCAATCAGTGGCATTACTTTGCCGTCTTTGCGGCGGTGATTACGGGCCTGGTGCTCGAGTCGATGCCGGTGGGTGCGGTCGGGCTCATCGGTCTCACGTTCGCCGCGGTCATGGGCTATGTCGAGTCCGATCCCAACAAGTCGCTGCGCTGGGCGCTCGCGGGATTTGCGGAGAGTACCGTCTGGCTGATCGTCGGTGCCTTCGTTTTCGCGATCGGCTATCGCAAGAGCGGACTTGGCAACCGCATCGCGCTGCTGCTCGTACGGGGCCTCGGCCGGCGGACACTCGGCTTGGGTTATGCGGTCACGTTTGCCGACCTGATACTCGCACCGGCGACGCCGTCGAACACCGCGCGCAGTGGTGGCACCATCTACCCGATCGTCAGCAACATTCCGAAGATCTATGGCTCGGAGCCCGGACCCACCGCCGGGAAGATCGGAACCTATGTGATGTGGACCGCATTCGCGGCCACCGCGGTCACCAGTTCGCTTTTTCTCACCGCGCTGGCACCCAACGCCGCGGCACTTTCCATCGCCAAGAAGACCGTGAACGTGGATTTGACCTGGTCGCAGTGGTTCACCGGCTTTGCCCCGCTGGGCCTGCTGCTGATCCTGCTGGTGCCCTTGGTGAGTTACGTCGTCTGCCGGCCCGAGGTCAAGGAGAGCCCCGAAATCGTCACGTGGGCGGCGAACCAGCTCAAGGCGATGGGCCCGCTGTCACGCAACGAGTGGGTGATGTCGGGACTGGTGGTGCTGGCGATGTTCCTCTGGATTACCGGTTCGAATCCGAACATCAAATTGCCGTACCTGGGCGCGAACTACATCAACGCGACGATGGTGGTGCTCGTCATCATCTCGCTGCTGCTCGTCACAAGGGTCGTCGAGTTTGCTGACATCATTGCCGAGAAGAGCGCCTGGGAAGTGTTCTTCTACTTCACGTCGCTGCTCACGCTCGCTTCGGGGTTGAATGAAATCGGGTTCATCAAGTGGGTGGCCGAGGGCTTCGCCAAGCCGCTGGCGGGGATGTCGCCAACGTTCGCGCTGATCCTACTTGTCACGCTCTTCTTCTGGATTCACTATTTCTTTTCCAGCATCACGTCGCACGCGGCTGCCGTGCTGCCGGTGGTACTGGCGGTGGGGACGGGAATCCCGGGCGTGTCGGTGCCAGCGCTGACGCTTCTGTGCTGCTATTCACTCGGCCTCATGGGGGTCATTTCGCCCTATGCGACGGGGCCCGCACCCATGTACTACGGCAGCGGCTATATCGGCAAGGGAGACTTCTGGAAGTTTGGCCTCATCTTCGGGCTGATCTATTTTGCCGGCCTGCTCGTGATCGTGCTGCCCTGGCTGCAGAGGATCGGCTGAGGCGTCGCCGGCATTGAGCGCGGCGCTTCGCTGACAACGGCGTAGCGGCGGCGCGAATTGCCAACCCACACACCGGATTCACCGCCACTGTTATTTGCGGAGCACAGCCCTATGCCCGATAGTCGCAAGGCAGCCCACGCCGACCGTTCAAGCGTAGACTTGGGGGGGCTTGTCCGAGAGGGATGAGCATGAGCGGAGATAAACGCAGACTGTAATCCGGGCTGCCAATTGGTGTCGGCGCGAATTGCCAACCCGTTTCCCTCTGTGACCGACGAAATATGACGAACCATATCCGTTAGCAGGCGAGCGTCAGTGCGGCAATGTCCGAAATGCCAAGCCTTAGGGTAAGGGCCGCGCTGGTCGATCGATCGCATGGCGCGCACGAGCGCTTCGGGCGCAAGTTTCACGATGCCATGATTGACGTCCTAAGCCTGATCGTGATCCCACTGCTGGCCGTGAGTATCGCTTGTTCGGCGCACGCTCAGGCGGCCAAGTCCGTATTCGAGGTTCCGTATACAGGCACCATAAAGAGAATCAAAGACAGTGGCGTCCTGCGGATCGGGTATCGGGAAAACTCACCGCCATTCGCGTTCCTGGACTCGAAAGGCAAGCCAGTCGGCTACGCCCTTGATCTCTGTGGGCTGGTCGTCGAGGAAATCGTCATCGAACTCGGCAAGGACCCTAGGATCGAATACCGGTCCGTGACGCCGGAAAACCGATTCGAACTGCTCAATTCGGGACAGATCGATTTGGAGTGCGGGTCCACCACTAACAACAATGAGCGGCGCAAGATCGCCGCCTTCTCGCCCACCATCTTCGTCACGGGAACCAAACTGCTCGTCCGGCGAAGCAGCGGTATCAGGTCCTTTCGCGACCTGCGGAACAAGACGGTTGCCGTGACGCGAGGGACGGTACACGCGACGGCAATTCCGAGGCTCGCGGAACGACAGAAACTCGGCATCAAGTTTATCACTGGCGCCGACCACAACGAATCGTTCAAGCTCCTCGTTTCCGGCCAAGCCGATGCGTTCGCGAACGACGACGTCCAGCTCTATGGGATGCTTGCCGAAACGCGGACTACGACCGACTACCGCGTGGTGGGGGAATTTCTGACTTACGCCGACTACGCCCTCATGTTTCGGAAGGACGATCCGGAGTTCTCCGAGCTGGCCGAGCGTGCTTTTGCAAAGCTTGCCGGAAGCCGCGAAATCGTCGCGATCTACGAGAAGTGGTTTATCAGACCTCTGCCTTCCGGCATCAGGCTCAATTTGCCGATGAGCCCGCATCTCGAGGAGTTGTTCCGTGTTCAAGGCCTGCCGGCCGATTAAGCGCACCACAATCGCGTGCCGGCTCGATACGTGACTGCCATTGATTGGCGAATCGTAACCGCCTGGCGCCGGCGACATCAATAAAGGAGAAAGCTATGGGAGAGAGGAAGGCCGCGGCTAGGGAATCCGCAAAGAAACCGCTCTACAGGAGCCTCTATTTTCAGGTGATCATCGCCATCCTCATCGGCATTCTCCTTGGATATTTCTATCCCGAAACGGGAGCGGCGATGAAACCGCTCGGAGACGGCTTCATCAGGCTGATCAAGATGATCATCGCGCCCATCATCTTCTGCACCGTAGTGGTCGGCATCGCCGGCATGGAAGACATGAAGAAGGTCGGCAAGACCGGGGGGCTCGCCCTCATTTACTTTGAGGTAGTCAGCAGCATCGCCCTGATTGTGGGGCTCACGATCGTCAACCTGGTACAGCCGGGCGCGGGCATGAACATCGATCCCGCAACCCTCGATACCAAAGGAGTCGCGGCCTACACCAAACCGGGCCAGATGCAAAGCACCACGGAGTTTCTGCTTAATGTCATACCCAACACCGTCGTGGATGCATTTGCGAAAGGCGAAATTCTGCAAGTGCTGCTATTTTCAGTTCTGTTCGGCTTTGCCCTGCACAAGTTCGGTGGACGTGGAACGCTGGTGTTCGACGTCATCGAGAAAACGTCCCATGTGCTGTTCTCGATCGTCGGCATCATCATGAGAGTCGCTCCGCTGGGCGCTTTCGGCGCTATGGCCTTCACGATCGGCAAGTACGGAGTCAGTACGCAGTTCTCGCTGGGCAAGTTGATGGGTACGTTCTACCTCACGTGCCTGGTGTTCGTCTTTGTCGTGCTGGGGATCATCGCCCGGCTGAACGGCTTCAGTATCTGGAGGTTCGTGAAGTACATCAAGGAAGAGCTGTTCATCGTGCTCGGCACGTCGTCGTCCGAGTCGGTGCTGCCTCGGATGATTGCAAAAATGGAACTCCTGGGGGCCAGGAGGTCTGTCGTTGGGCTGGTGATCCCGACGGGGTACTCATTTAATCTGGATGGCACATCGATCTACCTCACCATGGCCGCAGTGTTCATCGCGCAGGCTACGAATACGCCGCTTGATCTGACCCATCAGCTCACATTGCTGGCAGTGCTGCTGCTCACATCCAAGGGCGCCGCCGGGGTTACCGGCAGCGGTTTCATCGTACTGGCGGCAACGCTGTCTGCCGTCGGCAATGTTCCGGTCGCCGGCCTCGCGCTAATCCTCGGCATCGACCGCTTCATGTCCGAAGCGCGCGCGCTGACCAATCTGATCGGCAACGGCGTGGCGACCATAGTCGTCGCGAGGTGGTGCAAGGATCTCGATGAGACGAAACTGCGAAGACACCTCGCACAAGAAACTGAGGAGGAGGCGGAAGAGCCCGAGACAATCCGGGATCAAGTGCAGGAACACATGCCAGTGTCAGCTAAGGATACGAACTAGCAACCTGTTGATGTTATGGAGGCGGGAGTCGGAATCGAACCGGCGTACACGGCCTTGCAGGCCGTTGACTTCTTAATCAATACAATTGATTGCGCTACTCAACCACCCGACAAACCACCCGGGGTGCCGCGCGTCGTCCGAGCGATTTGCCGTGCGCGCCAGTTGCCGGCGCAGAAACAGATTCTCGGCCGAAAGTGACCGGCTCGATCGCAACGACCGGATCACTAACCGCAGGGCGTCGGTAAGCAGCAGGAAGACAAACTTGGTAAGCGCGACCACGCGCTCATCGTGCGGCCCCGTTTGCCCGCGCACGGCAAGATCGATCCCGCCCAGATCGAGTTTTTTGCGGAGCACGGCCAACGCGCGGCGGTGCAACGACCGGGCGAAATTCCCTATGCGGAGATCTCGATCCCGGCCAAGCGGCGTAGGCGGCGCATCAGCAGCGGCAAAAACCACACCGCGAAGGTCATGGCACCGAGCGTGGCGGCGATCGGCCGCTCGAAGAATGCAAGGACGTGGCCGTCCGACTTGATCATCGACGTGACGAAATTCTCCTCGAGCATACCGCCCAGAACGACGCCGAGTATCGCCGGCGCGATGGGAAAGCCGCTGGCTTCGAGAAAGAATGCGGCAATGCCAGCGACGAGCATCACGGTCACGTCGAACGCGGTGTTGTTGATCGCGAACGAACCGACGACGCAAAACAACATGATCACCGGCATCAACACCGTGCGCGGGACCTTGAGAATCTGCTTCGACACCTTGATGCACCACCAGCCCAGCGGAAGCATGATCAGATTGGCGATGATGAACAGCAGATAGACCGCGTAGATGTTCTGCGGATTATTGGTGAATAGCGATGGGCCCGGATTCATGTTCTTCATGTACAGCACGCCGATCACGATCGCGGTAATGGAGTCGCCAGGAATGCCGAACACCAGCGCTGGAATCCAGGCGCCGGCCAGCGCGCTGTTGTTGGCCGATCCGGCCTCGACGATGCCTTCGACATGACCGGTTCCGAATTTCTCGGGTTCCTTGGAAAATTTCTTGCTGATCGCGTAAGTGATCCACGCGGCGATGTCGGCGCCCGCACCGGGCAGCGCACCGATCAAAGTTCCCACCGCGTTGCCGCGCAGGATCTGCACCGGGTACTTCTTGGTCAGCGCCCACATGCCCTTGAACACGTTGCCGATCGGCTGCTCGACGATCCTGAGCGGGGGATTGGTGTCCACCGCGTAACGGATGATCTCCGAGATTGCGAACATGCCGATCATCATCGGAATCATGCCGATGCCGCCGAGAAGCTCGATGCTGCCGAACGTGAAGCGCGGAATCGCCGCCGGATTGTTGAGTCCGACGCATGCCACCAGAAGCCCCAGCATCAGCGTGACAAAGCCCTTGAGCGGCCGGTCGGAGGTGATGAACACCGCGCAGGTCAAGCCAAGCAGCACCAGCCAGAAATACTCGAACGAGCTGAACTTCAACGCGAACTCGGCCAGCGCGGGTGCGGCAAGCATCAATACGGCCGTGCCGAACAGCCCACCCAACGCCGAAAAGACCAAACCTGCCCCCAGCGCAGTTTCGGCCTGGCCCTTTTTCGCCATCGCATACGCCTCGTCGGTATATGCGGCGGACGCCGGCGTTCCCGGCATGCGCATCAGGCAGCCCGGAATATCGCCGGAAAAGATCGCCATCGCCGTCGCCGTAACGATGGCCGCGATCGCCGGGATCGGCGCCATGAAAAACGTCACTGGAACCAGCAATGCCGTGGCCATGGTAGCAGTCAGTCCGGGAACCGCGCCGACAAAGAGCCCGAAGAGCGACGCCACGACCATGACCAAAAGGTTGTACGGGTCGAACACCAGCGCGAAGGCCTGCGCCCAAGCGCTGCTCATCGCGATCGCCGGCCGACAACCCCGCTCACCACGCGAACCTCTCCAGCAAACCCCATGGCAGCGGCACCCTGAGCAGCTTGTAAAAGCTGTAGTGAATGACCAGGGTGATGATCAACGCGAGAGGAAGGATCCATCTCGGCCGGACCCCGAATGCGGCGAAGAGGGCCGCAAGATAGATCACGCCCGTCGGAACGAACCCGAGCATGTCGACGAGAAGAATATAGAAGACATTGACGCCGACGACCAGCGTGAGCGCAACAATGTGCCGCGGCGAGCGCATCCATGGCTCGCCGCCTATCCGCGGCGCCTGCTCGCTGCCGCGTCGGCGAGCCGCAAGGCCGCTGGCAATCAAGGCGAGCGCGCAGGTTGCCAGACCGACCGCGACGAATCCGGGAAACAGCGCCGGGCCGACCTTTTGTCCCGGTATGTTGGGAAAGCTCTGGATGTGAATGAGAATGGCCACGCTGAGAAGCAGCAGCAGCGCACCCCAGATGGCGTCGTTGATTTTCAAGCGCGGCGAAGAACCGTTACAGCGACTGCAGTTCCCCGCCGGCGCGGAGATGCGCATCCGCTTCCAATCGTCGTCCGTCCTGAGGACAACGCTTGGACGGAAGCGTCACTTCACGATCCCGACCGCCTTCATGATCGCGCCAAGATCGGCGTCCGCCTTGGCCATGAATTTCGCGAAGTCGTCCGGGCCTTCGTAGATCACGCCGAAGCCGCGCTGGTTCATGAAATCGTTGTAATCCTTGCTGGCGGCGATCTTCTTGATTGCCGCAACCAGCTTGTCACGAACATCGGCCGGCACGCCTTTCGGTGCTGCGATCCCGCGCCAGGCGGCCATGGTCCAGTTGCTGCCGGTCGCCTCTTTCAGCGTCGGTACATTGGGATAGAGCGCCGCGCGCTTGTCGGCCATGACCGCCAGGCTCTTGACCTTGCCGGCGTCGATCAGCGAGCGCGCCTCCGGGAGCGAGCAAGGTGCGACTTCGACCCCGCCAGCAACCAGATCCTGCAATCCGGGGGCCGCTCCGTTGGACGGTACCCACGGCGCGGCAGCGGGATCCACTTTCATATCCTGCAGCATGCCCGCGATCGCCAGATGCCAGATGCCGCCCTGCCCGGTTCCGGACGCCTTGAACTTGCCGGGGTTGGCCTTGATCGCAGCAACCAGATCGTTGACGTTCTTGTAGGGGGCGTCGGCGCGCACCTGCAGTCCGGCCGGGTCGGCGTTGACCAGACCGATCGGCGTGTAAGACGCGCCCGACAACTCGGTCAATCCCTGCCAGTGCATCATGCTGATTTCGACCGTGATGAGGCCGACGGTGTATCCGTCATGGGGCGCCTGAGCAATCGCTGCGTGACCGACCACGCCGCTGCCGCCCGTGCGGTTGACGACGTTTACCGGCTGCCCGAGCTCCTTTTCCAACAGGGTACCGATAATGCGCGCCGTCGCATCGGTGCCGCCGCCTGCGCCCCATGGCACGATCAAGGTTATCGGCCGTTCGGGATACGCCGCGTGCGCAGCGGTCACGAACACGGCGAGCACGGCTGCAGCAAGGCAGCGCCTGAATAAATTTAACATGATTCCTCCGTGTCGCCTCGAGCATCCATCATCGCCGGCTGGCGCCGGTCCCGCGTGAGGCTCCGGAACGTTAGCAAGCAACCCGCAGGCGGTCAAGGGGTGAGACCAATGCTGCTGGGAGCAAATGATCTGTCCGGATTTGTAGCACGTGGTCTGACTTTGGATAGGGAGCATCAGACCATGACAACGCACAACGCCGACAACGAACGGATCAAGCGCCGGTATATCCGAGTTGCGGTCCATGCGACGCTCGCACGCCGGCCGCAGCCGCAGGCGACCCCATTATCCGATGGCGCGGGCGTTGCCACGACTACCTCCGCCGCGGGTCTCGTGCTCGCGTTTATCTTGCGATACGGAATGCAGCGTTTGCCTTCTGTTCTTCAGCAGATCTGGCGGCGGGGGTCGCAATCGAACCGGCGTACGCGGCTTTGCAGGCCCATACTAAAATCGATACGTCACGTTGCTCAACCACCCGGCTAACCACCCGGAACTTCGAGTTTTACTTTCTGCCGTAAGATGCGTCGTGGTCCGGCTGGACTGTGAGGAACCGAATGAACTCCCTTTCTCGATACGCCGTTGCACGCCTCGCCTGGGTGATGCGCAACGAATAGATTGCGTCGACACCTTTGGGCGGCTTCACGCTGTCAACCTTCTCCCATTTCAGGCCGGGATCGCGGTATACCTGCGCCCAAGTCATCTGCCGCAGCTTCCTGAGCGTATTGAGCGCGCGAGCACTCTCCGATTTGTCCAACGCGAGCAGGTTCTCCTGGAACACCTCGCTATTTAGATCGAGCCTGACGCGCTTTTCGTTTTGGTCTTGGCCCATGCGCCAGTTTCTCAAAAACCACATCCGGAGAAGACTCGCGTGGCGGGTTCTCTTGCGCCCATGCCAAGGCGCGCTGCAGGTCCCGGCTCGCCTTTGGCTGGTGCAACCAAAGCTCGTTCTCGGGGATGACTCTCGCCGTCCGGATCAGCCAGATTCCCGGCTCCCGCTCTTCCACCAGCACCTGGCGGCCGGCGAATTCCTTGCCAAGCGAGATCTGGCCGTTCTGGCCGACGACCTTCACGGTTGCCCTGATGTCCATTGCCTTCATCGCACCGTCTCTTTGTTGCCGCCACTACGCATAGCAAAGCGGGCTGATAACGTTCCTACCGCACGAATACACTGTAGCACTATTATCCTATCGGGACAATAGATGGTGTTCCTGACGCCATCCGCGAAAAGCGGGGTGACCGCCGTACCCGTTACCGATTTATTGGAGGCGGGAGTCGGAATCGAACCGGCGTGGGCGGCTTTGCAGGTCGTTGACTTTGTAATGAATTCAATTGATTGCGGTACTCAACCACCCGACTAGCCACCCGGGAGCTTGCGCCTCGCCTGAGTAGTTCGCCGCGCGTAAAAGGATTCTGCTCCATGCAATCACGCCCGGCGCACTCCGACGTACGAGTCGCTCCTCGGTCGAGCGCTCTGTGCATCTTGCACGTGGCTCGATGCCTCGTGCCGGTAGGTCCGATGATGGCCCGGACTGATTTCATAGAGCGTGATTGCCCCTTGGTACACCGCGGTACACCCCGACTCGAACCCGCGACCCCCTGGTTCGTAGGCGATTCAACCCGATATGTGAACCCCAAAAGTCAACGGTTTGCAGCGCTTGCCTTTCGAATTCCCAGCATGTCTCGGTCACATACGTCGCACTGCCAGTCTGAATCGCGACACGACCTCGGTGCATGTGCCACGTCAACGCCAGGGCGCTCATTAATATTTTCGAATTGTGCGACAATGTCGTACAAATCGGAGATCCATGATGACGACCTTGACAATCCGCCTTGGTCCCAAGCTCGAAAAGGCCCTAGGCCGCATTGCGAAAAGCACGGGCAGAACCAAGAGCGAGATCGCGCGTGAGGCGCTGGAGCGGCAGGTCGCGGTCGCCCGTTTCCGCGAGTTGCGCCGCAAGACACTGCCGTTCGCCGAGGCGCACGGACTGGTGACCGACGAGGACGTGTTCAGCGCCGTTTCGTGAGGGTATTCCTCGACACCAACGTCCTGGTCAGTGCCTTCGCCACCAGGGGGTTGTGCGCCGACGTCCTCGAGTTGGTACTGCTTGAGCACGACCTTGTGCTCGGGCGCCATGTGGTTCAGGAACTGGACAAGGCGCTTCGGTCGAAACTGAGGCTTCCTGCTGCGCGAGCCAAGGCGATTGTGGATTTCGTCTCCGGCGAGGCAGCGCAGACGATCGTCCAAGCTGCGCCAGCGCGCGTGCGAGCCGACCCCGCGGACGCGCACATCCTCGGCGAGGCACTCGCGGCGAAGGCCGCGCTGTTTGTAACCGGCGACACTGCCCTTCTTGAGCTCCGCGCGATCGAAAACATGGAAATTGTGTCTCCCAGGGGCTTCTGGGAGAAAATGAAAAAGGCCTAGCTCTCGCTAGGCCTTTGCAATGTCTGGCGCGCCGGACAGGATGAATCTAATGGGATGGACTTTCGCCGTAAAGCCACCCGCTCCTGCTGCGCTTGTTCAGTACGCTTGGCAGCAGCATTGTAGTGGATTGTTTCAAATACCTATCGCCGCCTGATCACGAATTCGCCACCCACCGGTTCGCGCCGGGACCCCGGAGCACCCAGGCTTGCAATCCTGCCGGCAGGCGAGCACATTCGCGCGGTGTTCGAAAGGAGCCCTCCCGCATGGGCGATGAACTGAAAAAAATCAGGCTCGCGGCGGTTCAGGCCGCATCGGTCATTCTCGACCGTGAAGCAACTGTCGACAAAGCGTGCCGGATGATTCGGGAGGCGGGCGACAACGGCGCCGCGCTGATTGCCTTTCCGGAGGGATTCATTCCGGCGCATCCTTCCTGGTACACGGTACGCCCCGCCACGGGCAAGACAAGCGTGGAGCTTGCAAAGCGCCTTTTCCAGAACGCGGTAGTAATCCCGAGCGATGCAACAGAGCGCCTCGGGGCCGCCTGCCGCGGTGCCGGCATGACGGCGGTCATCGGCGTATGCGAGAAACGGGCGGGGACCACCGGCACCATGTACAACACCCAGCTCTACATCGGCCCGGACGGGCGCATTCTCGGCAAACACCAGAAGCTGGTGGCGACCGTGGGCGAGCGGCTGGTCCACACCGGCGGCTGGGGCGACACGCTCAAGGCGTACGCTGCGCCGTTCGGCGTGGTCAGCGGGCTCATCTGCGGCGAGAACTCGAATCCGCTTGCCGCCTACGTCATGATGAGCATGAGCCCCGTGGTTCACGTCGCGGCCTGGCCGGCTTTTTTTTCCACGTCGCTCGCGATGGCCGATGCGATCATGGCAGTGTCGCGCGGCCTGGCCTATTCGATGGCCTGCTTTGTCATGAATGCAACGGGCGTGGTCGACGATGCGGCCATTGAGGCCTACCAGCCGGGGCCCGAGGAGCGCGCATTCCTCGAGCGCATTAAAGGGCGGGGTCATGCGTCCGTGATTGGGCCGAAAGGCCAGGTCGTGGCCGGGCCGCTCGACGCTGGCGAAGCGATTCTGTATGCGGATGTAGACCTGAACGACGTGCTGATACCGAAGCTGATGCACGATTTCATCGGGCATTACAACCGCTTCGACATCTTCTCGCTGCGGGTCAACACCGACGCGCCGCCCGCCGTCGCCTTCTCTGGCGCGGATGCAGCGGCGGCCGGGATGACGGGCGCTGGGGAGAATGCCGCGGCACAGCCGACGCCTTCGAACGAGGGCTAGGCAGTTCCCATCGCTCTAGGTCTGCGGCGCAGCGGGGGGAACCTTGTGCGAAGCGGGAGGCGCGCCGGTCTGAAACACGGCGGTGTCCACTTTGACGAACACGATCACGCTGCGCTCGACGCCGAGATTGCGCACGTCGTGCAGAATTCCGCTGTTGACCAATAAGGCAGAGCCGGCCGGCAAGACGTACTCGACCCCGCCGATATCCATGTTGACGCAACCCTCGAGAACGAAAAACGTCTCGTCCTGGCGGGGGTGCTGATGCGGGACGGTCGATTGCCCGGGTTCGTAGCAGACCATCTCCGAGACCAGTTGCCCGGTCTTGAAAATCGGCTTGCGCACGCGCTTGTCTGCGGAGAATTGCTTGAGTGCGTTGAGGTCAATCATTCCGACATCGGGCACCGGTTGGCTTTGAAGTTGATTCATCCTGTTTTCACCTTCTTGGTTCCGTTTGCCCACTCGAAAAAGCGACGCATGCTTGCAACAGCTACGATACCGCATGAAGAGGGATTGAGGATAGAACAACCGCGGTCATGAATGCGTTTGATCGACTGCTCGCAACCGAAGCCGATATTGCAGCAAAGCGCAAGAAGCACTGGAGCAATGAGCGAAAGAGACTTGAGACGGTACCGGGCACAGTAGCCCCTCACCTCCGGCAGCTGGCTGGTCAGTAGCTCTCCCTTCCCCGCCTTGGCAACTTCCAACTGTTGCCCGACGTAACGTCGAAGCTGGGCGCTGCGCCTGTCACGAGACCCATCCCCATAGTGCGCTAGGCTGGGCAACATCTGGCGAATGCGCCCGCCGCTCCGGACGCAACGGAGCCGGAAATTTCCAACTCCGAGCGGCTCTAAAACGGGTGCAGCCTCACCCCAGCCCCAGGCATCGCGGAGGCGCTGCTCCATTGTGAATTCCTTGCTGTATCCGTAGGCGCCGATGAGTTGCAAAGCGGAGCCGGAGACTGTCTCGGTGCGTCGTATCTCGGGCAGTGTTCCTACTCCGTTCCAATCGATGACAACAATCAACCCCTGCGAGTGCGGACACTATGCAGATTGAAATCGGACCGGATATTTGCTCGGTGCCCTTAGTCTCTTATGACTCAAGAGTTGACGATTTTGGCGAAGAATGTGTCACCTTGCATTAGCCAGGGCTGGGATGATCTGGAACTGCGCCAGGGAGCAAGCCGCAGCGATGGCCGATCGGCCTAGACGCGTGAGGTAGTAGCGATAAGAGCGTGCAACACGCTTGATCAAGCCGCCGAGAATGGATGCTCCGGGTCGCTATGTATAGCTCTCCAGCGACCCCTATGAATAGACCGCGCACGGCCCCTTTGCCAGCTGGCGCAGGGGCCGCGTTCGATACGGTGCGGCCAACTGTACATAGTTCGCGTCTATACATAGGTGTCGAAAGCAACGGTCATTGGTGAATGTCCGCGGCGGAGGATTTCGGAAACTCCAGGAATCAGATTCTGACGATAACTGTTCCCCGCTTGCCGCCCTTTTCCACGGCTTCATGCGCCACAGCGATGTCCCGCAGCGCGAACGCGCCCGCAACGCGGTGGCGCGCCTTGCCCTCGTTCAGCCAGGCCACAATGTCGTGCTGCGCGCGCTGGCGCGCCGCGAGAGGGCAATTGTTGAGAAGGATCAGCTGTACACGTGCGTTCTTTCGCAGCAGGGGATAAAACGGCAGCCCAGGCCACTCATTAGAGCGCGAGGCGTAGGTAGCGATGGTGCCATTGTTGCGCAGAACCTCGGCTGATACCGCGAGGTTGGCTGCGAGGTCGACCTCAACGATCAGATCAACACCCTCGCTACCGGTAAAGTCGCGCACGCGGGCGGCCACGCTCTCGCGGCGATAGTCGATGACGCAATCGGCGCCCGCCTCGGCCGCATCGCGCGCCTTCGTCGCGCTGCTTACCGTGCCAATGACCCTCGCACCCGCCCGTTTGGCTAGCTGCACCGCGTAGTGACCAACGGCGCCCGCCGCGCCCGTCACCAGAATCGTCTTGCCGGCGACCGGGCCAGCGCAGAACAGGGCCACGTGCGCCGTCATGCAAGGAATGCCGAGGCACGCGCCTTCCTCGGACGCGGTGTTTGCCGGCAGCTCGGCAATCAGCCCGGCGTCGAGCGCGATGTACTCGGCTGCCGTGCCGAATGCACGTGCGCCGCGCTGACCGTTGTAGAGCCACACTCGCCTGCCGAGCCATTCCGGGTCCACGCCCTCGCCCAGCGCGTCGACCACTCCGGCGCCATCGCTGTTGGGGATAACGCGCGGGAACGCCATAGCCGTGGAGCGCAAGCCAGCGCGCAGGTTTGCGTCCGAGGGATTCACCGCCGACGCCTTCAGCGCGACGCGGACTTCCCCCGGCCCCGGCGCGGGGTCGGGCATCTCGCCCACGACGAGCACTTCACTCGCGGCGCCGGGACGCTCGTACCAGGCGCACCGCATCGGCGGACCGCCGCTAATTCGCCCCGGAGACGCCGACCGACAGCCGCACCAGCCCCGGGGCCAACTTCTCGCCGAAGAACATGCCGCCGTCATTGACCACGTAGATCTTGTCACGGTCCGACGCGCCCACGCCGAAGGCTGCGGCGGTATTGCCCTTCACGTCCGGCTGCTCCGCGATGACGTGCTTCGACCCGTCCGGTCGGATCCGGACGACCTGGTCGCGGTGCGTCGCCGCGAACACGGTACCATCCGCGCCGACCGCGAAATCGTCGATAGGCACGTCGGTGACGCGCACTTGCGGCACACCGGCTCCGCCATCCGGCAACATCGGAATCGCGAGCAGGGTGCGCCTGGTCGAATTCGACACCAGCAACTCCCCTCGGGCGAACCGCACGCCATTGGCGCCCGGCCGCATCTGTAGCGGCGCGGTGGACTCCAGTTCCGTGTGCCGCAGCCAGGGCGCGACTTCTTTCGTGCCCACATTGAATCGCCAAAGCGTACCTGCGAGCGAATCAGCAATCACGAACACGCCCGGCGCAATTCGCGCAAGGCCGTTGAGGAACTTCGCGTCCGGCAGCGCAACGAAGAATTCCGCCTTTCCGTCCGGCGCGAGCCGCCAGACCTGCTGCGACGGATAAAGCGCCTCCGCGCCGTCCCGCAAGCTGCGGCCGTGGACAGTAACGTAGATCGCGCCGTCATCGTCCGCCGCCAGCCCCGCCGGATGGCCGTCGATTCCCGCCAGCCTGCGCATGCCCTCACCCTCGCGGTAGCGCAGGACCTCGCGCGCGTAATAGCTGGTGACGAGCAGGCTACCGTCGCGCGCGAACAGCAGGTTCTCGAGGAACGTTCCGGGCGGAAGCGTGGCAAGCGTTTCCGCCGGGACAATGTCCCGCGGCAAGGCCATCAGCGCCTTATCCTGGACCTGCGCCCCCGCGTTACCGCTGAGGCATGCCGCGGCAAGGAGTACCAGCCAGACCAGTCGACCGCGTTGATGCTTCATGGACTTCTCCCGTATCAAGGCTTCAGGATGATCTTGCCGAGAAGCGCGTTGCTGCGCATGTAGGCGTGCGCCTCGCACGCGGCATCCAAGGTTAACACGCGGTCCACCGGCGAGATGATGCGGCGCGCCGCTACCGCGGCGCCGAGATCGCGCTCTGCCGCGGCGACCACGCCGGCGAACTCGTCCAGGCTGCGGGTCCGGAATGTGACGCCGATCAGGCGAAGGCGCTTGCGCGAGAGCTCGTTCAGGTCGATCTCCGCCTTGGCGCCGCTCACGCGGCCCACCTGCACCCAGCGCGCCTTCACCGCGGCGCACGCGAGGTGGCCCGCCACAGCGCCGGCGCCGACCATGTCGAGGATCACGTCCGCGCCGCGGTTCGCGGTTACCTCGAGCACACGTTGCGCGAAGTCTTCCCGCCGCGTGTCAATCCCGACGTCAATGCCGTAGGGCGCGAGCCGGGCGAGCTTGTCCGCCGAGGTCGAAGTACCGATGACCACGCTCGCACCGCAGTACTTGGCGATCTGCATGGCGACGATTCCGACGCCGGTGGTGGCACCCTGCACGAGCACGGTCTCGCCGCGCGCGAGGCTGCCGTTGGAGACCAGGCCGTCGTGCGCGGTCAACAGCGCCACCGGCAGCGCCGCCGCTTCCTCCCACGAGAAACCGGCTGGCACGCGCAGCGCGAGGCGGTAGTGCAGCAGCACTTTTTCGGCGTAGGCGCCGGACGGCATGCCCATCACGCGGTCACCAATCCTGAAGTCAGTCACGCCTTCACCCAGAGCAATGACGTCGCCTGCCGCCTCGAGCCCGGCGATCGGCGCCGGCGGCTTCGTCGCGATGCGCTCGTAATGCCCGGCGCGCAGCAGTAGGTCGGCGCGGTTCATGCCGACCGCGCGCACCGCTACCAGAAGCTCGCCAGGGCCCGGTTGCGGGTCCGGCACCTCCTGCCAGCGCAGCTGCGCGCCCGCCGAACCCGAGACAATCACCATCGCTTTCATCGTGCGTTCACTCCATAGCGTTTCGCCCAAGCAAGGCTTGCGGCAGTATCTTTCGCAAGGGGGATATACTCCAACCCGATGCAGTCACGATAGCCGAGCCTGCCGAAGAGAGCGATGAAGTAGTGCAGGTCGAGCTCACCTGCTCCCGGCTCGTGTCGGCCCGGCGGATTTCCGATCTGCACGTAGGCGATGTGCGGCCAGTAGTGCTCAGCCTGCCGCGTCGCGGCGCCCTCCTCCATATGCACGTGATACGTGTCGAATACCAGCTTCACGTCGTCGCGGCCGCTGGCGCGAATCACCTCCACCCCCTCCTCCAGAGTGTGCAGCAGGAACTTCGGAAAGCGCGCGCGGCAGACCGGTTCAAACACGATCGTGATCCCGAGCGGACAGGCGCGTACGGCGCACCAGGCGAGGTTTCGCGCGTACAGAGCGCGGCAACGCGCCGCATCCTCCCCCGCCGGCAGCTCGCCTGCAGGCACATGGAGGAACGGCATGCGGCATTCGGCGGCGTACTCAAGCGAACGTTCGATGCTCTCGCGGAACCGCGCCTCTCGCCCTGGAAGCGCCGCGTTACCGCGCTCGCCGCCAGCCCAATCGAGCACGGTGAGTCCGTTGACTAGGCGCAGGTCGTTATCGTCGAGCCGTTGCCGCAGGCTCTTCGCATTCATCTCGAAATGCGGCGAGAACTCGATGGCGTCGAAACCCGCCCGCGCCGCCGCGGCGAAGCGCTCGCCGAGCGGCAGTTCCGTGAACAGCCAGCGCAGGTTGGGCGCGAAACGCGGCTTCACTCGACGGTGACCTTGGCGTCGCGAATCACCCGACCCCAGCGCTCCTTCTCGGTGCGCATAAATTCGGCTGTCTCCGCTGGGTTCATCGAGAAAGGCTCGACACCGAGCTTGGCGAAGCGCTCCTTCACGTCGGCGCTGTTGGTGATCTTCACGGTTTCGGCGTTGAGCCGCTGCACCACATCACGCGGCAGATTGGCCGGACCGAGCAGCGCGGCCCACGCGTTGACCTCGAAGCCCGGATAGCCGGCCTCCGCCACCGTCGGCAGGTTAGGCATTAGCGCGGAGCGCCGCGCGGTCGTGATCGCCAGTGCGCGCGTGCGCCCCGCCTGCACGTGCGGAATCGCCGAGACGATGTTGTCGAGCATGAACTGGATCTGGCCCCCGATGAGGTCGGCCTGCGCCGGCGCGATCCCTTTGTACGGCACGTGCACCACGTCGATGCCGGCCATGAGCCGCAGCAGCTCCACGCCCAAATGCAGGTTGGAGCCGCGCCCCGGCGTGCCGTAGTTCAGCTTGCCCGGGTTCGCCTTGGCGTAGGCTACGAGGTCCGCCACCGTCTTCACCGGCAGGTTCGGATTAACGATCAGCAGCGTTGTCACGTTGCCCACCATGGCGACCGCCGTGAAGTCCTTCTGCGGGTCCCACGGGAGCTTCTGCAGATTGGGGTTCACCGCGTGCGTCGAAGAAGGCGTGACCAGCAACGTGTAGCCATCGGGCGCGCTCTTCGCGACGAAGTCCGCGCCAATCGCGCCAGTGGCGCCGGGCCGGTTCTCGACGACAAAGGGCTGGCCGAACGCTAGTTGCAGCTTCTCGGCGAGGATGCGCGCAAGGATGTCGGTCGGCCCACCTGCGGAAAAGCCGTTGACGATCTTCACCGGCCGCGCCGGCCAGCCCTGCGCTTGGGCGACCGTGGCGGCGAGTGCCGCCGTGAGCGCAAGCGCGTACTGGCAGAGTCGTCCCATCATCTCCTCCATCTAGCAGCCTGTCGGACTTAGCTTGTTACGATCAAACATAGCTGTCGTATTGGCGATTTGCGGGCACAAAGTATGTTCAAAAAAATGGCGCACGTGATCTTTCGGTCTGTGGCGGGCGAGATTCGCCTAAGTCCGACAGGCTGCTAGTTCGCCTTCTCCGGCGCAACCCCGAAGGGGCGCGCCCACGCAAGGCTCCGGAGCGTGCCCTGCGTCGGCCGGTATTCCGCTGATACCCACCCCGCGTAGCCCAGCCGCTCCAATTCCCGGAACAGGAAATCGAAATCGAGTTCGCCTGCGCCGGGCTCGTTCCGTGCGGGCGGATTGGCTACCTGGAAATGGGCGATCAGGCCGTGGAGCCGTTCCAGCACCGGGGTGATGGCGCCTTCCTCCATCGCCGCATGATAGGTGTCGAAGATGAGGCGCAGGTTGTCGCGCTTCAGCTCGCGCACGATATGCTCGGCATCTGCCGTGGACAGGAGGAAGAAGCCGGCGTGCGCCTGGTGGCACAGCGGTTCGATCGCCACCGTGACACCGCAGGCCGCCGCCCGATCGCAGGCAAAGGCGAGGTTCTCGAGGTAGGTCTCGCGGCAGCGCGCGCGATCGGCGCCGGCCGGGAGGATGCCGGAAGCAGCATGGATCAGCGGGCAGCCGAGCGCCGTGGCGTACTCGAGCGCGAGGGCGACCCCATCGCGGAATTCCCTCTCTCGCCCAGCTAGCGCGGCGATGCCGCGTTCTCCCGCATCCCAGTTGCCCGAGGGCGTCAGCATGTAGACAAACTCGAGCCCCGTGGCGTCCAGGCGAGTCTTCATCTCCTTCGCTGCGAAGGCGTAAGGAAGGCTAAAGTCCACCGCCTTGAAGCCGATCTTCGCCGCGATCTCGATGCGCTCGTAATACGGCCACTCAAGGAACAGCCAGCGCAGGTTGGCCGATAGCGCCTTCACTTGCCAGCACGTTCCCAGAGCACGACCGCGACCCTCTTGCGGCCGACCACGGTCCATTCGGCGGTCAGCGCCACGCGGTCGTCCGATTCCCAGCGGATCTCGCGCACCTGCTCCTCGCCGATCCAGTTCGGCAGCAGGCTCAGCTCGATGCGGTGGAAGGCCTTGTTGCCTTCGACGCGGTAGCGGCCGCAGTAGGTGACGTAGTCGTCGAAGGCGCGCACCTTCTCCTCGGGCGTGGCGCGCATGCGATCGGCGAGCGCGAACGGCTTCGGGCGCGCGCGCTGCATGGCGCCAAACAGGTAGCCGTCAGGCGTGTACTGGATGTAGCCGACCGCATCCTCGCCGAGCGGATAGAGCGGCGCCTCGCCTTCGTATTGGCTGTAATAACGGACCAGGCGCCAGACCCCGACCAGTGTGCGCATAACGCGATTAGACCCGGAGCGGGGCACGACTGTCCAAGACGCCCCTGCACTTGAATGATTGATCTAACTTATCATTGCGCACAATGGAACTGCGTCACCTACGCCACTTCGTCGCCGTCGCGCGCACGCTCCATTTCGGCCGCGCCGCCGACTCGCTGCGCATTGCGCAGCCGGCGCTGAGCCAGAGCATCCGCAAGCTAGAGGAAGAGCTGGGAGTGTTGTTGCTGCGTCGCACCAACCGACGTGTCGAGTTAACCGAAGCCGGCGGCGCGTTCCTCGCCGACGCGGGCGAGATTCTGATGCGGGCCGAGCGTGCGCTAGAGAACGCGCGCCTCGCCGCCAGCGGCAAGCGCGGCCGTTTGCGCCTCGCTTACATACGCTCCGCGCCCGAGGGCCTGCCGACGCAGATCGCAGATGCGTTCCGGTGCGCCAACCCTGAAGTGGACCTGCAGATCAACACCGGCTTCACGGCGCGCAACATCGAGGAACTGCGCGCGGGCGGCATCGACGTCGCATTCGTGCGGCCGCCACTGTACGATACCGAAGGCATCGAATGCCTGACGATCGGCGAGGAACCGTTCGTCGTCGTGCTCCCGTCCAGTCACCGCCTCGCGCGGCGCCGGCGCCTCAAGCGCGAGGACATCGAAGCCGAGCCGTTAGTCACCGGGTTGCGCGAGCGCGGCCCGGGGTTCTTCGATTCGATGTTTCGTCAGGTTTGGGGCGAGGAGCGCCCGCGCGTGGTTCAGATTGAGCCCGACGAAGAGCACATTCTCCGCGCCGTCGCGCGCGGCAAGGGAATTTCGGTGATTACCGCGACGCGCGCTGCGACGCTGCGCACCTCGGGCGTCGTGGTACGTCGTTTCGCCGACCCGCAGCCGACCGCTGCGCTCGGCCTCGTCTGGTTACGCGGCCCGATGTCGTCGGCACTCGCAAGCTTCGTGGCGCTGGCGCGAACAACCTAGCTCCCCAGTGGTGCGGAGCGAGGCGCACTTGATCTGTACTTTCCGAATGGCTGTATATGGACCTCTCCTCGGTTTGCAAGCACTCCGTTCTTTGGCTGTGAGGTACGACTGCACACGTATATCCGGTCTCTAAGGGCTGCATCGATTTATCGACGCCGGGCCATGATGGGCTATTCGCGCGCCAGCTCCCCATTGCTTTCTCGCGCTTTTCGGACCTGGTCATGCTCGGGTTTTGCTGGTGCCGGTTCGACCTGTTTGCCATCGTTCGGTTTGCTTGGCAATCGTGGTTGGTGTGCTCCTCTTGCTATCGGTAGAGTC
>JBGOTT010000022.1:0-24283 GCA_041476585.1 Gammaproteobacteria bacterium | reverse complement strand
GATCGTCAACCTGTTCGACGCGATACCGCTCGTCGGGCCGACGCTCGCGGTCTGGATCCGCGGCGATTACGTGGTGTCGGATGCGACGTTAAACCGCTTCTTCGCATTCCACGTGATCGCGATCCCGCTGGTGCTGCTCGGTCTGGTCGCGGTGCACCTGCTGGCGCTGCACGACGTGGGCTCCAACAACCCGGACGGCATCGAGATCAAGAAGACGAAGGGCCCGGACGGGCATCCGCTGGATGGCATACCGTTCCATCCGTACTACACGGTGAAGGACGTCGTCGGCGTCGTCGTCTTCCTCGGGATCTTCTCGGCGGTGCTGTTCTTCGTGCCGGGGATGGGCGGCTACTTCCTCGAGTACAACAACTTCATCCCCGCCGATCCGCTGAAAACGCCTGCGCACATTGCACCCCTATGGTACTTCACGCCCTTCTACTCGATCCTGCGCGCGGTGCCGCCGCTGTTCAACTCGGTGTTTCCGGGCGTTGCGATGATGGGCCTGTCGACGCTGATCCTGTTTTTCCTGCCTTGGCTGGACCGCGCGCCGGTCAAGTCGATCCGCTACCGCGGCGTGTACTACAAGACCGCTCTGACCGTATTCATCGTTTCGTTCCTGCTCCTCGGCTACCTTGGCACCGAGCCGACCAACGTCTGGGGACAGTCGGGCGCGTGGCTGGGCACGGCCGAGCGCGCCACCGTGGCCGCGCGCGTGTTCACGGTGATCTACTTCCTGTTCTTCTTGCTCATGCCCTGGTATACGGCGGCCGACAAATGTAAGCCCGAACCCGAGCGGGTGACGATGTGAGGCCCAGCACCATGAAGAAACTGCTCGTCGTGCTGTGCGCGCCGCTTGCGCTCGCATTTGGTTGGTCGGCGATCGCTTCGGAAGGCGGCTACCGCATTGAGCGCGCACCGATCGACCCCACCGATCTGGTCAGCGTGCAGGCGGGCGCGCGAACCTTCGTCAACTACTGCCTCAACTGCCACGGCGCGGCGTACATGCGTTACAACCGCCTCACCGACCTCGGGCTCAGCGAGGCGCAAATCAGGGACAACCTGATGTTCGCCTCGGACAAGGTCGGCGAGACGATGAAGGTGGCCTTGAGTGCGAAGGACGGCAAAGAATGGTTCGGCGTGCCGCCGCCCGACCTCACGGTGGTCGCGCGCTCGCGCGGGGCAGACTGGCTGTACACCTATCTGCGCAGCTTCCACCGCGACCCGAAAGCGGCCACCGGCTGGAACAACGCCGTATTTCCCAGCGTCAGCATGCCGCACGCGATGTGGACGCTGCAGGGCGAGAAAGGCCTGGAGATCATCGAAACCAAGGACGGCGAAGGACACGCGCACACCGAATACAGGTGGAGCACGCTCTCCGAAGGCCGCCAGAGCACCGTGCAGTACGACGCCACCGTGCGCGATCTGGTGAACTACCTCGTCTACATGGGCGAGCCTTCCGGCACCAAACGCAAGCTGATCGGCGCGGCGGTGCTGTTCGCGCTCGTGGTGGTGTTCGTTTTCGCCTACGCGATGAAGCGGGAATTCTGGAGAGATGTTCATTGAGCAGGGGGAAGGTTTTCCCCCCGCACCCCCATTCACACGCCAAGATGCATTGGCTGAGCCGGGCGCAGAGCCGCCCGGCTTTTTTGTCGGGATGACCGAATCATGATGCAACTGTATTCCGGTACCACCTGCCCGTTCAGCCAGCGCTGCCGTTTTGTGCTGTATGAGAAGGGCATGGACTTTCAGGTGATCGACGTCGACATGTACAACTAGCCGGAAGACATCGCGGTGATGAACCCCTACAACCGCCTGCCGGTGCTGGTGGAGCGCGACCTGGTCCTGTACGAATCGAACATCATCAACGAGTACATCGACGAGCGCTTCCCGCACCCGCAACTGATGCCCGCCGACCCCGTGATGCGCGCGCGCGCGCGGCTGTTCCTGTTCAACTTCGAGATCGAATTGTTCTCGCAGATCGAGCCGCTCGAATCGGGCAAGGAGAAGCAGGTCGAGCGTTCGCGCGCGCACGTGACCGACCGGTTGACCGAGCTGGTGCCGATCTTCTCCAAGCAGAAGTTCATGCTGGGAGACGAATTCTCGATGCTCGACGTGGCGATCGCGCCGATGCTGTGGCGCCTGGACCACTACGGCATCCGCCTAGGCAAGTCGGCTGCGCCGCTGATGAAGTACGCCGAGCGAATCTTTTCACGCCCCGCCTTCATCGAGGCGCTGACCCCTTCGGAAAAGGTGATGCGCAAGTAGGTGTCATGGAAGAGGTACCGACCAAGCCCTACCTGATGCGCGCCCTGTTCGAGTGGTGCGTGGACAACGGCTATACGCCGCACATCGCGGTCAAGGTGGATTCGCGCACCCAGGTGCCGGCCGAATTCGTGAAGAACGGCGAAATCACCCTCAATATCGCGCCCGGCGCGGTGCACAAGCTGCAGATCGGCAACGATCAGATCGAGTTTTCCGCGCGCTTCGCCGGCGTCGCGCGCCAGATTTCGGTGCCGGTGGCGAACGTCCATTCGATCTATGCGCGTGAAACCGGCCACGGCATGAGCTTCGAAGTCGACAATCCGAGGCCGATGGTGCCGGGGGCCACCGCGCCCGAACCCGAGCCGCCGAAGCCCGGCGGTCCGGACGGTACGGGCAGGCGCCCTGCACTCAGGCGAGTGAAATGACGGCGCGCGTCGCCGTCATCCCCGCGTAGGGGTGCAAAACCCAATCACAGCTCGTAGGTCGCGCCGGGCCCGGCGATTATCGTGATTGGAGAGGTGCTGCGCCGCGCCGTCCGCGCAGCGCAACCCACAGCGCAAGCAGACCGAACAACACGAACCACACAAGCGACCATTCTGCGATCGACAGGTTGAGGAACGTCCATTTCACTTCGGCGCATTGTCCCGAGCCCTTGAAGAGCTTCTCGAGGGTGCGGGCGAGCGGCAGGTTCTCCAGCATGAAATAGAGGTCCGGCCCGCAGGCCGGCACCTGGTCCGGCGGTAGATGCTGCAGCCAGACCTGGCGGCCCGCAACTGCCGCGCCGCCCGCGGCCAGCACCAGCGCGAAGATCGAGTACACCGTATTGCCGGTCGCGCCCGGCGCGTGGATCGCGCCCGCTGCGAACACCAGCAACAGACCGAAATAGAAGCCGCGCTGTACCAGGCACAGCGGGCAGGGATCCTGATTGTCGAAATACTGCAGATAAAACCCGCACGCGAGCAGCAGCGCGCAGGCGGCGGCGGCAAGGGCAAACAGGGTGCGCGGGGCGATGGTCACGGCGTGTTGGAGCGGATTGTCGCCGAAATGTTCAGCCGAAACAAAAAAGCCCGGTTTCCCGGGCTTTTCTGGCGCAACGACTCGCGCTGTTACAGCGGCTTGATGTTCGAAGCCTGCAGGCCTTTCGGGCCCTTGCGGACCTCGAACTCGACCTTCTGGTTTTCCTTGAGCGACTTGTAGCCGCTCATCTGGATTTCCGTGTGATGCGCGAAGAGGTCTTCGCCTTTCTCATCGGGCGTGATGAAGCCGAAGCCTTTCGAGTCATTGAACCATTTCACCGTTCCGGTAGCCATGGAGTATTCCCTTCTGAATGCGCCTGAGCGAAACCGGGCAAAGGCGGCCGGGCAACGACCATCAAGAGAGGGAACTGACTGCCACTACGACACCGAAGAATCGGTGGTAAGGGACTGCTCATCCACTGCTTGAGAATCTTGCGGGCCAGACTCTACCACACTTGCGCGACGCTCGCCCGCGCTCGGGCTAGAATCCGCTTCGCGCCGGCTTAGCTCAGTTGGCAGAGCAGCGGTTTTGTAAACCGTTGGTCGGAGGTTCGATTCCTTCAGCCGGCACCGCTAACGCAGCGAATTGACCTTGGCCTGCGCGGCCTCGACGCGCTTTTGCGCCGTGTCGACGGCTTCGGCAAGCGCCTTCTGGCGATCGAAATAGCTTTCATTGAGCCGGCTGCCGCCGCCGGCCATTCCCTGGCGCTCGTTTTCGCCCGGCTCCTGCCCGGCGTCGCGCGCGGCCTCCGCGGCGCGCAAGGACCCTTCCGCATTGCGCAGGTCCGCGATCGCAGCGTCGAGCTCGGCGTCGCGGTTCTGGGCTGGCGGTTTGGCGCCGCCGACGGCCGGCGTCGTGGCGGAAGCGGGCGGCGCGGCGGGCGTCGATGGCCGCACGTAGATCTCCTCCACCTTTTTCGCGCCGGGCGTCGGGCGGTCGCTCAACACCGTGCGTCCGTCGGGCATGGTCGAGCGGTAGATGATCTGGCCGAACGCGGCCGGCGCAAACGCCAGCAGGATCAGGACGACACTTGCGCATTTGTTCATCGCCCACCTCGAGGTCCGGAGCGGTATCGGCGTCCGGTACGCGCATTTTAAACCGCGCGACCCGGGTATGACGGTTGGAGTTAGGATTCCGTTTGCGGGCATTCATGCCCACTCGAGCCGCGCCATGACCGACCTATCAGATTTCGTGTCCTCCGCCTTCTGGCGGGTCAATCCCCCCGATGCCGATCCGCTCGAGACGCGCGAATGGCTGGAGGCCTTCGACGCGCTGGTCGAGCGCGAGGGGCGCGAACGCGCGACCTTCCTGTTGAGAAAGCTGCTCGAGCATGCGCGCGCGCGCCGCGTGCCGATGCCGCCCGTATTGAACACGCCCTACCGCAACAGCATCGCGCTCGCAGACCAGCCTCAATTCGCAGGCAACCTCGAAATCGAGCAGCGGCTGGTGGCGATGGTGCGCTGGAACGCGCTCGCCATGGTGGTGCGCGCCAACCGCGCGCATCCCGAGCTTGGCGGGCACATCGCGAGCTATGCCTCCGCGGCCGACCTGTTCGAAGTCGGTTTCAATCATTTCTTCCGTGCCGGCCGGGACGGAGATCTGGTCTACTTCCAGCCGCACTCCGCACCGGGCGTGTACGCGCGCGCCTTCCTGGAAGGGCGGCTGAGCGAGGAGCAACTCGACCACTATCGCCGCGAGGTCGAAGGCAAGGGTTTGTCCTCGTACTGTCATCCGTGGCTGATGCCCGAGTTCTGGCAGTTCCCGACCGGCTCGATGGGGCTGGGGCCGCTGTGCGCGATCTACCAGGCGCGCTTCATGCGCTACCTCGATCACCGCGACCTACTGAAGACCCGCGGGCGCACGGTCTGGGCCTTCGTTGGCGACGGCGAGATGGACGAGCCCGAATCACTCGCGGGCCTGTCGCTCGCCGCGCGCGAGGGCCTCGACAACCTGATCTTCGTGGTGAACTGCAACCTGCAGCGGCTCGACGGCCCGGTGCGCGGCAACGGTTCGATCATCCAGGAACTCGAAGGCCTGTTCGCAGGCGCCGGCTGGAACGTGGTGAAGCTGCTGTGGGGCTCGGACTGGGACACGCTGTTCGCACGCGATCTGGAAGGCGTGCTGCTCAAGCGGCTGCACGAAACCGTGGACGGCGAGTTCCAGACCTACGCTGCCACCGACGGGCAGTTCAACCGCGAGCACTTCTTCAACAAGTACCCGGAGCTGCGCGCGTTGAGCGCGCACATGAGCGATCAGGACATCGACCGGCTGCGTCGCGGAGGCCACGACCCGGTGAAGATCTACGCCGCGTACTCGGTGGCGGTGAAGCACCAGGGCCAACCCACGGTAATCCTCGCCAAGACCAAGAAGGGCTACGGCATGGGCGAGTGGGGCCAGGGCAAGATGGGCACGCACCAGCACAAAAAACTCGACGACGAGGCGCTGCGCGCGTTCCGCGACCGCTTCTCGCTGCCGCTATCGGAAGACGACGTCGAGCAGTTGCGTTACTACCGCCCTGCGCCCGACAGCCCCGAACTGAAGTACCTGCATGCGCGGCGCGCGGCGCTCGGCGGATACCTGCCGGCGCGCTCATCGGCTGCGCCGCGGCTGGCTGCGCCTGAACTAGCCGCGTTTGCGCGCGTGCTCGAAGGAACGCACGGCAGGGACCAGTCCACCACCATGGTGTTCATGCAATTGCTTGCGCAGCTGCTCAGGGATCCGATTCTCGGCAAGCGCATCGTTCCGATCGTCGCAGACGAAGCGCGTACCTTCGGCATGCAGACGCTGTTCCGCCAGGTCGGCATCTACTCGGCCGTCGGACAGCTCTACGCGCCGGAGGATCACGACGAACTGCTCTACTACAAGGAGGCGCGGGACGGACAGATCCTTGAGGAAGGCATCACCGAAGCCGGCGCGATGGCCTCGTGGATCGCCGCGGCGACCAGCTACAGCGTGCACGGCATTCCGATGCTGCCGTTCTATATCTACTATTCGATGTTCGGCTTCCAGCGTGTCGGCGACCTCATCTGGGCGGCGGCCGACCAGCGCGCACGCGGGTTTCTGGTCGGCGGCACCGCCGGCCGAACCACGCTCGCAGGCGAAGGCCTGCAGCACCAGGACGGCAGCTCGCACCTGGCCGCCGCGACGATCCCCAACTGCCGTGCCTGGGATCCTTGCTTCGGCTATGAGCTCGCGGTGATCGTGCAGGACGGGATCCGGCGCATGGCCGAAGCGGGCGAAGACGTCTTCTACTATCTCACGGTGATGAACGAGAATTACCCGCAACCGTCAATGCCACCGGCCGCCGAAGAAGGCATCCTGCGCGGCATGTACCGCATCCGCGGCTCAGGTGACGGCGCAGTGCAGCTGCTCGGCAGCGGCGCGATCCTGCGCGAATGCCTGAGCGCCGCTGAACTGCTCGAGCGCGAGCATCGCGTGCGCGCCGACGTCTGGAGCGTGACCAGCTGGACTGAACTGCGCCGTGACGGCCGCGACGCCGACGCAGCCGGTCGCAGTAGCTGGATCGCGGGTTGCCTGGACGCGACGCGCGGGCCGGTGGTGGCTGCGAGCGATTACGTCAGCGCGCTGGCCGACCTGGTCCGCCCGTGGGTGGCCGCAAAGATGGTGTCGCTCGGCACCGACGGCTTCGGCCGCAGCGACACGCGTGCGGCGTTGCGCGAGCACTTCGGCGTGTCGGCAACGCACATTGCCGCAAGCGCGCTCGCGGCGCTCGCCGCTCGCCGCTCGAGTCCCTAGAACAGGTGCACCGCGGTCGGCCAGAACAACCCGATCGCGCAGAACGCGACGCCGGCGATGCCGAGCGCGCCAGACAGCCACACCAGAGCGACCACGCCGGTGATCACCTCGGCGGAAGCCAGCACGATTGCGATCTGCACGCCGGCGGACGCGACTTCAAAGTGGTGGTAGGCCGCGAGCGCATAGTCTCGCTTTTTCTCTGCAGCCTTGGCGCGCGCGGCGAGTTCCTTGCGACCCTCCTGCGTTTCGGGCTCGCTGTCGTAGCGCTCGGAGTTCTTCTTCCAGCCCGCGATGCGCTTTTCGAGCGCCTCGCGCGCTTTCGGGTCGGCAGACGGCAGCTCCGCTTCGAGCTGTTCGCCCGCGGTGCGCAGCACCGTCATGCGCACCGTCTTGGCCTGGAAGAAAGCCCACAGGTTGGATGCCTCGATATTGGCGCTCAGGCCCGTGGTCTGCGCGCTCTTGCCGAGCATTTCCGAGATCGCAAGCACCAGCGCGAGCACGGCGATCAGCATCGCGACATTCTTGTTGGACGAGTCTACGTGGCCGTGGCCGCCTGACATGGCGTATCTCCTTTAAAGGGGCGTCATTCTATCGCCGCGCACAACTCGCGCAGCCTGGCGCGTTCCTCAGGTTTCAGGCCGGCAGGGTCGAAGCGGTAGCGTTCGTGCAGCTGCGTCGCCTCGGCGAGCGCCGTACTCTGCAGCGCCGGTAGTGAACCCGCCACGCGCCCTGCCCAGCGGCTTGCGCTCTCCCCGGACAGGCGCGGCCAGCCGCGCGCAGTGAGGCTGCGCTCGAGCGCGTAGAACTCCGAATCCCTGCCGGGCCAGTCGACGCGTGCGATGCGGTCGCCGCCGGGCTGATCGCGCGTAGTGCGGTAGCGCGAGAGCCGCCACGCGAGCACCACCGTAAGCACGCCGCCGAGCCACCACCACATGTTGCCCGAGTCCTGCGCGGCGTTGCGCTGCGACCAGCGGAAGCTCGCCCAGCGCAGCCAGTCCACCACTGTCTCCCACGCCGGAGCGGCGCTCGACTCGACCGGGAACCACTCGCCCGGGGTGGTATCGAAATCGATCCATTGGCCGCCGATCCATGCGCGGCTCCAGGCATGCGCATGGCGCTGCCGCACCAGCCAGGCTTGTTCCAGTTCGCTGTACTCCAGCACGGCGTAGCCGGTGGCGTAGCGCGCCGGAATTCCAGCGGCGCGCAGCAGCAGCGTGGTCGCCGCGGCGAAGTACTCGCAGTGGCCGGAGCGCGTGCGCGTGACGAACTCGGCCAGCGCATCGCCGGACGCGGCGGGGGCAGCGCGGTAGACCGAGTAGGAGAAACCCGCGAAATGCCGCTTCACGCGCTCGAGCGCCTCGCGTGGCGCAACCCCGTGCAGCCCGAGCCGGCCTGCCAGACCCATGAACAGCTCGCGGTCCGCAGCCGGAAGCTGGCTGTCCGCCGCCTCGGGCGCCGCATGCGCGGTTGAACTGCCCGCACTGTGCGCGACGTAACGGATCCAGCCGCCTTCCAGTTCCGCCTGCACGGCGCCGAGTCGGTTGCGCGCGACCGAGATTGCCGCGAGCTCGGAGATGCGCACCGTGTTCGGCGGCAGCACGATCAGCGAGCGACCGGGCTCGAAGTACGCCGTGATCGCGGTGCGCGCGTTCACGGGCTCGGCAGAGAGCACCCAGGTTCTTCCGTCTGGCTCGCCCCCGAGCGCGGCAAGCGGCGCCCCGCTCGCGATCCACGTATTCGAGGACCACAGGTTGTAGCTCGCACGGTGCAGCAAGGGTGGCGGCGCCGGGTCGCCGGGCTTCGCGTGCACCCGCGCGATGATGGCGCCGATCTGCTTCAGTTCGCCCACTTGGCCGATCCTCGTGCGGGTGCGGTAGGGGTCGGGGTCGAAGCGCTCGAGCAGCCATTCGCCGACCACGGATTCGAGCGTGGCCTGCATTTGAGAAAGCCCGATGTGGCCCGCATAGCCGATGCCGCAGCCAAGCACGAAGAGCGCCGCCCAGACGCCGCGCGCGGCATGCGCCGGTCGCACCGACCAAAGCGCCCAGGCGACGATTGCCAGCACGCCCGCGAAATAGCCGGGCCCGCGCTGGTTGGCTGCGCCTGCGGCGATCAACGAGACCGCGAGAAAAGTCCAGGACAGGTCAACCGACGGATCGCGCACCGGCTGGCCGCGCGCCTTGAGCCGGCGCAGCAAACGCAGCAGCGCGGTCAGATTGATGCGCTCGGCGCGCGAAAATCGCTGCACCGCGACGATCGGCAGCAACAGCCCGGGCAGCCACTGGAAGGCGGTGATGACACCGCGCGAAACGCCGCGTGTGGCGACCAGGTAGCCGGCGATGCCGACGAACAGCCAGGTCGTGAAATCGGAGATGCGGTTGAAGTCGGCCTCGCCCAGCTCGAGCCTCAGCCGCGTCCAGCGCGGCGCTTCCACCAGCAGCGCGATCGCGAGCGCGGCCACGAAATAGCCGGTCTGCCAACCCCAGAACAGCACGCCCGCCGCAAGCAGCAGCGGCGGCGTAGTGGGATGAACTGCGGGGTGAACGGCGGGACGGTCGACGGCGTCGTTCATTGCAGCTTCGCCAGTCCGGCTTCGATCCTGCCGGGATGCAGCACGTGCGGGACGATCGCGTCTGCGGCCGCGCCGGTCGGCGCGTCGCGCTCCTCGCACACCAGCAGCGTGCGCACCTCGGTCCCGGATGCGGCGAGCGCGCGCACGAATCCGCGCCGCGCCTCATCCCACGCGAGCAGCACCACGATCACGCTGGAGAGCTCGCCGTGCCGGCCAAGCACTGCTCCGGCGAGCTGGCCGAACGCTTCCGGCCGGCTCGCGCGGACCCCGGCGAGCACTTCGAGCATCTGCGCGGTTTGCAACTGGCCTCGCCCGGCGGTGTAGCCGTGCACCGCCTCGCCCACGAACAGCAGGTCGAGCAGACTCTCGCTGGTGTCCGCCGCGTAGACGAACGAAGCCGCAATGGAGATCGCCTCTTCGAACGCGGCGTCTTCGCCGCCCGAGGTTGCGGTGTCCAGCACCAACGCGTGGCGCTCGTAGAACTCGTCCAGTGTTTCCTTGACGATCGGCCGTCCGGTGCGGGCAAAGCTCTTCCAGTGCACGCGCTGCAGCGGATCGCCGGGCCGGTAGTCGCGCAGCGAGATAAATTCCTCCGAATCGCCCACCGAGGCGGCAAGCGCGACGCCGCCCGGCTGGAACTTGCGCTTGCCCGGGAATGCGAGCGGCGGCAGGCGGTAGCGGTTCGGCAGTACCACCAGTTTCGCGGCAAGCGGCACGCGGCACGGCGCATTCACCAGTCCGAGCGGATCGGCGCGCGCGAGCCGCATGCCTTCGAATGCAATCAGGCCGCGCGAGCGCGGCGTGAGCGACATCTGCAGTTCTGCGCGCGCACCGGGCGCGATCGCGGGCAGCACGGCCTCGGCCATGTTCTCGGGCAGGCGCCGTTCGATCAGCCAGCGCCAGCGGAAGTAGCCCAGGCGCCGGTCCACCCAGTTGCGCCGCTCCTCGCCCGGCTCGCGGGCCGCAGCGAACTCGGCGAAGGCCGGGCGCAGGTCGGCGAAATCCTCCGCCAAGCGTGCGCCGGCAAGCGGCCGCGTCCCGAGGTTGGTGACCGCGACTCGGTAGCTGACCGGCCGGCCGACAGTCGCGTATTGCGGAAGCGCCCGCTCGATGCGTACGCGTGCGCGAAACGAAAGGCCGGCAGCGAACGCGACCGCGAGCAGCGCGGCGAGCAGCGCGAACGCCTGGTAGGTCATGGTCTGGTTGGTGTCCACGCCGGCGATCGCCGCGCCGGCGGCGGTGAAAAGGACAATCCAGCCGGCGGGCGTGAGGCGCTCGCGTAACAGCCGCTCCACGCGATTGACCGCGCGCAGGATGCGGTAGAACAGCCTTTGCATCGGCTTACGCCGGGGCGGGGGTAGCGCGCAGCAGTTCGGCGACCAGCGAGGCCGCGGTGGTGCCGGAGAATTTCGCCTGCGGCTCGAGCACCAGGCGATGCGCGAGCACCGCGGGGACCACTTCCTGCACGTGCGCCGGACGCACGAACTCGTCGCCGTCGGCGAGCGCGAGCGCCTTGGCGATGCCGGTGAGCGCGATCGAAGCGCGCGGCCCGCAGCCCAGCTGAACTGCGCTCAGGGTGCGGGTGCGCCGCACCAGTTCCACGATGTAGGCCTTGATCTCATCGGCGATGCGCACGTGGCGCACGCGCCGGCGCAGCGCGAGCACCTCCTCGCGGCTTGCGCAGGCCCTAACCCGCGCGAGCGGATGTCCGAGTTCCTGCGCGGTGAGCACGTCGACTTCGGTCTGCGCGTCAACGTAGCCGAGCGACAGGCTCAGCGCGAAGCGGTCCATTTGCGCTTCGGGCAACGGGTAGGTGCCGCGGAACTCCACCGGGTTCTGCGTCGCGATGACGAAGAACAGTTCGTCCAGCCGGTGCGTGCGTCCTTCCACCGAAACCTGGCTTTCGGCCATCACTTCGAGCAGCGCGGACTGGGTGCGCGGGCTGGCGCGGTTGATCTCGTCGGCGAGCAGGATCGACGTGAACACCGGCCCTTCGCGGAACTCGAATAGCTGATCGCGCTGGTTGTAGACCGACACGCCGAGAATGTCCGAAGGCAGCAGGTCGGGGGTGAACTGCACGCGCGTGAAGTGTGCGCCGATCGAGGCGGCGAGGCTCTTGGCGAGCGTGGTCTTGCCGGTGCCGGGATAGTCGTCGATCAGCACGTGGCCGCCGGCGGCGAACGCGGCGAGCAGCTTGCGGATCGCCGCGTGCTGGCCGCGCATCACGGTGCCGATGTTCGCGGCGATGCGCTCGATGAGTGCGCGTGCGTCCTGCGCGGAGAACTGCGGTTCGCTTGAGCCGGCGGCATCCATGGTCGACGGGCGTATGGTGTTACGAGTACGCCCATCCACGCAAGCCTCCGCACAACCGGAAGCTCAACGACGTTCCTGGCTACGACTTGGTGGAGCGATTCTTCTCCGCGAGACGGACGATCAGGCCGTCGATGCCGGATTGGCGCACGATCTGCTCGAACTCCCCGCGGTAGGTGATTACAGGCTCATGCCTTCGACGGTAACGTCGTAGATCTTCCAGCCGTCCGGCGTCTTGCGCATGGAGTAATCGACCGGGATCGACTGGTGGGATGCGTTCAGGTAAAGGTTTCTCACCGTCACTTCCGTGGCGCCGGGCGTCATGCGCACCGGCTGCACTTTCATCGTCTGCCCGCGGTAAACATCGACGGCGTTTGCATACGTGCGCACCAACAAGGTACGGAATTCGTCGACCAGCCGGTTCTGCTGATCCGCAGTCGCCGTGGACCAGGTCCGGCCGACCGCGAGGCGCGTCGCTTCGCGGAAATCGACGTGCGGCAGGATTTTCTGCTCGGCAAGTGCCAGCGCCTTTTGCCGATCCCCGGCCTGCAGTGCCTTGTCGCCCTTGATCGAGTCCATTACGTCGGCGGTGACCTGGCGCACCTGGGCTTCGGGCGACAATTCGTCGGCTGCGCCCGACGTCCCGGGCGTCAGGAATGGCAGCACGATGAACAGCGCTGCAGCGAGGGTGCTGCGGTGACGCAAGTGGTTACGCATGCATGCTCAGACTACCCGGATCGCCGATTGGTTCCAGCAGTCTTATTGGCTACTGCGCGGCACCGCGTCCATCAGGAGCGCGAGGGCCCGCCGGAAGCTTCCGCCGCCGGCCGCGCCACCCTTGTAATGACCCATCCGCACGACGACAAGGTCGTGTGACGGGACGATCAGCGTCGTCTGCCCACCGGAGCCGGCCATGTAGTACGCCTCTCTCGGCACCGGGAATGCGGCGTCGCCATTGATCCAGAAGAAGGCGCCGTAGATCGGTCGCCGGTCCGCTACCCACGCGGGCGCGGGCGTGCTCACGAATTTGACAAACCCCACCGGCAGAATCCGCTCACCGCCCCACACGCCATCCTGAAGATAGAGATTGCCGAGGCGCGCCCAGTCGCGTGCCGACGCGAATTCGTACCCCTGCATGAGGAAATTTCCGGACGGGTCGGTTTCGATCACCATCGTCCTGACGCCGATCTTGTCGAACAACGCGCGCTGCGGGAACGACAAATACGCCTCGCCGCGTTTCTCGACGGCGAGACGAATCAGATAGTTGATCAGGACCGGATCGGTGTTGTGGTAGCGGCCTACCGTGCCGGGCGGCCATTGCAGCGGGCGCGTAGCGGCGTAGCGAAACGCGTTGACGGCGCCCGTATAGAGATAGACATGGTCCGGATACGGCCCCGAAGGATCGTAGTCGGGGTCTTGCGGCGCCCTGATTCGCAGTCCGCTCGACATCTGCATCATGTCCCCGATGCGGATCATGGCGCGCGGATCGCCCGCGCCTTGCCATTCTGGAATTGGCGCGGGCTGCCACAGGTCGTAGACGCCCTGCTTGATGAGAATACCCATCAGCGCGGCCGTCACGCTCTTGCCCATCGACCAGCTCTCGAGCGGAGTGCGGGCCGTGGTTCCCTCGCCGTACCGCTCGGCGATCAAGCGTCCCTTCCACGTCACGACGAAGGCGGCCGTCATTCCGGCGGCAGGCTCGAACGCCGCATCAACCGCCTGCTTCAGCTTGCCGGCGTCGAGTTCTGCCGGCAGCGGATCCCTCGGCAGCAGGTCGCCCCTGGGCCACGGCTGGGTTGACGGTTCGGGCAGCCGGCTCTCGACGCTGATCGGTGTGAAACTCACGGAGTCCTTGCCGAGCGGGAGCGTGACGCACCCCTGGTCACCGAGGTAGCGCGCAATGCGCGTCAGGCCATTCGGGAGGGTGATGCGGACGGCCTTGTTGACGCGATCGATCACCGGTTTTCCGAGCTTCGCGCGCTCCGCGTAAGGCCCCGTGAAGTAGCCGACGCTTTCGGCGGCGAAAACGGGATCGAGGCCGGTGATGAACACGGCGGAACACATGACCTTGGCATAACCGGACGCGTGGTGCTCGAGCGGATCACCCGGGGGCGGCACGTACGGTGTATTGATCTCGAGCGACTTCGCGCGAGCGAGGCGGGCCGCGAGCGACGAGGCCGAAGGCGTCTGCGCCTCGCAGCCGATCGCCGCGGCGAGAAGCGCCAGCAGCACCCCAGTTCGCGTCGCGTCGGTCCGCACTTATCGCTTTACGAACTTCAGCACGAACTCGTCCTTGGGCTGCGGCGGATCGGGCGTATTCTTATCGCGCGGGTCGGACGGGTTGCGCAGGAAATTGCCTTCGTCCGCCAGTTTGAATCCCGCGGCTTCCACCTCCCTGCGCAGGAAGGATTCCTCGATGCGATGCAGGGTGCCCGATTCGGAGATGCCGGTGCCGGGCCGGCCCGAGTGGTCGGCAATCACATAGATGCCTCCCGGTTTGAGCGCGGCGAACACGGCCCTGTTCATTTGCGCGCGATCTACACCCAGGAATCCGAGGTCGTGATAGTTGAACATGAGCGTGACGAGGTCGAGCCCGTTCGATGCGGCTTCAGCGGGGACCGGGGCTTCAAACTTCTGCACCACTGTAACGATATGTCTGAGTGCCTGGTTCTTGGTGCGTTCGGCAAGGCGTAGGGGCGAAGACGGCGGCCCCGACGGCGCTGGCGGCAGGCGGTTCGGATCACGCGGCGCGCTTTGTCCGTACACGCGCCCCGTCGGGCCGACTGCGCGCGCGAGGAGCTCGGTGGTGTAGCCGCCACCGGCACTCAAATCCAGCGCAACCATTCCCAGCCGCAGGCCGATGAAAGCCAGCATCTGGTCCGGCTTGCGGCGGACGTCGTTGGTGCGATCGGCCGCGGTTCGATCCGGACTGGCCAGGATTTCGGCGATGCGCTCTCTGGAAAGCGGGCTCGCGCCGGTTGATGGGGCCGGTGTGGTGGTGGTGTTCGTGCACGCGCCGAGCACGAGCATCGTTGTCGCAAGCGCCGCGATCAATCGACCCGGTTTCAAATTAACGCTGGATATTGCAATTGATCTCATGTGAGCTCTTTCAGAAGAAGATCGTGATCGAATTAGAACTTCTCCGCAAACGGCCTGAGATCCATCTCGAACGTCCAGGCCGAAGGCGGCTGGACGTGGATCGCGTAGAACGCCTCCGCAATCGCATCCGTATCGAGCATCGCGTTCTCAGGCATCTCCTTCACGCGCTCCGGAAAGCGCGCCCGCACCGCAGCGGTATCGATCATCCCGTCGATCACGACGTGCGCCACGTGGATGTGCTTCCGCCCGAGTTCTCGCGCCATGCTCTGTGCGACCTGGCGCAGGCCGCCTTTCGCCGCGGCGAACGCCGCGAAGTGCGAAGCGCCGCGCAACGAGGCGGTGGCGCCGGTAAACAGGATCGTTCCCCTGCCGCGCGGGACCATTCGCCGCGCGGCCTCGCGCGCGAACAGGAAGCCTGCGTAGCAGCCGAGCTTCCAGACTTTCTCGAACATGTCCGCAGGTGTCTCGAGGATCGACGCGTGGAAGTTCGCACCGGCGTTGTACACCGCCACTTCGACCGGACCGTGGTCGGCTTCGACCTCGTCGAACAGCGCGATCACTTCTCCTTCGGCACGCACATCGGTCGGCGCGCCAAAAGCCTGCCCGCCTGCAGCTCTGATCTCATCGGCGAGGTGCGCAAGCCGCTCGGCGTTGCGCGCCACCAGCGCGACGTTGTAGCCCGCCTGCGCGAATCGCTTGCCCAGCGCATACCCCAGGCCTTCGCCCACACCTGCGATCACTGCGACCGGTGGCCTTGCCATGGTCTCAGATGGCCGCAGCGAGTTCAGCGCCTTCGCGCATCGCCCGCTTGGCGTCCAGTTCGCCCGCCTCGCGCGCGCCGCCGATCAGATGCGCCTTCTCGCCGCGCGCTTCCAGCTGCTCGACGAGCGTGCGCAGCGGATCCTGGCCGGTGCACAGCACCACGGTATCGGCGGCAATCACACGCGCCTTGCCCTCCAGCACGATGTGCACGCCCGCGTCGTCGATTTTCCGGTACTCGACGCCGCGCAACATCTCCACGCCCGCGCGCGCGAGCTCGATGCGGTGCGTCCAGCCGGTGGTCTTGCCAAGCGTGCTGCCAAACGGGGTCGTCGAGCGCTTGAGCATCGTGATGCGATGCTCGGGCTTGTCGTCGCGAGGGTTTCCGGCGGCAAGGCCGCCGGAGCTCTTCGCGTCGGTCACGATGCCCCAGTGAGAAGCAAATGCCGCCGGCTCGAGCTGCGTCCTGCCGTTGCGCTCGAGCAGGTAAAGCGCGACGTCGAATCCGATGCCGCCCGCGCCGAGAATGGCGACCCGCTCGCCGAGCGGCACGCGGCCGCTCAGCACATCCACATAGCCCGCCACCTTCTTGTGTTCGACGCCGGGGATGGCCGGCGTGCGCGGCACGATGCCGCTGGCGAGCACCACTTCGTCGTAGCCCCCGAGCTCGACGTCATCGGCCGCGCGATTGAGCGCCACCTTCACGCCGGCGCGGCGCAACCGCTCGGCGTAGTAAGCCACCGACTCGCCGAACTCCTGCTTGCCGGGAATGCGCTTGGCGAGGTTGAACTGGCCGCCCAGTTCGGCGGACCTCTCGTACAGCGTGACCGCGTGGCCGCGCTCTGCGGCAACCGCTGCGAAGGACAGTCCCGCCGGCCCGCCGCCCACGACTGCAATGCGTTTCTTCAATTGCGCGGGGCGATAGATCAGTTCCGTTTCGCGGCACGCGCGCGGATTGACCACGCAGCTGGCGACGCGCTGGTCGAATATCTCGTCGAGGCAGGCTTGGTTGCAGGCGAAGCAAATATTGATTCCCGCGCGGTCGCCGGCCCTGGCCTTGTTGGCGAAATCCGCATCGGCGAGGAACGGCCGCGCCATCGACACCATGTCCGCGTCGCCGCGCGCGATGATGTCCTCTGCGAGCTCCGGCGCGTTGATGCGGTTGGAGGCGATCACCGGGATCTTGACGGCTTCCTTCAGCCGCCGTGTCGCCCAGGCGAACCCGCCGCGCGGTACGGCGTACGCGATGGTCGGGATGCGCGCTTCGTGCCAGCCCACGCCGGAATTGAGGATATCGGCGCCGGCGGCCTCGATTCTGCGCGCGAGCAGCACGATTTCGTCGCCCGACAGGCCGCCTTCGACCAGGTCGAGCACCGAGATGCGGTACTGCAGGATGAAGTCAGGGCCGCAGCGCTCGCGCACGCGACGCACGATCTCGACCGCGAAGCGCATGCGGTTCTCGAGCGGCCCGCCCCATTCGTCGTTGCGCTGGTTGGTGCGCAGGCAGAGGAACTGCGTGATCAGGTAGCCTTCGGAGCCCATGATCTCGACCCCGTCGTAGCCCGCCTGTTTCCCGAGCAGCGCGCCGCGCGCGAAGTCCTCGATGGTCTGCTCGATTTCGGCGCTGGAGAGTTCGCGCGGCGAGATCGGGTTGATCGGCGCCTTGATCGGCGAGGGCGCGACCGCACCCGGGCGCTTGCTGTAGCGACCGCCGTGCAACAGCTGCAGCAGGATCCTGCCGCCCGCGTCGTGCACGGCCTGCACCATGGCGCGGTGGCGGTCGCGGTCCGCCGCGTCCATCATCGTCTCGCGGTCCGGTCCGAGGCAGCCCTCGATATTGGGCGAGAACGCGCCGGTGACCATCAGCGCGACGCCGCCGCGCGCGCGCTCGGCGAAGAACGCGGCGAGCCGCCCCGGGCCCTCCTTCATCCCCTCCAGCCCGGTATGCATCGAGCCCATCAGGATGCGGTTGGGGAGCGTCAGGTGGGCGACTTTCAGCGGCGCGAACAGTTTTGGATAGGAGGCCATTGTGGCCAGATTCTATCCGCGCGTGACGAGCATTGTCCCCGCAAGAATCAAAACTGCGCCCGCGAGCGCGCTGGCTGGCAGCGCTTCGCCGAGAAACAGCGCACCCCATAACAGCGCGAACGCAGGCATCAGGTAGGTGACCGTCAGCGCCCGTGTCGCGCCTACGTCGGCGATCAGGCGGAAGTAGAGCACCATGCCAAGTGCATTGCCCAAGAGCGCCAGTGCGACAAGGTTCGAAACGGCGAACATGGCGGGTTCGCTGGCCGGGGGCGAGAACGGCAGGAGAGGCAGCAGCAACACGGCGCCGGCGAGCTGGCTGCCGACTGCGATGCCGCGCGAAGGCGTTTGTGCAGCGTGGCGCCGGACCAAGACGCCGGTGTAGCCGTAGCACAGGCAGGCCGCGAGGCAGGCGGCGACGGCAACGCCGAACATCGGCGTCGATGCATATCCATCCGGCCGCGCGACCAGGGCGACCCCGACCGCTCCGGCGGCACAGCCTAGCGCCTTGCGCACGGTGAAACGTTCACCGAGGAACAGTGCGGCGAACAGCGCGCCGAACATCGGCGAGGTCGAGTTGAGGATCGCGGCAAGCGAAGCGGGGATGTAGATCATCGCGAACGCATACAGCAGCGAAGGCAAGGCCATGTTGACGACGCCGATCGCGAAGTACTGCCTGCCGTAGCGCCGCCATTGCGGATCGAAACCCGTGCAGCGAAACCATGCGGCGAGTACGACGCCGGCGATCAGCAGCCGGCCTTCCGCAGTGAGCGCGGCGCCAAGCACCGGCGCTGCGATCCGCTGGAAGATGAACGAACCGCCCCAGATCGCGGCGAGCAGGACGAGACGGGTGTAGTCGGCGGGCTTCATGCCGCAATCATTACCGAAGCCGGCCGGGCCGGCTGGCCATTTTCGGACCTTTGGACCTCGCGGCAGCGTGATGTCCGAAAACGGCGAGCACGGGCCCGGTGGCGCGCGCACAATGCGTGCATGACGCTCGATCCCCATACCTGCTATCGCGCGCTGAAGGCGCGCGATGCGCGCTTCGACGGTCGCTTTTTCGTCGCGGTGTCGTCGACGCGCATCTATTGCCGTCCGGTGTGCACCGTCAAACCGCCCAGGCGCGAGAACTGCCGCTTCTATCCGAGCGCGGCGGCCGCGGAGTCGGCGGGCTACCGGCCGTGCCTGCGCTGCCGCCCGGAGCTCGCGCCCGGCAATGCAAGCGTGGATGCGACCACGCGCGTCGCCCAGGCTGCCGCCAGCCTGATCGAGGACCACGCGCTGGACGAGGCAGGGATGGACGCGGTCGCCTCGCGCCTGGGAATCACGGACCGGCATCTGCGCCGCATCTTCGGCGCCGAGTTCGGCGTCTCCCCCGTGGAATTTGCGCAGACGCAGCGGCTGCTGCTCGCGAAACGTCTGCTCACCGACACCGCCCTGCCGGTCACCGAGGTCGCGTTCGCGAGCGGCTTCGGCAGCCTGCGGCGGTTCAACGCGCTGTTCAAGCAACGCTACCGCCTCCAGCCGGACCGGTTGCGCCGCCAGATGCATGCCACGACACCGGCCGCGGCCGACGCGCTGAATTTCGAGTTGAGCTTCCGCCCCCCTTACGACTGGCCTGCCATGAGCGCCTTCCTGGGTGCACGCGCAGTCGCCGGCGTCGAAGCGATCGACGGCGCCTGCTTTCGCCGTACCGCGCGTGTGGGAGTCGACGGCAAGGAGCATCGCGGCTGGATCGAGGTCGCGATGTCGCGGAGAAAACCCGCGCTGCGCGTCACCCTCTCCGCGTCCCTCGCCCGGGCGCTGCCACCGGTGCTCTCGCGCGTCAAGGCGCTGTTCGACCTGGCCTGCCATCCTGCCGAGGTCGAGAGTGCGCTCGGCCCCCTGGCGAAACAGCATCCGGGGCTGCGCGTTCCGGGAGCATTCGACGGATTCGAGATGGCGGTGCGCGCGATCCTCGGCCAGCAGGTGACGGTCGCCGCTGCGCGCACGCTGGCGGGCCGCTTCGCGGCGGCGTTCGGGGATGCGATCAAGACTCCGCATGCGTCGCTCGCGACGCTGTTTCCGGCCGCCGAGCGTGTCGCGCAGACCGCCCCGGGTCGCGTCGCTCGGCTCGGCATGCCTGCGGCACGCGCCCGCACCGTCATCGCGTTGGCGCGCGCAGTGGCGGACGGGGATCTCGTCCTCATGCCGAACGCCGACATCGAAGCGACGCTCGACAGGTTGCGCGCGCTGCCGGGTGTCGGCGAATGGACCGCCCAATACATCGCGATGCGCGCGCTCGCCTGGCCGGACGCGTTTCCGCACACCGATCTCGGCGTGTTGAAGGCGCTCGGTGCGACCGACGCGCGCCGCGTGCTCGCCGCCGGCGAAGCCTGGCAGCCGTGGCGCGCGTATGCCGTGATGCATCTCTGGCAATCGTTGGCCAAACCCACAGTGAAGGAATGACCATGCGTTACTACGGTTTCTACGACAGTCCCCATGGCCGCATGCTGCTCGTTGCCAATGGCGAGGGCCTCTCAGGCGTTTACTTCGATCGCCAGAAGTATCGGCCGTCGGTCGACGCCGAATGGCGGCAGGATGCGCGCCACGCTCCGCTGCGCCAGGCGAAGCGCGAGCTGGTAGAGTACTTCGGGGGCGAGCGCAAGCGCTTCGACACCGCTCTGGCGCCCGAAGGCACGCCGTTTCAGCGCTCTGTATGGGCCGCGATCCGCGGCGTCAGATACGGCGAGACCATCACCTACGGCGAACTCGCGCGCCGCGCGGGTTGCCCCGGCAGCGCGCGCGCGGCGGGCGCTGCGACCGGACGCAATCCGATCGGCATCATCGTTCCCTGCCACCGTATCATCGGTTCGAACGGCGACCTGACCGGATACGCCGGAGGCCTCGCGCGAAAGCGCGCGTTGCTGGCGCTGGAATCGAGCGCCGCACGGCAACCGGCGGCGCTGCTTTCAGCCGCATAGCGCCGCGAGGTACATCTCGCGGTCGATGTTTCCGCCGGACGCGATGACCGCGAAACGCGACCCCTTGCGTTCGCGATCCTTCATAAGTGCGGCGAGCGGGGCGGCGCCAGCGCCTTCAACCAGGTTGTGCGTGTCGCTGTAAAAATGGCTGACCGCGGCCCTCACCTCGTCGTCGGAGACGCGCACGATGCGCTCGCAGCCGGCGAGGATCGCTTCGAGTGCCGCCGGCACCGGCACCCGCACCGCCATGCCATCGGCGTAGGTGTTTGCGCTTTCGGTCTCCACCGGGCGCCGAGCCTCGAACGAGCGCGCATAGCAGTCCGCCCGGTCCGAGACCACGCCGATCACGCGGGAGCGCAGGCCGAGCGCATCGCGCCAGGCGATCAGCCCGCAGATGCCCGAGCCGCAGCCGATCGGCACGTACACCGCGTCGAGATCCGCCACAGCCGAATACAGCTCGAACGCATAGCTGCCGACGCCGGCGACCAGTTCGGGATGGAACGGGCCGATGAATTGCAGCCCCTGCTCGCGCGCGAGGAGCGCCGCGTGCTCGCGCGCCTCATCGTAGTCGCGGCCGTGCTCGATCAGCTCGGCGCCCCACGCGAGCATCGAGGCGTTCTTGTCGCGGCTGTTGCCGAGCGGCACCACGATCACGGTGCGCACGCCGTGGCGCTTTCCCGCAAACGCGAGGCTCTGGCCGTGGTTGCCGCGCGTGGCGCTGATCACGCCCGAGAGCTTCGGGTCCGCGCGCTTCAGCGCATCGAGCAGCACCAGCCCGCCGCGCACCTTGAACGCGCCGGTGGGCGTGTGGTTCTCGTGCTTCACCCACACCTGCGCGCCGACGCGCTCGCACAAGAGCGGCCAGGCGTACTGCGGAGTGGGCAGCATGATCGAGTGCACCAGCTTCACTGCATCATCCATTCGCTTTCGATCGGGCACGGGCACTCCGGCAAGGTTATGTATTGGCGCTCAAGGTCTCGGTTCAGTCCAGCGTGCGGCGGGCCGCGCAGCCTGCATCCTGCGCCCCCGGCTGGATCTCGACCAGCACCGTGAGGTGATCGAGCGGCCCGTCCTTCGACAGTTCGAGAAGGTAATGCGGTGCCAGCTCGGGTTGCTTCAGGATCAGCTCCTCGATCTGCGTCGGGAACACGTTCACGCCGCGGATGATCAGCATGTCATCCGACCGTCCGGTGATTTTCTCCATCCGTCGCATGCTGCGCGCCGTGCCGGGAAGCAAGCGCGTCGGATCCCTCGTGCGATAGCGGATCACCGGCAGCGCCTCCCTGGTGAGCGAGGTGAATACAAGTTCACCCTGCTCTCCATCGGGCAGCACCTTGCCCTTCGCCGGGTCGACGATCTCCGGGAAGAAGTGGTCTTGCCAGATCGTGAGCCCGTCCTTGGTCTCGACGCATTCCTGCGCTACGCCCGGCCCCATCACTTCCGACAGGCCGTAGATGTCGATCGCATCGAGCGAAGTCCTCGCCTCGATCTGCTTTCCCATTTCATTGGTCCATGGCTCCGCGCCGTAGTGTGCGCCGAGGCCGCCGGTGACCAGATCTTCGAGCGTGCGCAGGTGCGCGGGCTTCATCCCGGCCGCGTCGAATTTCTTTCGATAGTGCGGCACTTTCTCGTAGGCGTGCGCGAGCGACCACTTGAGACGCTCGAGCTGCAGGTTGCGCAGTTCGTCGACGGAGGCTTTTTCGATCGGTTCGGGAGGGAATGTCCTCATGGCTCCAGCCAGTGGCCCTTGATGGCGGCGGATCTGCCGCGGAACGAGGCGATCGTTTCGCCCGCCTGGTTCTCGACGCGGATGTCGTACACGCCGGCGCGGCCTGCGCGGACCTGCTCCACCGCCGTTGCGACGAGCACGTCGCCGAGACGCGCCGGCGCGAGGAAATCGATGCTGCAGTTCGCGGCCACCGCGCGCTGGTTGTGGCTGTTGCACGCGTAGGCGAAGCTCGAGTCGGCGAGCGTGAAGATCATGCCGCCGTGGCAGGTGTCGTGGCCATTGACCATTTCGCGCGTGACGCGCATCGACAGCCGCGCGTAACCGGCCTTCACCTCCTCGATCTTCATGCCCAGCCACTTCGATGCATGGTCCCCGGCCCACATCGCGTCGGCCGTGGCGCGGGCGAGCGCTTGCCTGTCCATCACCGGCCCGTGAACCTCGGCGTGCGTTTCTCGAGAAATGCGGCGACCCGCTTGCGCTGCACGCCCGCTTCGACGGCGGTGAGGACTGGTTCGGACATGGAATCCGGATGCGGGCGTTTCGCTGCCGACGTTGTGCTGAAGAATTGAAGGATAACCCAGCGGCGCTAGAATAGCCGCATGCTGAAAGTCTATTCGATCGACGGCATCACGCCGGTCGTTCATCCCACAGCCTACGTGCATCCCGCCGCAGTATTGATCGGCGACGTGATCGTCGGACCGCGCGTGTACATCGGACCCGGCGCATGCCTGCGCGGCGACTTCGGCCGCATCGTGGTCGAAGACGGCGCCAACATCCAGGACACCTGCGTGCTGCACGGCTTTCCGGACCGCGACATGCTGGTGGAGGCCGATGGCCACATCGGACACGGGGCGGTACTGCACGGCTGCGTGGTGCGGCGCAATGCGCTGGTCGGGATCAACGCGGTGGTGAATGACAACGCCGAGGTGGGCGAATCCTCGATCGTCGCGGCGATGAGCTTCGTAAAGGCGCAGTTTGTCGTCCCGCCGCGCTCGCTCGCCGCCGGAGTGCCCGCCAAGATCCTGCGAGCGCTCACCGAGGCCGATATGGCATGGAAGCGCGACGCGACCCGGCAGTACCAGGAGCTTGCGGTGCGCAGCCTGGCTGGCATGCACGAGACCGAGGCGCTTGCCGAGGTCGAGCCGGGACGCAAGCGCTACGCCGCAACGGACGTCGTGCCGTTATCCGTGTTCAAGCAACAGGGCGGAAAATGAGCAAGACCGGACTGCTGATCATCGACCAGGAGTAGGCATGGCTTACGAATTCATTCTCACCGAAATCAAGGGCCGCGTCGCGCTCATCACGCTGAACCGCCCCAAGCAGATGAACGCGCTCAACGCGCAACTGATGCAGGAGTTGGGGCAGGCGATGTACGGATTCGACGCCGACGACGGGATCGGTGCGATCGTCATTACCGGCAACGAAAAGGCGTTCGCTGCAGGAGCCGACATCGGGGTGATGCAGAACTACAGTTACATGGACGCGTTCAAGTCGAACTACATCACGCGCGACTGGGAGCACATCCGCAACATCAGGAAGCCGGTGATCGCCGCGGTGGCGGGCTATGCGCTGGGCGGCGGCTGCGAGCTGGCGATGATGTGCGACATCATCATCGCGGCGGACAACGCGAAATTCGGCCAGCCCGAAATCAATCTCGGAGTCCTGCCCGGCTCGGGCGGCACGCAGCGCCTGCCGCGAGCGGTAGGCAAGGCGAAAGCGATGGATATGTGCCTCACCGGGCGCATGATGGATGCCGCAGAGGCGGAGCGCGCGGGGCTGGTGTCGCGCGTG
>JBGOTT010000021.1:0-24799 GCA_041476585.1 Gammaproteobacteria bacterium | reverse complement strand
GTGAGCGTCAGTCCAGCCAGATTCTGACCAGTCAAGTTGGTAGTGGACGGCAGGCCTTTTAATCCAAGGTACGCAGTGGTGAGATCAACCTGAGCCTGAGCTGCGACCGCATCAGTGGCGTGTGGCGCTCCTGTGAGGGTGATGCCCGTCATGTCAAGCGGAGAACCTGGGGAGACACCATAATCTCCAGTGATGGTAGTCGGGCCGGTGTTGGTCGTCGCCGAGCCACCCAGGACCGCAAAGGATTCCGCAACACCCAGCAACGGTCCGGCCAGTCCCGGGGAGGGGCCGCAAAGCGCGGCGAATGCAAGCACGAGAGCGAGAGGAAGCGCTGGAATCCTTGGACCGTCGACCATGAAGGCGTTCATGTGCATGCTCCCTTCGATACCGGCATAGGCACGGCCTTCGAATGTTGCGCTGCAGAGCCGAACTCCATCCGTGCGGTAGCGTACGCAAGAATGCAATAGATTGTCAGGCAAGCTGACGAAATTTCATCTCCGGCCATTCTCTTGATGTTCCATGGCATCGTGACCAGCGTCGCCTCCCCTCGCACCGAGGCCAACCCACGCAAAAGGAACTGCCGGAAGCGCATTGCCGGGTGAGCTCCGACAGATCGAGTCGATCGACGATGTCGACCACGAAGCGCGCCAGGTGATCCTTGGGCAGCCAATAGGCTGCTAGGCGTTTGTTCTCAGGAACTTATCCAGTGCCCGGTTGAACTGCTCCGGCTGCTCGAGGTTGGACAAATGCGCCGCGGGCGCGAGTTCGACGTATTTCGAACCCGGCGCATTGGCGTGGATTTCCTTCGCCATCGCGGGCGGCGTGCCCGCGTCCTGGTCGCCGACGATCACCAGGATCGGCGCGCGGATTTCCTTCAGCCGCGCGGTGAGGTTGATCTTCGGGATCGCCTCGCAGCAGCCGGTGTAGCCGGCGACCGGGGTGTTGCGGATCAGCGCGCCGATGCTCTGGATGACCTCGGGCCGGCTGTTCCGAAACGGCTCGGTGAACCAGCGCGCGAGCGTCGGCTCAACCAGCGGGGCCATGCCCTTTTCGCGAGCGAGCCTGATGCGTTCGGTCCAGACCGGCGCGGCTTCGGACGGGTAGCTGCTGGTGGTGTCGGCGAGCGTAAGCGTCTTGAACACCCCCGGGTACCTGAGCGCGAAGGTCTGCCCAATCATGCCGCCCATCGACAGGCCGGCGTAGTGCGCTTCGCCGATCCCCAGGTGCGCGAGCAGCGCGTGCAGGTCGTCAGCCATTTGCTCGAGGGTGTACGCCCCCGCGGGAGCGTCGCTGCCCCCGTGCCCGCGCGTGTCGTAGGCGAGCACGCGACAGCGCTTCGAGAATTCCGCGATCTGCGGATCCCACATGCGCGCGGAACAGGCGAGGGAATGCGACAGCACCAGCCAGGGGCCTGTGCTGCCGCGCACTTCGTATTGGGTGTCAATGCCATTGGTTCTTGCTTTCACGTCATGCCTCCGCAAGTATCAGGGGAACGTACATCTCTTCGGCGCTGGTGCCGCCGTGATTGCCGATGTGGAGATAACGCTTCTCGCCCGGCAGCCAGTCCTTGATCGTATAACGGCCACGCATAACCAGCGAAACGTCGCCGACGCGCTCGGCGATCTGCGGGTGGGCATCGCCCGGGCCGAACCAGCCTTCGGCGAGCAGTTCCCGGCTCGGGCGGACGTGGGCACGCTCGCCGAGCCAATCCCGTGCGCGTGGGATGAACTCATCCGGATCGCGCACGTGGCAGAACGCGGCCCGGCGCTCGCCGCACAGAGGATGGCGCAGCAGCGCCACAAGTTGCTCGGGCAACTCGAGCGAATCGTCGTCGCGAGAATCGATGAAGCCGTGGTCGGCGCTTGCGACCACCAGGGTCTCAGTGCCGGCGAGCCGCGCCAGCAGGTCCGCAAACGCGTCGTCGATCGCGCGGAACTGCGCGGCAGTCTCGGAACTGTCGACCCCGTGGCGGTGCGAGATCGTATCGAACTCCGGCCAGTAGGCGTATACGAACTTGGCATCGTCGCCGGACTTCACCGCGGCTTCGGTTTCAGCGACCAGGCCTGCGAGATCGTCATAGGCGCGGCGTTCGGCGGTTCCGCAGTGGTGGCGGTTGTAGGCCGACGCGATCAGCGGCCGGTAGGTGACGACGATGGCGCGGCGTTCCAGCGAATCGAACAGCGGCGGCGCGGCGTAGATCGCCCGCGCCGCGTCGTCCGCGAGCGGCGCCTCGCTGCCGCGGCGCTTGCATGGCAACGGCGCAGCCACGCCGCCGATTTCGGAGAAATACGTATACCAGCCGGTGAGCCCGTGCTCGATGGGCGTCCAGCCGGTGTACGAGGTGGTGATCGCGCTTGCCGTGGTGGAGGGAAATACCGAAGTCAGGCGCCCGGCGAGCCTTGCCGCCAGCGCGCTGCCACGCCCGGGACCGCTCAGGTATTCATATCCCAGGCCGTCAACCAGCAACAGTACGATGTTGCGCGCCTGGGCCAGCAGCGCGGGCGGTGCGAGTCGCGCCGTCGGATGGCGCACAACGCCGCCGGCCGCCGCGATGCATGAGGCGATCAGGTTGGCGAAGCCGCCGCCGGCGTAGTCCGGAAGAATCATCGGGCACGTAGTGTACGTGCCCGGGGCCCGTCAGGTGAATGAGAGCTGAATCAGCTCAGTGGTAGGCGATCGAAGTCGTCAACAGCGCGTCGTAGTGGCCGAGAAACTCGTCCACCGATTCGACCGTCGGGTCATCGTCGAACACGTGCTGGATGTGCGAGCGGAACTTGCGCGCGATCAGGCCTTCGAAGAAGGTGCCGCGGCCCGCGGACTTGTCGACCAACTCGATCCCGTCCTGGCCCGCGTACTCGACCACGACGTAGGTGGGGCTGTTGTACAGAACATTCATCATGACTGCCTCCACTTCCTGCTCCTTCTGTTCCACTATCGTGCGCTTCCGTCCTTCATATATCGGCGCCGTCCGGCGTTTCCCAAGCCCCGCCGGTCGGAATTGCGCAAAACTTCGCAAGATTCTGTTCAAATAACGCTTTGCCGCACCCGCGGTTGACCCCGGAGCCTCGCGCGGGCACCGCCGGCCGGCGTGATAAACTTCACGTGCCATCCCTTTATACGAGGCCACCCGCCATGCGGATGGAATCCCACGTCCACGCCAGCATCCCGATCCTCGATGGCGTGTCGAAACCCCAGATCGAGTCGGCGCTCGAAGCGTGGCTCGATTACCTCGACCTCGATTCGATCGACAAGGTGAAGAGCCTCGAGCCGAACGAGCCCGGCATCCAGTTCGATGAATCGAATCGGATGCTCGAGTTATGCTGGACCGGCGAGATCGGCCGCAGCTTCGAACAGGTGCTCGAGCGTTCGCTCGCGCTGCTTGGGCCGTACTGCGAGGAGGCGGTCGAAGTCGATTTCACGCTCTATCACGACAACGACGAGGACGAGAATCGGTTGCTGTTCGTCGGCCCGACCGAACTGGCGATCCACGAGGCGCAGCGCCGCTGCATGCTCGAGGACGTCGATGCGATCCTCGGGCGCCAGTTCGACAAGCAGCGCGTGGACGAGGCGCTGGCGCTGGTGAACGACCTGTTCGACCGCGACTGGGCCGAGAGGAAATCGCGGAAAAAGCAGGAGCGGGCGTTCGAAGCCTACACCGTCGCGCCGAATCGGAAGAACCTACACTAGGCTGTCGTTGCTCTGGATCCCCGCATTCGCGGGGATGACGCAGTAACGGAGTTGCGCATATGTCCGGCCCGAAATATCCCGGCTTCGACACGCTCGCATTGCATGCTGGCCAGTCGCCCGACCCGACGACAGGTGCACGCGCCGTGCCGATCTACCAGACGACGTCCTACGTGTTCCGCGATTCCGAGCACGCCGCGTCGCTGTTCAACATGGAGCGCGCGGGGCACATCTACTCGCGCATTTCCAATCCGACGGTGGCGGTGCTCGAGGAGCGCATGGCCGCGCTCGAAGGCGGCGTGGGTTCCATCGCCACGGCCTCGGGCCAGGCCGCGCTGCACCTCGCGGTGGCGACCCTGATGGGCGCCGGAGGGCACATCGTCGCGTCGAACTCGCTCTATGGCGGATCGCACAACCTGCTCGGCTATACGCTGCCGCGCTTCGGCATCGAAACCACGTTCATCAATCCGCGCGAGCTCGATGACTGGCGCCGCGCGGTGAAGCCCAATACGCGGCTGTTTTTCGGTGAAACGCTCGGCAATCCGGGGCTCGATGTGCTCGACATCCCGCGGGTGTCGGAACTCGCCCACCAGCACGGCGTGCCGCTGCTGGTGGACGCGACCTTCACCACGCCATGGCTGATGAAGCCGTTCGAACTGGGCGCCGACCTGCTGTACCACTCGGCGACCAAGTTCCTCGGCGGCCACGGCGTCGCCATCGCCGGTGTGCTGGTGGATTCCGGCCGCTTCGACTGGGAAGCCTCGGGCAAGTTCGAAACGCTCACCTCGCCTTATCAGGGTTTCCACAACATGGACTTCGAGGAGGAATCGGGTACGCGCGCGTTCCTGCTGCGCGCGCGGCGCGAGGGCCTGCGCGATTTCGGCGCGTGCATGGCGCCGATGACCGCGTTCCAGATCCTGCAGGGCATCGAGACGCTGCACCTGAGGATGCCGCGCCACGTCGAGAACACGCGCAAGGTGGTTGCCTTCCTCGCGCGTCACCCGATGGTCGAGACGGTGATGTATCCGGAACTGGATTCGCACCCGGACCACGCACTCGCCGCAGTGTTGCTGCCCAGGGGTTGCGGCGCGGTGTTCTCGTTCAACATGAAAGGCGGTCGCGAAGCGGGGCGGCGGTTCATCGAATCGCTGCGCGTGTTCTCGCACCTGGCGAACGTCGGCGATGCGAAATCACTCGTCATCCACCCTGCCACCACCACGCATTACCGAGTCTCGGACGAAGACCTGAAAAAGGCCGGCATCACCGCCGGCACGGTGCGCCTGTCGGTCGGACTGGAGGAGGCCGATGACCTGATCGAGGACCTCGGGCGCGCCCTCGCGACGGCGGGAAGGTCGGGCTAGGGCGTACGATGGATTTCACCGTGGACGGGAAACGGGCCTATGCGTACACCGCCAACCACGCGCCCGACGCATCGCTGCCCACCATCGTGTTCGTGCACGGTGCGGGGCTCGATCACAGCTGGTGGGCCCTACAGAGCCGCTACTTCGGCTATCACAAGAGGAACGTGCTGGCGCTCGACCTGCCGGGGCACGCCCGCTCCGAAGGTGCGCCGCTTGCGAGCGTGGAGGCGATCGCCGACTGGATCGTGCGCCTGCTCGACGCAGCAAAGCTGGACCGGGCCGCGATAGTCGGCCACAGCATGGGTTCGCTGGCTGTACTCGAATGCGCCGCGCGCCATCCCGCGCGGGTGACCCACATCGCGCTGGTGGGCACTGCCTACCCGATGAAGGTATCAGATTCCTTCCTCGGTGCGGCGAAGAGCAACGACCAGAGAGCCTACGACATGGAAACGATCTGGGGCCATGCGCCGCAGGTGCCGCTCGCCGGCAATCCGAATCCGGGCATGTGGATGTATGGCGACACGCTGGCACGCCTCGGGCGCCTCGCACCCGGCGTACTGCACAACGACCTCAAGGCCTGCAACGATTACTCAGGCGGGATGGACGCGGCCGCGAAAGTGAAATGCCCCGCGCTGTTCATTCTCGGCCGGCGCGATGTGATGACGCCACCCAAGGCGGCTACCGCGCTCGCGCAGGCGATCGCTGGCGCGCGCACGGTGACGATTGCGCCGTCGGGCCACTCGCTGATGGCCGAATCGCCCGACGCGGTGCTCGATGCGCTGATTGAATTTCTGCAACCCGAAAGGAAACTCTGATGTTGAAAGGCAAGATAGCGCTGGTTACGGGCTCGACGAGCGGCATCGGTCTGGGCATCGCGCGTCGGCTTGCCGCGGCAGGCGCCGACATCGCGCTGAACGGATTTGGCGACGCCGCGGAGATCGAAAAGCTGAGAAGCGGCTTGGCGAAGGAATTCGGCGTACGCGTCGTTTTCGCGCGCGCCGACATCGGTAAGGCCGCGGAAGCCGCCGCAATGGTGGCCGCCGTGGAAAAGCAGCTCGGGCGCATGGACGTCCTGGTCAACAACGCGGGCATCCAGTTCGTCTCGCCGGTGGAGAGTTTCCCGGTGGAAAAATGGGATGCGGTGATTGCGATCAATCTGTCCGGCGCGTTCTACGCGATCCGCGCGGCACTTCCTGGAATGAAGGCGCGCGGCTTCGGCCGCATCGTCAATATTTCCTCCGCGCACGGCCTGGTCGCGTCGAAGGAAAAATCGGCCTACGTCACGGCCAAGCACGGCCTGCTCGGCCTCACCAAGGTCGTGGCGCTGGAGAACGCGGAACTGGACCTCACCTGCAATGCCATCTGCCCGGGCTGGGTGCTCACCCCGCTGGTGCAAGAGCAGATCGACGAGCGCGCGGCGAAAGCCGGCATCTCCGTCGAACAAGCCAAGCGCGAGTTGCTGGGTGAAAAGCAACCCAACCTGCGCTTCGCCACGCCCGAGGACATCGCCGAGGCGGCGATGTATCTGTGCGGCCCGGGGAGCCGCGCAGTCACCGGCATCGCGCTGTCGGTCGACGGCGGCTGGACGGCGCAGTAGGAACGGCGCTGGTTGAAGGACGAAGGCTTGCTCGAAGGAGGGGTTCGGCCATGAAGATCCTGCTTGCCGGCTTGCTGCTCGCTTGCTCGAACGCGTTCGCCGCCGACCTGCCGATTTTCGACGCGCACATCCACTACAGCCACGACGCCTGGGAAACCGTCCCGCCGAAGGAAGCCATTGCCATCCTCAGGAAGGCCGGCGTGAAGCGCGCGCTGGTATCGAGTTCCAACGATGAGGGCACCCAGAAGCTCTACGCCGAAGCGCCCGACATCATCGTGCCGGAGCTGCGTCCCTACCGCTCGCGCGGAGAGATCGGCAGCTGGGCGCGCGACGAGACGGTGATCCAGTACCTCGAGCAGAGGCTGGCGAAATACAGATTCGTCTCGATCGGTGAATTCCACCTGTACGGCGCCGACGCCGACCTGCCGGTGCCGCGGCGCATGGTCGAGCTGGCGAAGAAATACGGCCTGATGCTGCACGCGCACTCCGACACGGATGCGATCGAGCGGTTGTTCCGCCAGTGGCCCGAAGCGCGCATCCTGTGGGCGCATTCCGGTTTCGAGCAGCCGGCGAAGGTGCGCGAGATGCTGCGCAGGCACCGCAACCTGTGGGCGGACCTCGCATTTCGCAGCGACCACGGCTCGGGCGGCAGGGTGGCGCCGGAATGGCGTGAAGCCTTTGACGAGTTTCCCGATCGTTTCATGGTCGGCACCGATTCGTTCACGCCCGAGCGCTGGCATTACATCGGCGAGCACGCGCGCTGGTCGCGTGCCTGGCTCGCCGACCTGCCGAAGGACCTGGCCGAGAAAATCGCCTGGAAGAACGGCGAAGCGGCGATCTTCGAGCATTTCGACAAGCGGACTGACTAGGATGATGCGCCTGGTGCTCGCTGCCGCGGCTGCCGCGCCGCTCGCGCTTCTTGCCTGCGAGCCGCCGGCAGGGTTTGCGTTGCGCGCCGATTCGGCGCACTACGCGGTGTTCTTTCGCACCGATCCGGCCACGCTCGACGTTGGCAAGTACTTCTCCGTAGAGGCCGTCGCCTGTGCGAAGACGGGCGCCGCGGCGCCCACCGTCCTGAAGGTGGACGCGCAGATGCCCGCGCACCGCCACGGCATGAACTCGCGCGCGACGGTCGAACAGACCGCGCCCGCAAAGATCCTCGCGCGCGGGCTGATGCTTCACATGCCCGGCGTGTGGCAGTTCATGTTCGACGTGCAGGGCGCCGACGGCATCGAGCGCGCGACGCGCGAAGTCGATCTCCGATGATGCTGCGCCGGCTGGCCGCGGCCCTGGCATTGGTCGCGATCTGCCCCTCGCTCGCTGCAGAGCGGGATCGCATCGATGAGCGCTTCGACGAGCGCGAGGTCGCGCTGATCCTGCGCCAGGGCCCCTGGCCGCCGGCCGCGGCGCGCGACCCGTCGAACCGCGTCTCCGGCAATGCGCAGGCGATCGGGCTCGGGCGCGCGCTGTTTTTCGAGCGCAGGCTCTCGCCGGGCGGGGCGATTTCCTGCGCGCGTTGCCATGCGCCGGAAAAGTCGTGGGTGGACGGGCGCGCGCAGGCTGCGGGCATCGGCGAGCTGGAGCGCAATACGCCCAGCCTGTGGAATGCGCGGCTGAATCGCTGGTTCGGCTGGGATGGCGGATCGGACAGCCTGTGGTCATTCATCATCCGGCCGATCCTGCATCCTGCGGAGATGGGCGCCGACGCGAAACACGTGGCTGCGGCGCTGCGCGCCGACCCGCAGCTTGCGTGCCTGTACGAGAGCGCGTTCGGCAAGCCGGGCCGGCGTGACGCTGCAATCGACGAGCAGGTGCTGGTGAACGCGGCCAAAGCCCTTGCTGCGTTCGTCGAGACGCTCGGATCGGGGCGCACGCCGTTCGACGAGTTCCGCGATGCGCTTGCGCGCGACGATGCGCTCGCCGCCGCGCGCTACCCAGACGATGCACAGCGCGGCCTGAAGATCTTCATCGGCAAAGGCAACTGCAGCATCTGCCATTTCGGTGCGAATTTCTCCAACAGCGAGTTTCACGACGTCGGCGTGCCGTTCTTCGTGAAGGGCGGCGCGGACCCCGGACGGCACGGCGGCATCCAGCGCCTGCGTGCCGATCCGTTCAACCTGCTCGGCAGGTACAACGACGACCCATCGGGTGAGGCCGCGACGAAGACGCGGTACCTCGACGCGCAGCACCGCAATTTCGGCGAATTCAAGACGCCGTCGCTGCGCAACGTGGAGCTGAGCCCGCCTTACATGCATAACGGTCGCCTCGCGAGCTTGCGCGACGTGGTGCTTCACTATTCCGGCATCAGCCCCGACCGGCTGCATTCCGACGGCGAGGCGCTGCTCAAGCCCCTCGATCTCTCGGACGCCGAGGTGGATGACCTGGTGGCCTTCCTGCGTTCGCTCACCGACCCGCAGGCCGTGAGCCGCGCGAAGGCGATCATCGCCTCGAGGCCCATTCGCTGCGCAGCACCCACCAGCCGGTGAGCGTGCCGTAGATCGCCATCGCCACTGCGACCAGCGCGAACATCGCCGCGAGCGGGGCCTTGAGGGACACCAGCGCAAAGCCGCCGGCGATCACCAGCACCAGGCGCACGCTGCCCGCGAGCATCGGCATCAGCACGCGCCCTGCGCCCTGCGAGGCGAAGTACAGCGCGATGCCTATGCCGAGGAATGCGTAGAAAGGCCCGACGATCCTCAGGTAGGTGGAACTCGCCGCGAGCACCTCCGGGTCGCTGCTGAACAGCCCCACCCATGCCCCGGGTGCGATCGCGACCGCGCTGCCGATGACCAGGCAGATGCCCGCGGCCATCACGCTGCCGGTGAAGGCGATTTTCTTCGCGCGCTCGTTGCGGCCCGCGCCGATGTGCGTGCCGACCAGCGAGACCATCGCCTGGCCGATCGCAAACACCAGCGGCACCTGCAGCAGCTCCAGGCGCACACCGACGCCGTAGCCGGCGAGCGCGGCGGTGCCGAAGCGTCCGACAAATCCCGTGAGCAGCACTGCGGTCAGCACTGTCTGAAAGGATGAGGCCATGGACAGCAGCCCGACGCGCAGGATTTCCATGAACAGCCGCCGCTCGAGCCTGAAATCCGCGAGCCGCGGGCGCAGCGAGCTGTGAGGGAGAAGCAGGTAGGTGAGATTCATCAGCGCGGCGAAGCCCGACGCGGTGATGTAGGCGATGGCCGCACCGGTGATGCCGAGCTTCGGGAACGGCCCCAAGCCGAGCGTAAGCGAAGCCGACAGCGGAATGTGCAGCAGCGCCGCGCCGGACAGAGAAACCGCGGGAATGAGCATGTTGCCGGCGCCGCGCAGCACGCTGGCGAAGGTGTTGCCGAGCCACACCAGCGCGCTGCCGGCGAAGATGATGTTGGAATAGGCGAGCGCAGCTTCGAGCGCTGCGCCGCGCCCGCCGAGCAGCACGTAGATCGCAGGCCCGGCGGTGAGCAGCAGCAGCGTGAACGCCGCGCCCATTGCCAGCGCAATCACGGTGGCGTGCACCACCAGCGCGCGCGCCATGTGCCCGTGCCCACCGCCCAGCGTGCGCGCGATCGCCGAAGACACCCCGCCACCCATCGCGCCGGCCGACATCATCTGCAGCAGCATCAAGAGCGGGAACACCAGCGCGAGTCCCGCGAGCGGCTCGGTGCCCAGCCGCCCGACGAAGTGGGTGTCGCTGATCGATACCGACGACTGGAACAGCACCAGCAGCAATCCGGGCGCCGCGAAGCGCAGGATGGTCGGGATGATCGGCGCTTCGAGGATGCGCTCGGTGCGCGTGGGGGCGGCGCTCACGGTGCGCCTAGCGTAACAGGCCCGTCATTCCCGCGGACGCGGGAATCCAGATTCGATCATGGAAAGCACGTTGATCCTGAGGGCTTGCGCTGCGATCCAACCCAGCGCCACGCCGGTCGCGTTCGCGAGCATGTCGAGAAGCTCGAAAGTGCGATAGTCGGTCATGCCCTGCGCGAACTCAAGCGCGACGCCCATCGCGGCGAACGCGAGTGCGTGCGCGATGCGCGACGAGCGCGTGGCGTAGATCTGGCAGAACCAGAACATCAGCGTGCCGTAGGCGAGGAAGTGGCCGAGCTTGTCGCCCTGCTCGATATCGAGCTTCGGTGGACTCGGTGTGAGCGAGAGGAAGATGATTATCGCGACCAGCGCGTAGCCGATCGCGAGCCAGAGGTTGCGGAAGCGCATGTGATGTTTCGCTACTTTGCCTGTTGAAACGTTTCTCTCACGATTGCAAGGCATTCGTCGAAGCTGCGCCGAAAATCGAGGATCTCGAGGTTGGCGAAATCGTCGCGCAGAGCCCTTTCGTTGGCAATGATCCACGCCAATACAAACTCGCGGCGATCGCGCAGGACGGGCCTGATCGACCTGAGCGCATTGGGCTCTCTCTCGGCGACCACTGCCAGATCGAAGATGTCACGCGCCCTGAACCGGTCGCCACGGTGCCATACCTTCTTCGCGACGATCTCGGTCGAAGTCTCGACCATGACTTTGCGGTCGAACAGCGTCTCGACGACGGTCGGGTTTTCCGTGAGCGGGGCGGAGACCACGAAGTCGATCTCTCCTTCCGGGAACTGCAGCTTCAGGAAGTTGGCTTGCAGTATGTAGTCGCCGGTCATCGACTCCGCGGTATCGTTGAGATGCGGGCTGAGGTAACCGAGGTATTGCGGGTCTGGTATGAAAATGTCGACGTCCTTGCTGAAGCGATGATGGTGCCGTCGCATTAGCACCGTCCCGCCGCCGAAACTCCAATTGGAAAGCGTGATACCCGCTTTCGCCACGGAATCGATGAGAACGAAAGCGCGCCGCAGCAACGTCTCCCAGATCTTCAGCCGTTCTTCATCCATGCTTCGATTCTGCGCGACGCGCCGGCGTCACGCGCAAGGCGTTCGAGATTCTTTTCCAGTCTGCCCGGTCTGGTCCATCCGCCGGCCTGCTCCGCAAGGCCTCTCAGCAGTGTAGCGGGGACTTCGTCGAACAGTGTCCTCAGGTGCGCGCTGCGTCCCGGCGGAACCTTGCCTGTAACGAGGGCGTGGACAAGTTCGTCCTCCGTCAGCGCGCTCTTGAAGCTCACGCTTGCGCTGGTGCAGGCCATGCGTACGTAGTTGGGCCGCCGCGGGCGACCGACGGGCTCTACGGTCAACGCAAGCTCCAGTTCGTCCAGTACGGCGAGCACCTTGCGAATGCCCAGGTCCCGGATCAATCCGCTTTCCAGGAGATTCAGCGTCTCGCGGGATATCCCTACCATCGCTGCTAGCCGCGCTTGGGTCAGATTACGTGCGATGCGTGCGTGGCGTATTGCCTGGCCGAGCCCAAAAATTCGCATTGCAGAGCCAATATGTTAGATATAGATAACATAACAGTACTTCGGTGCACATGTCTAGCTGCAAGAAGGAAAGCCATTGACATCGTTCATGATAAATAGTACTATAGCACTATTACTAACTACAGGAGCTTCGCATGCGCAGCATCGAGGTTGATTTTGACGTCTTCAAAGCGCTCACTCTGCGCCGCGCCTCCGAGGAAGTCAGCGAAAACGACGTCCTGCGCCAATTGCTCGGACTTCCCAGCAAGAAAGAGCCCACAGTCCCGAGCGCGACAGCAATCGCGGGTGATTGGGTTGCCAAGGGCGTGCGATTCCCTGCAGGCACCGAGTTCCGCGCAAATTACCGGGGGCAGACCCACCTCGGGCGAGTCGAGCGTGGGGCATTGGTATTGAACGGCAAGCGATACGACACTCCTTCGGCCGCCGCGGTGGCGATCACAAGCAATCCGGTCAACGGTTGGACGTTCTGGGAATGCAGACTGCCCGGAGAGTCGGGATGGAAAATGATCAAGGCATTGCGCAAATCGGGCGGTTGACCGGGGTCCGTTTTCGATGCACAACGTGCTACCCCTAGTTGATGCGCGGGTGAGAGAGCAGAGTCTGACCATTGATTGCTGAAAGCTGCGCGTGGGAGAAAAACGACTGATCTGCCGCATCGCGGCGCTATGGGAGAATGCTTCGCAGGGGGGGCGGGATGGCCGGCGGGCATGAGCGGCATGCGAAGATCGATCGGCTACATCGGGTGCTCGAGCGAGAACCTTTGTCTGGATACCTCAAATGAAGATCTGGGTGGGGGTCACGGACAAGAACTGGTTCGAGTACCTCATGCGGCTTGGGCCGGATGAAGTGAATTTCTGGCAACCGAGCGGCACGCGCAATTTCAGGGTCTTGCAGCCGGGGGAGCCGTTCCTCTTCAAGTTGCATTCCCCTTACAACTTTATCGTGGGCGGCGGGTACTTTGTGCGCTATTCGGCGCTTCCTGCGTCCTTGGCCTGGGACGCGTTCGGACAGAAAAACGGTGTGTCCTCTCTCAACGATTTGCGTGCGCGGGTGCGCCGCTATCGCCCAACCGACGACGCGCTTGATCCCATAATCGGATGTAACGTCTTGGTGGAACCGTTCTTCTTCGAACGGAGCAATTGGATTCTGACTCCGACGAGCTTTGCGCTGAACATCGTTTCAGGTAAGAGCTATGACACGCAGATGGAAGAGGGAAGATCGCTTTGGGAGGCCGTGCGTCGTGCCATGCCTGCCGCCCAACGAATTGAAGATTCCGGCGCAATTTCCTCCGATTCCGACGAACAACGGTTCGGCGAGGCGTATTTGGCGCGCAGCCGCCTCGGCCAGGGCGCCTTTCGCGTATTGGTCACCGATGCCTATCAGCGACGCTGCGCAGTAACAGGCGAAAGGACATTGCCGGTTCTCGAAGCTGCGCACATCAGACCATATGCGGAAAGAGGCCCACATCGCGTCAGCAACGGCATCCTATTGCGTTCGGATCTGCACAAACTCTTCGATCTGGGATACATGACCGTTACCCCTGAGCTCCGCCTCGAAGTGAGCCCGCGGTTGAAGGAGGAATGGGAGAATGGTCGCGAGTACTACGCGCATCACGGCAAGGAGCTTAGATTCCGGCCAGCAAACGCTACAAGCATGCCCAGCCGCGAATTCCTGATGTGGCACAACGAATACAGGTTCAAGACATGACCCATGGCACAGATCTTCCTGGTCCCGGCCCACTGCGTGAACTTCGAGACGCATTGCGCCATTTCGCTGGCGAGCGCGATTGGGATCAGTTCCATTCCCCGAAAAATCTCGCGATTGCGCTCAGCGTTGAAGCCGCCGAATTGCTAGAGCATTTCCAGTGGGTCAGTGACAAAGACTCAACGTTGCTGACTTCCGAGCAGTTGGAAAAGGTGCGCGAGGAAATGGCCGACGTTCTGCTGTATCTCGTACGACTCGCCGACAAACTGGACGTTGACATCGTCCAAGCCGCAGCGCTCAAAATCAAGCGAAACACAGAAAAGTATCCCGTTGACAAGGCGCGTGGCAACAGTAAAAAGTACACGGAACTCTAGAAAAGCTGCATCTGCCCGCCGACCACCGGCACCCTGAACTGCGTGCAGTCGAGATCAATCCTCTCCCGGCTCCTGCGGTCCAACCCGTGCCGCTTCCGCGCAATCGAAAACCGCGCCCTCAGCAACTCCGCGAAATTCCCCGTCCCGCGCATGCGCGAGCCGAAATTCGGGTCGTTGTCGCGCCCGCCGCGCATGTCGCGCACGATGCTCATCACGTGGTCAGCGCGCTGCGGGTAGTGGGTCGCCAGCCACTCCCTGAACAGGCCCTTCAGTTCGTTCGGCAGGCGCAGCAGCGTGTAATCCGCGCTGGTCGCGCCCGCGGCGTGCGCGGCTTCGATCACAGCTTCTATGGTCGTGTCCGTGAGCGCAGGGATGATCGGCGCGACCAGCACCCCGGTCGGCACGCCGGCAGACGACAGTGCGCGGATCGTATCCAGGCGCCGCTGCGGGCTCGCTGCTCGCGGTTCTAGGCGCCGCGCGACCACCCGGTCGAGCGTGGCGATCGAGACGAAGACCTCCACGAGGTTGTTCCCTGCCATCGGCCCGAGCAGGTCGAGGTCGCGCTCGACGAGCGCGCCCTTGGTAACGATCGTTACCGGGTGCTGGCACTCGGCGAGGATCTCCAGCATCTGGCGCGTGATTTTCCACTTGCGCTCGATCGGCTGGTAGCAGTCGGTGTTGGCGCCGAGCATGATCGGCGTCACCTTGTAGCCGGGCTTGGCGAGCTCCGCCTTCAGCAATTCTGCCGCGTTGGTCTTGGCGAATAGTTTCGTCTCGAAATCCAGCCCGGGCGAGAGTTCCAGGTAGGAATGGCTCGGACGAGCGTAACAATAACAACAACCATGTTCGCATCCGCGGTACGGATTGATCGACTGCTCGAACGGGATGTCGGGTGAATCGTTCCTCGCGATGATCGAGCGCGCCCGCTCTTCGGTCACCGTGGTTGCGAGTTCGGGCACGGATTCGTCCTCGCGCGTCCAGCCATCGTCGATTGCCTCGCGCACTTCGCCCTCGAAGCGCCCTTGAGGGTTCGAAACGGCGCCGCGCGCCTTGCGCGGGCGGGGTGTTTCGCTGGACCGGTCTGTCTGCACCTGTCTGGGACCCTACAATAGCGGTTCACCGCCATCCTACCCCGTTACTGTATAAATGAACAGCACCCGCCGGACTGTCGCCATCCTGGCTGCGTGCCAGGCGATGCTGATGACGAACAACGCGACGCTGATCGCGATCAACGGCCTGGCCGGCCTCGCGCTCGCGCCGGTGAAGGCGCTCGCCACGCTGCCCGTCACCTGTTGGGTCGTGGGGAGTGCGCTTTCGACGATGCAGGCCTCGCTCTACATGAAGCGGGTCGGCCGCAAACGCGGGTTCATGACCGGGACATTGGTCGGCGTCGCGGGCGCGCTGGTGTGCGCGGCGGCGATCTGGCTGCAGAGCTTCTGGCTGCTGTGCTTCGGCACGCTGGTGTTCGGCGTGTACAACGGCTTTGCGCAGTACTACCGTTTCGCTGCGGCGGACGCCGCCCCCCAGAATTTCAAAGCCACGGCGATCTCGCTGGTGCTGGCAGGCGGGTTGGTTGGCGGCATCCTCGGCCCGAGCGTGTCGCGCTTTACCATCGACCTGGCGGGGCCAAAATTCATGTCGGCCTATCTCGCGCTGATCGTGTTCTCGCTGGTCACGCTCGCGCTACTCGCGCGCCTGAAGATTCCCAACCCGAGCGAGTCCGAGCGCAGCGCGAGCGGCCGGCCGCTCGCGCAGATTGCGGCGCAGCCGAAGTTCATCGTCGCGGTGTCGGCGGGCGCGATCGGCTACGGCGTGATGAATTTCCTGATGACCTCGACGCCGATTGCGATGAGCGTCTGCGGCCATCCGTATGGCGACGCAGCCTTCGTCATCTCCGCGCACGTGATCGCGATGTTCGCGCCTTCCTTTGTCACCGGCCCGCTGGTGAAGCGCGTCGGCGTGCTTGCGCTGCTGGTTACGGGCGTGCTGTTCAATCTGGCGGCGATCGGCATCGCACTCGAAGGCATCGCGGTGGCGAATTTCTGGTGGTCGCTGGTGACGCTGGGCGTGGGCTGGAATTTCCTGTACATCGGCGGCACCGCGCTGCTCACCGAGACCTACCGGCCGGAGGAGCGGGCGAAAGCGCAGGGCGCGAACGACTCCGCGATCTTCATCATGATGGCGATCTCCTCGCTTACCTCCGGCCTGATCGTCACCAGCGCCGGCTGGGAAAAGGTGAACTACGCCGCGCTGCCGCTGGTCGCCCTGGTCGGCGTGGCGGTCATCTGGCTGGCGTTTCAGACGCGCGCTGCGCGGCGCGCGGCGGCTTGACCCCCGAGCGATGGCTGCGCACCTGCACCTGCCCGCACGCGTCGGCCGGCCGATCGCCGAGATCGACACGCCGGCGCTGGTGATCGACCTGGATGCGTTCGAGCGCAACCTGGACGCGCTCAACCGGTCGATCGCCGGGCGCGACATCCGCGTGCGAGCCCATGCCAAGACCCACAAGTGCCCGGAGATCGCGCTGCGCCAGATCGCCGCGGGCGCGGTGGGCGTGTGCTGCCAGAAGGTCGGCGAAGCAGAGGCGATGGTGGAGGGCGGCGTCGGCGACGTGCTGGTGTCGAACGAGGTGGTCGGCGCATCCAAGCTCGCGCGACTGGCGCGGCTCGCGCGCCGCGCGAAGGTCGGCGTCTGCGTCGACGACGCGGGCAACATCGATGCGGTGGCCGCGGCGGCGCGCTCCGCCGGGGTCACGCTCGACGTCTATGTCGAAATCGATGTGGGCGCGCGGCGCTGCGGCGTCGCGCCGGGCGATGCGGCGGTGGCGCTCGCGCGCAAGCTGCGGGGCTCGCCCGCGCTGCGCTTTGCGGGTCTGCAGGCGTATCACGGGTCGGCGCAACACATTCGCGGCATGGCCGACCGGCGCGCGGCGATCGAAACCGCCGCCGGTGCGGTGCGCGAAACACGCGCGGCGCTCGAGCGGGAGGCGATTCGATGCCCGATCGTCACCGGTGCCGGCAGCGGCAGCTACATGTTCGAGATCGAGACCGGTGCGTGGAACGAGGTGCAGCCCGGCTCGTACGTCTTCATGGACGCCGATTACGCGAGGAACGAGTGGGCCGCTCCGCTGCCGCGCTTCGAACATGCGCTGTTCGTGCTCTCCACCGTGATGAGCCTTCCTGCGCCCGGGCGCGCGGTGCTCGACGCGGGCCTCAAGGCGTCGAGTATCGACTCCGGCCTGCCCAGCGTCTGGCACTCACCCGGAATCCGCTACACGCGCCCTTCGGACGAGCACGGCGTGCTCGAGCTCGATGCGGACGCGCCGGTGCTGCAACTCGGGCAGAAACTGCCGCTGGTGCCCGGGCACTGCGACCCGACGGTGAATCTGCACGACTGGTACGTCTGCGTCCGCGGCGGGATGGATCGGGGCACAGTCGAGGCCCTGTGGCCCATCACCGCGCGCGGCGCCGGGTATTGATGTGACTGGATTCCCGCTTTCGCGGCAATGACGCTCAAGGCCTTTGCGTCGCGACGACCGGCAATCACCGTAAGAGAGGAACGCGGCGTGCGCATGCTGCACCTCGGCGGAGAGCACATACAGAGCGCCATGCGCATCGCCGAGCCCCACGCGCTCGAGCTGGACTACACACGCTGCATGATGGCCTTCCTGCTATTCCACCCGCAGCCGCGCGAATGCCTCATGATCGGCCTGGGCGGCGGCTCGATCGCAAAGTTCATCCACCACAACCTGCGCGCGGTGCGCACCCGTGTGGTGGAGCTCAATCCGGCAGTGGTGATCGCGGCGCGCTCGCTGTTTCACCTGCCCGATGACGATGCGCGCCTCGCAGTCGATATCGGCGACGGCGCAGGGGCAGTGCGGACGCTAAGAGAAGGGTGCGACCTGTTGGTCGCCGACGGCTTCGAAGACGGGGCGCAGGTCGACGAGCTCACCAGTGAGGTTTTTTGCGCGGATGCCTGGGACGCGCTCGCCGAGCCGGGAATGCTGGTGACCAATTTCTTCGGCGACGACCGGAAGCTCGATTTCTACCTGCGCCGGTTCGAGGCGGCGTTCGGCGGCCGCACCGTGTGCCTCGAGGCACGCAGCGATGGCAACGTGATCGTGTTCGCGCTGAAGGGCGGGCGGGGCCGTTTCGGGTGGGAGGAGCTGCGCACTTGCGCGCTGCGGCTGGAGGCGCGTTACGACCTGCCTTTTGCGCGCTACGTTGCAGGGCTGCGGCGCATGAACCCGCACACCGAAGACCATCTTCTGGTCGCCGTGGAGTAACATCCCCGTGGCACCCACAGGATGAGCCCAAAACGTTGAGCGATCTCCTCGCGCAGCACTGGCAACTGCTGGTGCTCGCGCCCGTCGGGTTTGCCGGGTCGGTGATTTTCGGCATCACCGGCTTCGGTGCGGCGCTGATCACCATTCCGATCGCGACGCACGTGGTGCCCTTGCCATTCGCGCTGGCGCTGTTCGTGCTGATGGACCTCGTCAACGCGCTGCGCATCGGCCTGGAGAACCCGCGCAATGCGCTGCGCGCGGAGTGGACGCGCATGGTGCCGATGATCCTCGCGGGCACCGTGGCGGGCGTGACGCTGCTGGTCAACCTGCCGCGCCAGATGGCGACCTTCGCGCTCGGCGTATTCGTGATCGCGTTCGCGCTCTACAGCCTGCGAAGACACGGCGAATCGCGCGCGCGGCTCAGCACCGGCTGGGCCTGGGTCGCGGGATTCGCCGGCGGAATCACCAGCACGGTGTTCGGTGCGGGCGGCCCGCCTTACGCGATGTACCTGTCGCAGCGCGGACTCAGCAAGGAGCGATACCGCGCCACGCTCGGCCTTGCCACGCTCACCAGCATTTCGCTGCGCACGGTGGCTTTCATCGCCACCGGCACCCTGCTCGATGCGCGCGTGTGGATGTATGCGCTCGCCGTGGTTCCGGCCGGATTGCTCGGGCTTTGGGCGGCGGGACACATTTTCCGCCGCATCTCGCGCGAAGCGCTGATGCGCGTGGTGGCGTTGATGCTGCTGGCGAGCGGAGGTTCGCTGATCGTGCGGGCGCTCGCGGCTTGAGGCCGGGCACGTAGCTGCCCAGGACTTCTTCAGCCCTGCTTTGCGAAGGCAAGCCTGAGGCCGAGATAGACAAAGAAGCCTCCGATAAAGCCGTTGAACCATGCCGCAAGCCTGCTGTGTTTCAAGCCCGCCGTCATACGCGCGGCCGACCAGGCGACAAACAGGTTCCAGAGCGTACCGTTCAGATTGAAGACTGCCCCCAGGAACAGAAGCGCAAGCGGCTTGGACGGAGCGTCTGCGTCGATGAACTGCGGCAGGAACGCGAGAAAGAACAGTGCAACCTTCGGATTCAGCACGTTCGTCAGGAAGCCCTGCATGAACACCGTGCGCAAGGTAGCGGGCGCGAGCGCAACCACGCGCGCCGCGTCGTGCCGGAAACGCGCGGAACGAATCAGGGAAGCGCCCACGTACACCAGGTAGGCCGCACCGATCATCTGCACGATCGAAAATGCGGTGGCCGAAGCGGCAAGCACGGCAGAAAGCCCGAGCGCCGCCGCGACGGTATGCACGACGCACCCTGCGCCGATCCCCAGAGCGGCGGCGGCTCCGGCCCGCAACCCCTGTGTGGTACTTCGCCCGATGACGTAAAGCATGTCTGGTCCCGGCGTGATGTTCAGCAGCACGCCGGCGGCGACGAACAGCGCAAAGTCGTGAGTCCCGAACATGATCAGTTTGTGTTCTCCGTCTCCACCGGACGCGCGCGGCGCAAGGCATTGATCATCAAGCCGACGACCAGTACGTTGAGCACCAGCGCTCCGAGGGCGAGCCAGTGAACGCGTTCGTATAATTTGTATATCTCAAACGGGATATAAATGCCGCCGCTGACAGCGGCGATCCATTCCGCCCAGCGTCTTTCCCGCCACAAGCCATAAGCCTCCACAAGACGTATCAGCCCGTAGGCTGCGGCCAAGGCAGCGAGTAGCCACAGACGGGCATCAGTGAGGTGTGCCGCGGCGTCGATGAAGATGTGCGGATAACGTCTGGCCGCGTTGAGGTGCAAATGACCGACCAGCTGCTCGGCGAATCGCTGGGCATCATGATGGACGAGGGCCAGCGCTCCACATCCCGCCAGCAACACCAGCGCACCCTTGGCTGCTTCGAACAGCGCAACGGCGCGGACCGTGCTGGACAAACGCATGAGCGATGACTGCGCGGTCCGACGTCACAACACCATCTGCGTCTGCGTCACCACCGCGATCATCTTTCCCTCGGCAGAGGTGACCGTGGTCTGCCAGGTCATGGTCCGCTTGCCCTTGTGCAGCGCCGTGCACTTGCCGGTGACCTCGGTGCCCGCCGGAGCGGGGCGGAAGAAATTGGTCTTGGATTCGAGGGTGGCCGTACCAGAGGATTCCGGGATGTTGAGGATCGTCGCCGCCGCCCCGATGGTGTCCGCGAACGCCATGATCGCGCCGCCGTGCAGGATGCTCCCGCCGGTGCACAGGTCGGGGCGCACCTTGAGCCTGGCGGTCACCAGGTCCGGTCCGGCCTCGACGAACTCCATCCCGATCAGCTCGGGGAACATTCCCTTGATGCGTTTTTGAATCGATGCGGCAGCATTCATGTTCTTCCTTTCCGGTCAGGTGGCCTTCTCTCGCAGCGTGACGAACTCCTCCGCCGCGGTCGGATGGATGCCGATGGTGGCATCGAACTGCGCCTTGGTGGCCCCGAGCTTCACCGCAATCGCGATGCCCTGGATGATCTCCCCCGCCTCGGGGCCGAGCATGTGCGCGCCGACCACGCGCTGCGTGTTCGCGTCCACTACCAGCTTCATGAAGGTCTTTTCTTCGCTGGAGGTGAGGCTATGCTTCAACGAGCGGAACGCGGTCTTGTAGATCTCGATCGCGCCGAGTCGTTCGCGCGCAGCGGCCTCGCCCAGGCCGACGGCGGCAAGGTTCGGGTCGGAGAACACCGCGGTCGGGACGTTATCGTGGTCCATGGCGGTCGGCCGCCCGCGAAACAGCGTGTTTGCAAGCGCCATGGCCTCGGCGGTCGCCACCGGCGTGAGGTTGAGGCGATTGGTGGCATCGCCGATGGCGTGGATCGAATCGACCGAAGACTTCGAGTACCCGTCCACGACGATCGCGCCGTCCGCGGCAAGCTTCACCCCGGCGGTTTCGAGGCCGAGGTTGCGCGTGTTGGGTTTCCTGCCGGTGGCGAACATCGCCGCGCCGACCGGAATGCTCGAACCGTCGGTGAGCTTCGCGTCGATCGATCCATCGGCGCGTTTCGCGAACGCAGTCACATTGGTGTTGAGCCGGATCGCCACGCCTTTCTTCGCCATTTCGTCCGCCAGCCGCTCGCCGAGCTCGTGGTCGAAGCCGCGCAGCAGCTTTGCGCCGCGGTAGGCGAGCGTGGTTTTCACTCCCAGGCCGTTGAAGATCGAGGCGAACTCGACCGCGATGTAGCCGCCACCCACCACGATCACCGACCCGGGCAGGCGCTCGAGGTGGAAGGCCTCATTCGAGGTGATGGCGTGTTCGCGGCCCGGAATATCGGGCACCTGCGGCCACGAGCCGGTGGCAACGAGGATGTGTCTGGCGGTGCAGGTGCTGCCGCCGGCTTCGACTTCGTGCGGTCCGCGCACGACGGCATGCGCGCGCACTATGCTGACGCCGGCATTCGTGAGCAGCCGCTCGTAAACCCCGTTCAGGCGCGCGATCTCGCGGTCCTTGTTTGCCAGCAGCGTGCGCCAGTCGAAACGCGGCTCATCCGAGGTCCATCCCGCAGTCCATCCATAGGCGCGCGCGACTTCGAATTCCTCGCGATAATGGGCCGCGTACGAGAAGAGCTTCTTCGGGATGCAGCCGACGTTGACGCAGGTGCCGCCGAAGCGGCCGTCCTCGGCAACCGCTGCGCGCGCGCCGAACGTCGCCGACACGCGGCTCGCGCGCACCCCGCCCGAGCCGCCGCCGATGGTGAAAAGATCGAAGTCGTACTGCGCCAAGTCCGGCGCGCCGGCTACTTCAGATTCGGCAAGTTGAGCTCAACGAGTTCGAGCAGCGCGCTGAGTCCCTTATGCTCGGGCTTGTTGGCGAGCCATTTGAGCGCGTTGTCGACGTTTCGCTCGAGCAGGGCGCGCGGCGCGCCCTGCGCACCGGCGAACATGTTGGCGAGCTCGTTCAGTCCCTTGGCCTGGGCCGCGGCGCGCACTTCGCCCAGCTTCTGTTCGATCGCTGCGCGGTCGAGGTTCTTGACGAGCTTGAGGGTCTTTTCCTGGTCCATGCGACGCTCCATGCGGGAACCGGCAGTTTAGCCAGTCGTGCCCGGGTTTGCCACTCGGGGATCACCGAGTGGCATCAGTAAGCCCCCAGGCCCCGTCCAGGCAATGCGCGCGTCCATCGGTGGCGAGCTTGTCGAGGTGCGCGGCGAGCGAGCGCAGCGCGACCGGATGCAGCCGCTCCTGCACGTCATCGTAGACCGTGCGCACCAGTTCCTCGGGCGTGGCGCGGCCGAGCTGCGCGAGCGAGCGCACCACCTTCGCTTCGCGCGCGAGGCGGTGCCGGATCAGCTTGTTCACTTCCTTCGCCGGTTTTCCGATCAGGTAGCCGTGGCCCGGCGCGAAGACTGCGTATTCGTTCGTCAGCAGGCACTCGAGCGAGGCGATGTAGGTGCGCATGTTGCCATCGGGCGGGTTGATGACCACCGTCGAACCCTGCATCACGTGGTCGCCGGTGAACAGCATCCGCGTTTCTTCCAGCAGGTAGCAAAGATGGTTCGAAGCATGCCCGGGCGTGGCGAGCGCGCGCAGCGTCACCGCCCCGAGATCGATCCGCTCGCCGTCTGCGGGTTGCCGTTGCGGCGCGAAACTTGCGTCCTGGCTCGCGCCTGCGGGTGCGGGCCTGCCGATCACCTGCGCGCCGGTTGCGGCTTTCAACGCAATCGTTGCGGGCGAGTGGTCCTTGTGCGTATGCGTCGCGAGGATCCAGCGGATGCGTCCCGCGCCGGCGGCAACGATCGCATCGACATGCGAAGCGATTTCCGGACCCGGATCGATCACCGCGAGTTCATCGCCGCCGACCAGATAGGTATTGGTCCCCGGTCCGGTCATCGCGCCGGGATTGGGCGCAGTGATCCGGGTCACGTAGCGGTCGAGCCGCTTGGGCACGCCCGGCACCAGGTCATAGCTCGTCTCGCCGGTCTCCCCGGGATCGCTCCAGTGGATTTCAGCGTATGCGGGATCGGTACGGCGAAACAGCTTCTTGCCGTCCTTGCCGGTCGCCCAGCATGCAGCATCGGTTTCGATGTCGGCCTGCGTGCTCGCCGCATGTTCGTAGGCCTCGGCGGCGGTGGCGAAGCGCGCCAGATCCACCAGCGAACTGCGGGTGGGGAACACCAGTTCGATCTCGCCCTTCGCGTTGCGATCGAGCGCCACCTGCGGCCGGACCCAGGCGCTCGCGACGGTCTCGCCGTCGTCGTGCGAGCCGCTTTGCGCTTGCGGCGCGAGCGTGACGAAAAAGCGCGTGGTGTAGCGCCGCGTGCGTCCGGGCGCGGTGATCCAGTGCGAGAAGTACGCGATCCGGTCGCCCGGAATGCACAAGCGTTCCCGCTCGAGCAGCTCGAGAAAGCCGAGCGTGCCCGCGTTGATGGCCTTGCGCTCGCCCGAGAGCCGCGCGATGTGCGCCGGGTCGGGCGGCGCGCCGTGTTCGTCCACCGCGAGCAGGATGCCGGCCTCCTCGAAGCACTCGCGCACCGCGCCGACGTAGTAGGCCATGCCACCCGAGGGAACGTTCAGCCTGCGGCTCGCCTCCTCGTCGGTGAGGCCGAGTACGCGTGCGCGCATGCGCGCGCTGCCGTCGGCTTCGTCCAGCCCGCCGCCTGGAAACACGGAGGCGCCGGCGACGAACACCGCGCTCTGCGAGCGCTGCAGCATGAACACCTCGGGTCCGGCCGCGCTGTCGCGCAGCAGGATCAGCGTTGCGGCCGGGCGGGGAACCTGCCTCACGTCGTGCGGCCCGCCCGGTCCTTGTCGTTCTGCGCCCTGATCTGCGCGCGTGTGCGCTCCCAGTCAGAGTCGCTGAGCCGTTCGAGCTCCGAGAAGTTGCCGCCGTGCGCGAGCCATCCGGCGCCGTCCACTGCAATCGTCTCGCCGGTGAGCCAGTCGCAGCCATCGGCCATCAGGAACGCGGCGAGGTTCTGCAGCTCGGGCATCTGCCCGACGCGGCGCATCGGATTCCTCTCGGCCGAGTCGTCTGCCTTGCCGTCGGGCCGCAGCCGCTTGCCCGCGCCCTCTGTCGGGAACTGCCCGGGCGCGATTGCATTCAAACGGATCCCGTACTTGCCCCATTCGACCGCGAGCGACTTGGTCATCACATGCAGTCCGGCCTTCGACATTGCGGACGGTACGACGTACGGCGAGCCGTTCCACACCCAGGTGACGAGGATCGAAATCACCGAGCCCTTGTGGCCGCCGGCAATCCAGCGCTTGCCCACCGCGTGCGTCACGTAGAACGTGCCGTGGAACACGATGTTGGCGATCGCGTTGAAGCCGTTGGGCGTGAGGTCCTTGGTCGGGCTGATGAAATTGCCGGCCGCGTTGTTGACCAGTCCGGTAAGCGGCCCGGATTCAGTCCAGATGCGCTCGATCATCGCGTCCACGGCTTGCGCATCGCGGATGTCCACCGCGTGGGTCTTCAGCGTGCCGCCGTGCTGCGCCATCAGCTCCTTC
>JBGOTT010000020.1:0-25282 GCA_041476585.1 Gammaproteobacteria bacterium | reverse complement strand
CGTTCCCGGCTTTGTCTTTGCCGCTACGGGTCTTCTGTGTTTCCGCAACATACACGCCGGGCTGTTTTTTCCAAAGTTTAGGCGCTTGCTTTTCATTGCGCTGATTCTTTACCTGGACCTTCACCTTCCCGACCTTGTCGTTCAATCGGAAATCAAAAGGAATGTCTCCGACAGGAGTGTCGTCTGTCCAACCAGCAGACAGCAACGGCACAACTACAGTCTGAGCGAAAGCCGCCTCAGCGATGACACCTCGCAAGCCGCGCTGAGTCAAATCGGTGGCGCGGGCAATTGCCTCCAGAACAACTTCCGATGGCGCGTTCCACTTGCGCTCGAGCTCGTGAATAGGAAACTCCTTCCGGAGATCCTGAAAAATACGCCTGCGGTCGTCGGATGAGGCTGCGGCAAGTGCCGCGCGTATTGCCTGGAGCGTGTCCTTAGTCATCCTCACTCTTTCTTGAGCGTCGACCCGGCGTCATGGCTTTGTAGGCCAAAATCTCTGCCTTGTGCACCAATTGCCGCCCCCCAGCGTTTATCGTGCGAAAGCGTCCATGCTTTACGAGCTTAGACATAGCTTGGCGGCTTACGCCTCGTAGACGCGCGGCTTCGGCGAGCGATATCCACTCGGCCAGGTCGGATTGCGTGTTTTTAGATTGGGTTGACACTGTCAACCTATTAAGCTAATGTCGGGCGCATGGATAATCGCACATTAGCAATTGGAGGTACTGTTCGCGTCATGACTGTCGCAAAGTCCAGTGTTCAGAGTGGCTTGGTGTTCTGTAAGGAACCCCGGCCCGAAACGTTGCTGCGGGACATTGACCCCTACTACAGGACGCCTCTAGGAGCCGCCTTCGCGGGCGATTCCCGCGAACTGCTTGCAACGCTCCCCGACTCGTCTGTAAATCTTGTTTTCACGTCACCACCGTATGCGCTGCATTTCAAGAAAGAGTACGGAAATGTAGCGAAGGCGGAGTACGTTGACTGGTTCTTGCAGTTTGCCAAGGAGATAAAGCGAGTTCTTGCAGACGATGGCAGCTTTGTACTCAATGTCGGAGGTAGCTATAACGCCGGCACACCTACCCGTTCCCTCTATCACTTCAAACTTCTAATAGCTCTCGTCGAGGAACTAGGGTTTCATTTGGCGCAGGAATGCTTTTGGTACAACCCCGCGAAAATGCCAGTGCCAGCCGAGTGGGTCACAGTGAGGCGAGTGCGCGTCAAGGATTCGGTCGAATACGTATGGTGGTTTTCGAAAACGCCGTGGCCCAAGGCCAACAATCGACATGTCCTTCGGCCCTACAGCAAAGACATGGTGCGCTTGAATCAACGTGGTGTACGGGAGACAGTGCGACCCTCCGGACACCACATCAATTCATCGTTCATCAAAATTGATTCGGGAGGGGCCATACCGGGAAACGTGATCGAAGAAGCTCACGCCGAAAGCATGCTCAAGTTCGGGAACAACGCCTCCAACGACCAATTTACTAAGCGCTGTAAAGAGCTGGGAATTAAGATGCACCCGGCGCGTTTCCCCACTAGCCTGCCGGAATTCTTCATTAAGCTTCTGACGGATGCAGACGACCTAGTGGTGGACCCATTTGCGGGCTCCAATACGGCTGGCGTCGTATCCGAGCAGCTCGCGCGGCGCTGGATCGCCATGGACTTGAGCGCGGACTATTTGGAAGCGAGCAAATCTAGATTTGCGGAAATCTTGACGTAGTTCTTCGCAGCCCAGGTCACGGCATGGGCATAGTCAATCCAATGCGGTCACAAGTCTAATTTCTGGCTGTTGGAAAGCCTCTTTTCCGCTTCAGGACGCGAGCCGGCAATCGAAGAGTCGGGCGCTGCGCATAACCTCCCTTCGTACGGCACGGCAAGACTAGCACTGCACCCTGCACATATCCACGGGCAAACGCCCGGAGTGCTCAACACACCAATCAATGCGAGCGGGGGCCTGTGAAGTTGGCCGAGTGCACCTGGTTGTTGGTCATGGCGCCGAAGCGGTCAATGGGGTCGTACTATTCTCCGCGCCCCACACCCGCCGCGCGAACTCCGGGTAGTCGGCAGCAATCTCCTGCGCCACCGTGCCGCGCAGCAACGCGAGCGCACCGGCGTCAGGCTCCGGCGTCGTCGCCACCGCAGCCGCGCAATCGAACGCGAATCCGGTGTTCTCCCGGATTTCATCCACCGTATGCCCCGGATGCACGCTTTCCAGCCGGAACCGGCGCTTCTCCTTCTGCCACGCAAACAGCGCCTTCCCCGTCAGCAGCGCCTGCGGCCCGCCCCGGCGCCAGACCCCGGGTTCGCTCCAGCCGGGCGCCGAGATGAAGTCCACCCGGGGCACCAGCACGCGAAGCGAATGCTCCTCGCGAAACAGGATCGTGCGCTCCACCGTGAAATACATGAACGCGGAGCCGAAGGAACCCGGAAAGCGGGTTTCCGTATGGGGATACTCCCCCGTGCCGACGAGGTTGATGTTCGCCTCGCCGTCGATCTGCGCGCCGCCGAGGAAGAACACGTCGATGCGCCCCTGGCCCGCAAGGTCGAACAGCTCGCGCGAGCCGTCGGTGAGGGGATTGCCGCGCCGTCGCTGCAGCAGCGAGACGCGCGGCCGGCCGCCGTTCTTCGCGCGCAGGAAGAACGCCGCAGTGGCCGGAACCGGCGATGCCGCCCCGACCGCGACGTGGCGCGCATCGCCGATCAGCCGCGCCAGCGTGAAGGCGAGCAGTTCTTCCCGGGCGTAGCTCAAGACGCGACGGCGGCGCTGCGCAGGACGTGCTCGTCCAGATACGCCTGAAAGCCCTCGCGCGTTTTCGCAGCGCGCGCGTAGGCGAGCAGGTGCGCGTCATCGATCGGGTAGACGTCCGCCACGCCGAACGGCCAAGCCCCGCGCTCGGCGCGCGCGACGCCCGTGACGTACATCGACTGCAGCACGCCCGGCGCGAGGATTTCGTCTTCCAGCATGTCGCCTTCGCGCAGCGACTCGTAGGTGGCGAAGCAGCTCTTCGAAGCATGCGCGATCGTCACCAGCTCGCGCCGGCGCCCGAGCCACAGGTTGCCTGCGCGATCGGCCCAGCGCGCGTGGAACAGGCCCACATCCGGCACGATCGCCTGCGCGAGGACAATCGGATCGCCCGCGGCGTACGGGTTGTCGATGATTTTCCAGTCGTCGCGGTGCCTGACCAGATCGGAGCCGATGACGCCGCGCAGCGGCATGAACGGCACGCCTTTTTCGGCGGCCTGCAGCGCTGAATGCACCATCGGGCAGGTCGCATCCTTCACCCTGATTTCGCCGCGCTGGGCGGCCGCCGTGAATCGGGGCGCCATGCCCGCTTCGCCGAGCGACACCGCACTCGACTCGACTTCCGCGACGCAGCCCGCGCCGATCAGCAGATCCGCGCACAACCCGAGCACCGGAACCCCCAGCAAACGCAGGCCCTTCGCGCGCCGCCGGATGAGCGCGCGCACGACCTCCATCGCCGGCAGCGAGTAGTCGGGCGGCATCGCGACGAGCGAACCGTCCGGAATCTGCGCCGCGATTGCCTCGGCGTCACGCAGAAAACGCGTCTCCTGCGTCGCCAGGCTCACGCGGTTCCTCCTACAGTGAGCCCGTCGATCTTGAGCGTCGGCTGGCCCACGCCCACCGGCACGCTCTGGCCCTCCTTGCCGCAGGTCCCGATGCCCGGGTCGAGCTGAAGATCGTTGCCGATCATCGAAACGCGGGTGAGCGCATCCGGCCCGTCGCCGATCAGGGTCGCGCCCCGCACCGGATACGTCACCTTGCCGTCCTCGATCACGTAGGCCTCGGCAGCGGAGAACACGAACTTGCCGTTGGTGATGTCCACCTGCCCGCCGCCGAAGTTGACCGCGTACAGCCCGTGCTTCACCGAGCGGATGATTTCGTCGGGCGCCTGCGTGCCCGCCAGCATGTAGGTGTTGGTCATGCGCGGCAGCGTGAGATGGGCGAACGATTCGCGCCGGCCGTTGCCGGTCACCGGCATCTTCATCAGGCGCGCGTTGAGGCCGTCCTGGATGTAGCCGCGCAGCACGCCGTCCTCGATCAGCACCGTGCGCTGAGTGGGATTGCCTTCATCGTCCACGCTGAGCGAGCCGCGCCGGCCCGGCAGCGTGCCATCGTCGACCACGGTCACGCCGGGCGCGCCGACGCGCTCGCCGATCCGGCCGGAAAACGCCGAACTGCCCTTGCGGTTGAAATCGCCCTCGAGCCCATGGCCGATCGCCTCGTGCAGCAGGATCCCCGGCCAGCCGGGTCCGAGCACCACCGTCATGGTGCCGGCGGGCGCCGGCCGCGCGGCGAGGTTGGTGAGCGCCTGCGACACGGCCTGCTGCGCATAGTCCTGCATGCGTGCCGCGGAGAAGTGCGAATAATCGGTACGCCCGCCACCGCCCGACGAGCCGGTTTCGCGGCGGCCGTCCTGCTCGGCGATCACCTGCACCGACAGGCGCACCAGCGGCCGCACGTCGGCGGCGATGTGACCGTCGGAGCGCGCAATCAGCACCACTTCGTACTCGCCGCCCAGGTGCGCCATGACCTGCGTGATGCGCGGGTCGAGCGCGCGGCACATGCGCTCGAGTTTCTCGAGCATCGCCACTTTGGCTTCCGCCGGCAGCGAGGCGAGCGGATCCAAAGGCTCGTACAGGGGTACAACGGGGCCAAGGCGCCCCCCGGCCACCTGGACACGACGCATCTGGCCGGCGCGAGCGATCGCGCGCGTGGCGGTCGCGGCGTCCTGCAGCGCGGGCATGCTGATCTCGTCGGAATACGCGAACGCGGTCTTCTCGCCCGAGATGGCGCGCACTCCGACGCCGGAATCGATCGAGTAGCTGCCGGACTTGACGATGCCCTCCTCGAGGTTCCAGCCCTCCGAGCGCGTGTACTGGAAGTAGAGGTCCGCGTAATCGATGCGATGCGCGTGCAAGGCGCCGAACACCTGCGAGAGCTGCGCCGCCTCGAGCTCGTAGGGCGCAAGCAGAAAGGACTGCGCGGTATCGAGCAGGCTTCCCGATTCAACACTTCGCGTCGGAACAATGGCTTCGCTTTTCATCAATCACCCCAGTCTGCGATGTTCGAGCGCCGGCAGTTCGCGGCGCGCCTCGGCAATCCGGCCGAGATCGATTTCGGCGGCGACCACCGCCTCGTCGCCGGCCCGCTCGGCGATCACCTCGCCCCATGGATCCACGATCATGGTGTGCCCATGCGTCTGGCGCCCGTTTGCGTGCTTCCCGCCCTGCGCCGGAGCAACCACGAACGCCAGGTTTTCGATCGCCCGTGCGCGCAATAGCGGCTCCCAGTGCGCGCGTCCGGTGGTGGCTGTGAACGCAGAAGGCACGAACCAGACGTCGATTTCGCCCGCCGCGCGGTACAACTCCGGGAAGCGGACATCGTAGCAGATCGACAGGCCCAGCCGGCCGAACGGGCTCGCGAGCGCGACGCGCTCGCTGCCCGGCTCGATGGTGCGGGATTCGTCGTAGCGCTCCGCGCCGCGCTGGAAGCCGAACAGATGGATCTTGTCGTAGCGTGCAACGCGCCGGCCGTCGCTGTCGAACACCATGCAGGCACTGCGCACCCGCAGCGGGTCGCCGCACTCGAGCGGCAGCGTACCGCCGACGATCCAGACCCGGTACTTTCGCGCCGCGCCGGCGAGAAACGCCTGTATCGGGCCGTCGCCGTCGCGCTCACGCACCCTCACCTTGTCGGTCTCGTGCCGCCCGAGGATGCAGAAATACTCCGGCAGCGCGACCAGTTGCGCGCCGTCACGCGCCGCCTCGCCGATCAGCCGGTCGGCCGCCGCGAGGTTCGGCTCGACCTGCGGACCGGAAACCATCTGGATCGCCGCGAGGCGATAGTGAATCCCGGCTGCGCGATCGCGACGCGCCTCGTCCATCCTCTCCATGCTCATGGCGTCGCGGGCGCGGCGGACGGGGCCGCAACGCCGGCGGCCTGCGCGGCATCGATCTGTGCGCCGCCGACCCGTTCCACCTTCGGGTCCGACCAGGTACCGATGACCGTGTATTCGTAGGCGAAAATCTGCCCGAGCGGGTTCTTCAGCAGGCGCTGCGCGAGCAGCGATACTAGCCCCACCACCGGACCGGCGAAAAACCCGGCGAAGCTCGACACGCCGTCGCTCAGACTGGGCACCACGCGCAGCCGCAGGCTCTGCGTTTCGCGCGCGAGGTCCGACTCGCCCTGCATGAAAACGTCCGCCGACGAGCCGCGCACGCGCATGTCCAGGGTGCGCAGTACGCCGCGCTCGATCTTGCCGGTGCCCGTGACCCGGCTGAACGCGAATCCGGCGCCGAACGCGTCGGCGAGGTCGAGCCTGAACAGGCTCAGCAGCTTGCCGACGCCCTGTTCGATCTCGAGCACCTGGCCGTTTTCGGCCTCCAGCGTCAACTCGCCGGAGAGGCTCGGATAGTCGATCGCCACCGGCTCGGCAGCCCATGCGAGGGCGCCCTGCAGCTTTGCGGTCCCGCCCTTCACCATGCCGGGATGACCATAGCGCTCGAGGAAGCGCCCGAGGTCGCTCACCGCGAGCTCGAATTGCATCGAGGTGCGCGATTCGCCTCCGGTGCGCCAGACGCCCTTGCCGGTCAGCGTGCTGTCCGGCGTGACATTGACGAGCTTGTCGATGCGCCAGTTGCCGCCCTCGTGCTGCGCGGCGATTTCAACGCGGCCGACCTTGCGTTCGCGAAAGGTGAAGCTCTCGGCGATCAGGTCTACCGCGGGCAAATCCTTCGCCGCTTCGCCTTTGGGTGCACCGGGATAGTCCGCAGGGATGGAGAAATCGGCGAAGCGGCCGTTCAGGCGGCCGCGTCCCTCGCTCACGTAAGCGATTTGGCCCGACATCTCCTGGGAAGCCAGGCTCGCGCTCCAGCCGAGCGCGTCGGCGGCACCACGCAACGTCACGCCGTTGAGGCGCTTGCCGTACGCATCGAGCGAGCCGAGGCGCAGGTCGAAGCTGGTCGGCCCCGCTGTTCCGCCGCCTGCGCCACTGCCGCCCGTGCTGTAGAGCAGCGGCAGCCAGCGATCGAGGTTGAGCGAAGCGACGCTCCCGGTGAGCAGCATGCCATTGACCTCCGGAAGCTTGAGAGGTGGCGTAACGGCGGTCACTGCCGCGGCTCCGAGCACGACCGCAGCGCGCTGCACCACGGCGGAGTCTCCGCTCCCGCGCCGCAAAAACTCTGCCAGCACGCTCTCCCCGAACCCCACGGAGAGGCGATCGCCACCCTCGACCGGCGCGATCTCTACGCGCAGCGGCACGCTCTCCGCGGCGCTCTTGGCAAGCGGCGGGGGCAACTCGCTCGCCACGCCGACCAGGCCGGACTCGAAAACGATGCGCGTGTCGCGCCCTCGCACGGTGAGTGTCGCGTTATAGAGGGCACCGCCGGACAATTGCCGGCGCCAGGAGTGCTCAAAAACCCCGCGCAGGCCGGGCACGGTCGCATCCCCCCGCGCGGTGAAGACCACCTGGCCGTCGGCACGTGTGCCGCCGTCGATCGTCGTCAGCCCGCCCAGCATCGATCCCTTCACGTCGCGCACGTTGATCGAGTTCTCTCTGAACTCGACCCGCCCGGCGGCACGTTCAACCGGCGGCAGGCGCGCATCGACGATCAGATTGTTGCCGCTGAACTGGTATTCACCGTCCACGCGCGTTTGGTCGAGCGCCGCCAACGGCAGATCCAGCTTGAGCCGCAGCCGGCCGCGCCCGGTGGCCGACATCGCGTCGGTGAAACCGCTCACCATGCGGCGCACCGGGCTCGACTGGATGTAGCGCAGGAATTCCGAGGTCGGCCCCTCGGCGACGCCGCTCACGTGCAGCATCGTTTCCGGCGCAAGCAGGCTCGGGATGCTGACACGCACGCCGGAGAGTCTCGCGCCGAATATGGTCGCGCTGTGTCCCACCACCTCGATTCTCTCCCGCTCGAAGATCAGTTCGCCTTCGATCGCCTCGATGCGCGGCCAACCCTCCACATAATCGAGCACGCCGTTCGCGACCTTGGCCACCACCTGGAACTGCCCCTTGGCCGGATCGACGAACGGAAAATCGCGCAGGTCGCCGCGCAGCCGCAGGCGCACATCATCGGACTGCGCGGCGACGATTGCCGTCGTGAGCCACTTGCGCAGGCCGCCGCCCACGATCCCCGGCAGGTAGCGCTCCACTTGGCGGCCGTCGGCGCGCGTCAGTTGCGCCGAGAGGTCGATGGTCCCGGGACCCGATCCGTCGAACGCATAGCTGCCGAACGCCGTGCCCGAAGCGTCCGGATTGGCGAACCCGAGGTTTGCCAGGCGCACGGTGACGCCCTCCGGATTCACTGCCGGCGCGCTGCGCTCCCAGCCAAGCTCGCCGTTCAACGTATCGAGCTTCAGGCGCGGCTCGGGAAACACCTTGGGCAGATCGAGTTCCGCAGCCTGCGACGCAAGGTACAGCGTGCCTTTGGCCTCATTCGCATCCACGCTGCCCGACAGGTTGGTGAAACCCGGAATGCGCCCCCAGGCGTTCATGCCGAGCGCGGCGAACCGGCCGCGCGCGGTGAATGTCTGCGCAGCGGGAAGTTGCCCCTGCCAATCGAACTTCACGTCGAGCAGCGCGCCGCGCGGTTCGAGCTCGGCGAGGAGCGTGCGCAGCTCGGAAGGAAAGGGCAGATAGCCGGCCAGCCGGGCTAACGGTTCGAGTTCGATGGCATTGGCGGTGATCGAGCCGCGCTCGATGCGGTCGCCCGCGCCGCGCTGCAGGCTCAGCTGGAAACTGGTGGCCGGCAGCTCGGGCGCATTCTCGGGCACCAGCCGCAGGTTGCGCCCCGCCAGTTCGTACGCGGTTGCGCTCTCGCGCCCCTGCATTCGTCCGGACACGCTCGCGAGCTCGAGCACCGGAAGGTCCTTGCCCAGGCGCGCCACCACCTGCGTGAGCACCACGTCCGCGGTCGCGCGCTTGATCGTTCCTTCCCCGAGCGTCGCCCATACGCGCAGCGCGCCCTGTCCTGCGCGCACGTCGATCGGGTAATCGAGCCAGGCCCTCCAGGCGGCGAGATCGGTGTTGCCGACTTCGGCGAATACTCGCCCGTTCCAGACCGAGGGCAGCGTGATGCTGCGGCCGATCAGCTCGGCGCGCACCTGGAAGCTCGACCCGAGCGCCTCCGGCGGGCGCGCCGAAAGCCCGATCGCGTGCTCGTCGCCGTCGTTGCGCAGGCGGAAATCGAGCGCCGAGAGCGCGAGCGGCGGCGCGCCGCGGCTCTCATCGATCCAGTCGATCTCGGCGTTGCTCACCACGATCTCGCGCTGGCCGAGCATCCAGTCGGTCAGCCTGCCGTCGCCCTTCTGCTCGGTCAATCTGATCCCGCCGACGGTGATCGCGCCGTCGCGACCGCGCCTCACCGTCAGCTTCAGGTCGCTGACCTCGACGGAGCGCAGCCGCAGGTCGCCGAACGCGAGCGAGCGCCACGAAACGACATTGCTCACGTGCGGCAGTACCAGCGCCTCGCGCCCCTCGGCATCGAACACGCGCAGGTTTTCGAGCTCGAGCTGCGGCCGCAGGCCATGCCAATCGGCGCGAATCGCGTCGATCTTGACCGGCAGGTCGATGTTGCGCGAAACCGCCGCAACGATCTGCTCGCGATAGTCCGCAACATTGGGCAGCAGCCAGTAGCGCAGGACGAGGAACAGCGTCGCGAACGCAAAGAACGCCATCCAGGCGAGCACCTCGGTCGCGACGAGGAGGCGTCTCATTGCGCTACGGGATGCGCGCGGCGGGGCCTGCTGGTCGCGCGGGTTCTCGCGCGTATCCTGCTGGTCGCGCGGGTTCTCGCGCGTATCCTGGTTGTCGCGCGGATTCTCGCGCGTATTCTCGATGTGCATGCGCTGATTGACGCGCGACGAACGGTCCTGGCGCATCCGGCACGCACTGTGGACGCGCGGCCCTTTCGACGCGTGCCCATTTTAGCCGTAAAGTCTCGTCTTCATTCGGATTTTCCCGATGCCGGACGCCCGCTACCGCAGTGTGCTGCGCCCGTCGCGCTACGCCGGGCAGCTGATCGCATCGAGGCCGGAACTGGGTACCGAGCTCGCCGAGCGCCTCGATGCGCCGTTCACGCGCGACGAAATGCGCTCGGCGCTCGGCGCTCTGGCTGCCGGCAGCGAAGCCGACGCAGGCCGCGCACTGCGCCGCCTTCGCCAGCGCGTATTGCTGCGCGTGATGGCACGCGACCTCGCCGGGCTCGCCGACCTGGACGAGGTCTGCGCCACCATGAGCGACCTTGCGGAAACGGCGATCGCTGCTGCGCTCAAGCTGTTGGATGCGAAACTGGCAGCCGAGTTCGGCACGCCGTGTGACGCAGGCGGGGTCGCGCAAACGCTGATCGTGGTCGGCATGGGCAAGCTCGGCGGCCGCGAGCTGAACGTCTCTTCCGATATCGATCTGGTATTCGTCTACGCGGAGGATGGCGCAACGCGGGGCGCGGCGCGCAGCCTGTCGAATCACGAATATTTCACGCGGCTCGGCCGCCGGGTGATCGCATTGCTTGCGGAGCCGACCGCGGACGGCATGGTATTTCGCGTCGACATGCGGCTGCGGCCGAACGGCGAGTCCGGTCCGCTGGTGTCGAGTTATGCCACGCTCGAGACCTATTTCATCACCCAGGGGCGCGAGTGGGAGCGTTACGCCTGGATCAAGGCGCGCCCGGTGACGGGAGAGGCGCGCGACCACGCCGGGCTCGAGGCGATCCGCCGGCCGTTCGTGTTCCGCAAGTATCTCGACTACGCCTCGCTGGCCGCGATGCGGCGGCTGCATGCGGAGGTGCGGCGCGAGGTCGCGCGGCGCGAACTGGCCGACCATATCAAGCTCGGGCCCGGCGGAATCCGCGAGATCGAGTTCATCGCGCAGGCGGTGCAATTGGTGCGCGGCGGGCGCGACCCGGCGCTCGCCGTCCGTCCGACCCGCGCGGTGCTCGCGCTGCTGGCGGAGCGCCGGTTGCTTCCCGAAGCGGCAGCGCGCGAGCTCGCCGAAGATTACGTTTTCTTGCGCAACCTCGAGCACCGGCTGCAGTATCTCGACGACGCGCAGACGCACCGCTTGCCGGACTCGGACGAGGACCGCGCCCGCATCGCCGCGATGGCCGGCTTTGCGGCCTGGACGGAGTGCGAGGCGCATCTGGCGCAAGTGCGCAAGCGTGTCTCTGCGCATTTTGACGAGGCGCTGACCGAGGAAGACGCGGGCAAATCCGAGTTCGACGGTCTCTGGCAGGACGACGCGCAAGCCGTCGCCAGCTTGCTTGCCCGGCACGGCTACGCCGACCCGCAAGCCTGCGCGCAGCGCCTCGCGGCGACCCGCTCGAGCCAGCGCTACGCGCTGCTGCCGGACGAATCGCGCCGCCGCTTCGATGCGCTGGTGCCGCAACTGGTCGCTGCAGCGGCGAAGACCGGCAGCCCCGAGGCGACGCTCGCGCGCGGGCTCGACCTGATCGAGGCGGTCGCGCGCCGCGCCGCCTACCTTGCGCTGCTCGCCGAGCATCCGCAGGCGCTCGAGCGGGTCGCGCGCATGATCGGCGCCTCGAGCTGGGCCGCGCAGTTCGTGACGCGCCATCCGCTGTTGCTCGATGAGCTGCTCGATGACCGCGTGCTGTACGCCGATCCGGACTGGAAGGCCTTCGGCGCCGAGCTGCGCGCCCAGCTCGACCTGTTCGAGGGTGACGCCGAGCGGCAGATGAACGCGTTGCGCGAGGCCCACCAGGCGCAGGTGTTCCGCCTGCTCGCCAAGGACCTCGCCGGCCTGCTCACCGTGGAGCGGCTTGCCGACCACCTCTCGACGCTAGCCGATCTGGTTCTCGAGATCACACTGGGGCTGGTGTGGTCGCAGATGAGCCGCAAACACCGCGACGTTCCCCGCTTCGCGGTGATCGCCTACGGCAAGCTCGGCGGCAAGGAGCTCGGCTACGCCTCCGACCTCGACATCATCTTCCTGTACGACGACTCAGGCGAGGCCGCGCCCGAAACCTATGCGCGGCTCGCGCAGAGGCTCAACAACTGGCTGACGAGCCGCACCTCCAGCGGCGCGCTGTTCGAGACCGATCTGCGCCTGCGACCGAGCGGCGCGAGCGGCCTGCTGGTGTCGTCGATCGAGGCGTTTCGCCAATACCAGGACAAGCAGGCCTGGGTCTGGGAGCACCAGGCGCTCACGCGGGCGCGCTACTGCGCCGGCGACGCCGCGGTCGGCGCGCAGTTCGAGGCGATCCGCGTCATGATCCTCACGCGCGAGCGCGACCCGAACGCGCTCGCGCGGGAGGTGCGCGCGATGCGCGAGAAGATGCGCGCCGCGCACCCGAACACGAGCGGACTGTTCGACGTGAAGCACGACCGCGGCGGCATGATCGACATCGAATTCGCGGTGCAATTCCTGGTGCTCGCGCAGGCGCACCTTCACCCCGCTCTCACCGGCAATCTGGGCAACATCGCGCTGCTGAAAATTGCCGCGGATCTCGGGCTGATTCCGATGCAACTCGCCGAAAAGTGCCGCGAGGCCTACCGCGAATTCAGGCGGCTGCAGCACTCACTGCGGCTGAACGGTGCGCGTTACGCGCGCGTGCCGGCAGAACAGGTCTCAGTCCACGCCGATACCGTCAAGGCACTGTGGAAAACGGTTCTTCCGGCGTCCGCCTAGCTTGCGCGCAATGCTGCGGCGCGGGAAAGATTCGTTAGAATAGGCATTTAAACGAGTTTCGGAGATTCGCATGGCGCAGGCAGCCGCCCCTCAAACAACGATGTCCGATCGCGACGGCTGGATCTGGTACGACGGCAAGCTGGTGCCGTGGCGATCAGCCACGACCCACGTGCTGACGCACTCGCAGCACTACGGGCTGGCGGTATTCGAAGGCCTGCGCGCATACAAGACCGTCAAGGGCACGGCGATCTTCCGCCTCGCGGAGCACACCGAGCGGCTTTTCAACTCGGCGCACATCTACATGATGAAGATCCCGTACAGCCGCGAGACAATCATCGAGGCGCACAAGGAAGTGGTGCGCGCAAACAAGCTCGATGAATGCTACCTGCGGCCGATCGCGTTCTACGGGTCCGAAAAGATGGGCGTTTCGCCCAAGGGCGCCACGGTGCATGTAGCGATCGCTGCCTGGCCCTGGGGCGCCTACCTCGGCGCCGACGGCCTCGAGAAGGGCATCCGCGTGAAGACCTCGTCTTTCGCGCGCCACCACGTCAACGTCTCGATGTGCCGCGCCAAGTATTCGGGCACCTACGCCAACTCGATCCTCGCCAACCAGGAAGCGACCGACCACGGCTACGACGAGGGCATGCTCCTCGACGTGGACGGTTTCGTCGCCGAAGGCGCCGGCGAAAACCTGTTCGTGGTCAAGAACGGCAGGATCTACGAGCCCGAGCTCACCTCCGCGCTGATCGGCATCACGCGCGACTCGGTGATCCGGCTTGCGGCCGACCTCGGCTATGCGGTGACGCCGCGGCGCATCACGCGCGACGACCTGTATATCGCCGACGAGTTGTTCTTCACCGGCACCGCCGCCGAGGTGACGCCGATCCGCGAGGTCGACGGGCGCAAGATCGGCGCGGGCCGGCGCGGCCCGATCACCACCAGGCTCCAGAAAGCATTTTTCGAAGCGATCCGCGGCAACAACCGGAAGTACGCCGCGTGGCTCAGCCCGATTGCCGCCGCCCGGGCGAAGAAAAGGTAGCAACGCACATGGTCCCGGCTGAACGCGATCAGCGCACCGTGGAATTGTCGGAGAAGGATCTGCCCCTGCACTGCCCCGCGCCGGGGGCGCCGTTGTGGTCCCGCCACCCGCGCGTGTTCCTCGACGTCACCCGCCACGGCGCGGCGTCGTGCCCGTATTGCGGCACACGCTACGTCTACAAGGGCGCGCCGCGCAACGCGCACTGACGCTTCGCGCGGGATCTGCCTTGCCCCGCATCCTGGTCGTCGCGCCGAACTGGATCGGCGACGCGCTGATGGCGCAACCGTTGCTCGCGCGCTTGCGCGAGCGGTTGCCGGCCGCGCATATCGATGCGCTCGCGCCGGCCTGGGTCGCACCGGTGCTGCGGCGCATGCCCGAAATCGAGCAAGTCATCGTGACCCCGTTCGATCACGGCGAAATGCGTTTGCGCGGGCGCTGGCAGTTCGCACGCGCATTGAAGGCGCACCGCTACGATCAGGCGATCGTCCTGCCCAACAGCTGGAAGTCCGCGCTGGTGCCGTTCTTCGCCGACATTCCGGTGCGCAGCGGCTACGTGGGCGAATCGCGCTACGGCCTGCTCAACCTGTTGTACCGCGCGCCGCGCGAGGTCACGCGCGCGCCGATGGCCGCGCATTACGCGCGGCTCGCCGCGCCGCCGCGCGACAAGACGACGCCGGCGCTGCCCGAGGCTCGTCTCGCCGTCGATGCCGCCGAGGCGTGCGCCACTGCACGGCGCTTCGGCTTCGCGCCGCCGCCGGCGGCGAATGCGGTGTTCTGCCCCGGCGCGGAGTACGGGCCGGCGAAGCGCTGGCCTGCGGAACATTTCGCGCGCCTGGCGGCGGCGCTCGCGACGCTGGGCGTGCGCGTCTGGTTGCTCGGTGCGGCGGGCGATCGCGAAGTGTGCGATGAAGTCGCGGCCGCAAGCGGCGGCGCGGCCATCAGCCTCGCGGGGCGCACCACGCTCGATGAAGCCATCGAACTCATCGCTGCGAGCGATTTCGTCGTCACCAACGACTCGGGATTGATGCATGTTGCGGCCGCCCTCGACCGGCCGCAGGTCGCGCTGTTCGGCTCCTCGAGCCCCGAGCACACCCCGCCGCGCTCCGCGCGCGCGCATGTCGCCCGCATCGCCATCGAATGCAGCCCCTGTTATGCGCGCGAGTGCCCGCTCGGGCATTTCCGCTGCATGCGCGAACTCGGCGTCGGGCAGGTGCTGTCCGGGCTCGAACAACTCGACGTGCTGCCTGCGGCGCAGCGCATCCCCGCGCCATGAGCGCCAGGATTTTCGCGACGCCGCAGGACGCGGAAGCCGCGTTCTACGAGGCGCTCGAACACGCCGATCTCGATGCCATGATGGCCGTCTGGGCGGAGGACGAGGAGATCGTGTGCGTGCATCCGACCGGACCCCGCCTCGCCGGGCTGGCCGAGGTGCGCGCGAGCTGGGAACGCGTATTCGCCGGCGGCGCGGGCACACGCGTCCAGATCACGCACAAGGTCGAGATGACCGGAATGATGCTGGCGGTGAACAGCGTCCACGAGAACTTCAGCGCACCGGGTGGCCAACGGCCGCCCGCCCCGGTCGTCGCCACCAACGTGTACCTGCGCAGCGCGGCGGGCTGGCGCATGATCGTGCATCACGCCTCTCCGGCGCCCGGCCCCGCGGAGCCGCGAAGCGACGCGCCCAAGATCCTGCATTGAGCGCGTCGCCCTATCGTTCTCCGTGGTGGTTGTGCGGCGGCCACATGCAGACCATCTATCCGGCGCTGCTGCCCGCGCCGCGCGTGCAATTCGCGCGCGCGCGATGGGAAACGCCGGATGGCGATTTCGTCGACGTCGATTGGGCCGGAAACGCGGATGCGGCCCGGCTGCTGGTGCTGTTTCACGGGCTGGAAGGCAGCTCCGGGAGCCACTACGCGCGTTCGCTCGCCGCGCATGCGACCGCGCTCGGCTGGGCTTGCGCGGTGCCGCACTTTCGCGGCTGCTCGGGCGAACCGAACCGCCTGCCGCGGGCCTATCACTCCGGCGACACGAGCGAGATCGACTGGATGTTGCGCAGGTTCGCCGAGCAGTATCCCGCCGCGCAACGCTGCGCTGCGGGCGTTTCTCTCGGCGGCAATGCCTTGCTCAAATGGCTGGGCGAGCGCGGCGGGGACGCCGCGCCGGTCATCACGCGAGCGGCGGCGGTTTCCGCGCCGCTCGACCTGGCGGCGGCGGGAAACGCGCTTGACCGGGGCCTCAACCGACGCCTGTACGCGCGCATGTTCCTCGGCTCGCTGAAGCAAAAGGCGCTCGGGAAGCTCTCGCGTTTTCCGCGTCTGTTCGATGAACACGCAGTGCGCGCGGCGCGCACGCTGCGCGCCTTCGACGATCTGGTGACCGCGCCGCTGCACGGATTCGACGGCACCGACGATTACTGGGCGCGCGCCAGTTCGAAGCCGTGGCTCGCGGGAATCGCCATACCGACGCTGGTCCTGAACGCGCGCAACGATCCGTTCCTGCCCGCCGCGGCGCTGCCCGACGCGCAGTCGGTCTCACCCGGCGTGGTGCTAGACTTCCCCGCGGAGGGAGGCCATGCCGGTTTCGTCGCCGGCGCATTTCCGGGCAGCCAGCGTTGGCTGTCGGGCCACATCCTGGAGTTTCTGTCCACGCGATGAATCCGATTCCGGCAGAGATATTTCGCGCCTACGACATCCGCGGCGTGGTGGGCCGCACGCTGAACGCCGATATCGTGCGCTCGATCGGCCACGCCGCAGGCAGCGCCGCGCTGGAAACCGGCCCCGCGACGTTTGCGATCGGGCGCGACGGGCGGCTGTCGGGACCCGAATTTGCACGCGCGCTGGCCGGGGGGCTGAATGCCGCCGGCGCGAACGTGATCGACATCGGCATGGTGCCGACGCCGGTGGCGTATTTCGCGGCGCACTCTCTCGGCTGCGGCAACGCCATCATGCTCACCGGGAGCCACAATCCGCCCGACTACAACGGGCTCAAGCTGGTGGTGCGCGGCGGCACGCTGGCGGGCGAGCAGATCCAGGCGTTGCGCCGCAGGATCGAGCAAGGCCGGCTCACGCACGGGCAAGGCAGATACGCGACGCGCGACCTGAGCGAGGACTACCTCGCGCGCATCGTCTCCGACGTGCGCGTCGCGCGGCGCATGAAGATCGCGGTGGACTGCGGCAACGGCGTCGCCGGCGCACTCGCGCCGGAACTCTACCGGCGCCTCGGCTGCGAGGTGATCGAGCTGTATTGCGAGATCGACGGCACGTTTCCGAACCATCACCCGGACCCTTCCAAACCGGAGAATCTGGCGGCGCTGATCGAGCGTGTTGCGGCAACGGGCGCGGAACTCGGGCTCGCGTTCGACGGCGACGGCGACCGGCTCGGCGTGGTGACGCGCGACGGCGAGGTGATCTTCCCTGACCGCCAGATGATGCTCTATGCCGCCGACGTGCTCTCGCGCGATCCCGGCGCCGAGATCATCTACGACGTGAAATGCACGCGGCTGCTCGCGCCGTGGATCGAGCGCCACGGCGGCCGGCCGGTCATCTGGAAAACCGGGCACTCGTTCATGAAGGCGAAGCTGATCGAAACCGGCGCGCCGCTTGCGGGAGAGATGTCCGGCCACATTTTCTTCAAAGAGCGCTGGTACGGGTTCGACGACGCGCTGTACTGCGGCGCGCGTCTGCTGGAGATCGTTTCCCGCGCCGCCGATGCAGGCGCAGTGCTGAAGGCGCTGCCGAACGCGCCATCCACGCCCGAGCTGAACTGGGCGCTCGCCGAGGGCGAGCCGCACGCACTGATCGAAAAGCTGCAACGCGACCCGCGCTTGCCGGGCGCCACGCGCATCATCACCATCGACGGCGTGCGCGCCGAGTACCCGGACGGCTTCGGCCTGGCGCGCGCCTCCAACACCACACCGGTGATGGTGCTGCGCTTCGAAGGCGATACCCCGGAAGCCATGCGGCGCGTCCAGGGCGAATTTCGCGCGTCGCTTTCGGCTTTGAAGCCAGGCACCCGGTTGCCTTTTTAGTCGTCCCCGCGAAGTTAGTCGTCCCCACGCAGGCGGGGATCCAGTCCGGTCCTCAGAACAGTCCGAGCACCGCGAGAAGCGATTTTTCCACTCTCGCCATTTCCTGCGCCGTGAGCACCGTCAGCGGCCCGTCGCCGAACCGCGCACGGTCGAGTGAGCGGGGCTGGTCGACGACGACCTGACAGTCCTTTTCGAGACGGTCGCGCCCCGGTACTGTGATGCGCCACAGCGTAAATTCAAGACGCACCCGCGTTGTCAGCGGGAGAACGACGATCATCGGCGTGCCGGCGTCCGTCAGGTCGTCGGCCTGGACGACCACGCGCTTCACTTGCCGCGCTTGCGTCGCGTGGCGGGAGGCTTCGCTTGCGCGCCCGGGCCGCGCTCGGCGAGATCGAGCGCCTCGTTATCCAGAGGCGGAGCTTCCTCGGCGATAGCGAGCGCATCCTTCCGGACGGCGGGGTCGCCATACGCTGCCCTCGCTTCGACGACGAAGACGCCCAGAAACCGCTCGCGCTCCTTCCTGTCGAGGAACTCAGTGATCGCGGCACGGGCAACCTCGGAACGGGCGACGCCTGCCCGGCGCGCTTCTTCGGCCAGGCGCGATTCCACCTGCTCCGGCAGCCTGAGACTCATTGCGCCCATGTGACCTCCTGAGGTACAGATTGAAATACATTATGAATGACATTCCGCCACGCAATCGAGCGCGCCTGTGGATGCACCCGGCCGCGCGACGCTCTCAGACGACCACCGCGATCTCCTGATCCTCCGCGACCTCGTCCCCCTCCCGGACCAGGATCGACGTCACGGTTCCCGCAGAAGGAGCAACCACCGGGATCTCCATCTTCATCGATTCGAGGATCACCAGCGTGTCGTCCGCCGCCACGCGGTCGCCCGGCTTCGCGACGACTTTCCACACTCTCCCCGCGACATCGCTTCTGACGGTCTGCGCAGCCATTCAGATACCTCTGTTCATGTTCAACGGCTTTTCCGGCGCAGGATCTCGATCGAGCGGCGCGCCGGATCGACGCGCACCCGGTCCCCGGTCGCGATCACGCCGCGCGGGTGGGGATCCCAGCCTTCGGTAATGGTGATCCCGGCGAACACCGCGCCCTGCACCATCACCGGGTTGGTGACGCCGAAGATGAATGCCCTGGGCGCAATCTTCTTCCACTTGATGTCGTAGAACGCCCAGCCGGCGGCAATCCCGCCCTTGGCGCTCGGAAAAAAGCAGATCTTGTCGACGAGGCTCATTCCCTCGAGCTTGTGCCCGGGCCTCGTGATGACGCCCGTCCAGCGGTCGAGATCGTAGCGCGGCGAGAAGCCTTCGCCGGAAACCACCGCCTCCCCCTCGACGGCCGGCCCGAACGCACGCTTGACCCGGATGGCGGCCGTCACAGAAGCTTTCCGGTGCAGGCGATCTCGACGCACTCGGGCGTGCGCCGCAGGATGGTGTTGAAGCGGTGCGCCCCGATGATGTTGACGATCTTCGCCGAATTGGACACCAGGTTGGTCCACCGGTTGGCGATGCGCATCGGCGAAAGGTTCTGCAGGATGTAAAAGCACACGCCTTCCAGGATCGTCACGCCGGCGCGTTCGAGCTTCGCCGCATAGCCGATTTTTCTCGCCTGCGCGAGCACGGCGCCGTTGGTCGTGACGAATACGCTCGAACCCCGCTTCACCTTGCGCCCATCGAACAGTTCGGCAAGCAGCTTCATCTCGAGCAGCGACTGCTGCGGGCCGGAGAACACCACCAGCCGCGCGTCGCCACCCTTCAGGTCGTAGCCGCGGTACACGCGCGCGATGGCGGCATCGGTGATCACCATCTTTTCCGCCGGGACGTTGCCCGCCAGCGCGGCCTCGACGGACGGCGCTTCGGGCGTCACGCCGACCATATGGAACATCGCCATCGAGCCGTAGCTCGCGAGCGCCGCACCGAGGTGCTTCAGTTCATCAGGCGAAGGCGCGCGGCGCAGCCCGTGGAACACCGGCACGGCGTAGTAGTTCTGGTGCCGTTCGCCTACGATCCTGCCCACCGCGCCCCAGTCGGCGAGGTCGTCGAGCTTCGCTTTCAGCTCGACGGTGAGCGTCCCCTTGCGATGCACATCCAGGTGGAACCCGTACTCCGGAGTGCGGCCGGTAATGCCCGCTGCGAGCGCGGCGGGGCCCGACTCGAAATTGGAGCGTGCGCCGAACACCGAATTCGCATAGATCACCGTGCCGGTGTCGCCCCACGCGACATGCTCGCCGACGTGGGGCTGGTACACGGTCTGGTAGTTGATGCAGGTGTCGGTCGTGACCACGTCCATCTTTTCCAGGTGACGGATCAACTCGCGCTCCTTGGCGACTTCCCGACTATCCTGTCCCAGGCGTTTGCACTGCGCGAAGTCGATGCAGCGCGCATTGGTCGTGACGCCAACGCGGCAGCGCGCGCCGAGCCGCGCGGTCTCGCGCAGGAACGCGAGGCCGGCGTCGCCCATCACCTCGATGTCGCCCATCATGTGCACGTTGGTTACCGGAATGAAGCGCTTCGCCCCCCAGAACTTTCCGACCTCGATCTGGTAGGCGAGAGCGCGCCTGGCCGCTTCGCCGGATGCGCCCGAGAGCATGGAGCGTTCTTCCTTGGTCAGTCTCACGCAACACCCGCGAAATCCGGGCCGATCATGTCGAGACGGTCGGTGACGATGCTGTCGACGCCCCATTCGAACAGCCGCTGCGCATCGCGCAGATCGTTCACCGTCCAGACCAGCACCGCATAGCCGGCGGCGTGGATTTCAGCGAGCAACGGCTCGGTGAGTTCCTTGTAATTGCAGTGCACGGCCACGCATTCGAGCGCCTGCATGCGCGCGTTCCAGTCGGGCGGGATCTTGCCGACCAGCATGCCGCGCGGCAGCTGCGGTGCCGCGGCCCTGGCCGCTTGAAGCGCCTCCGGAGCAAACGAGGAAAGCAGCGGCGACAGCGCCGCGCCACGCCACAGCTCAAGCGCCATCTCCGCGGCGGCCCGCCCGGTCTGCGTCTCGAACCCCTTGGCCGGCTTGATCTCCACGTTGGCCCACAGGCCGAGTTCGCGGCACAGGCGCCCCGCCTCGCCGAACGTCGGCACGCGCTCCCCACGCCAACGTTCGGCCAGCCAGCGGCCAGCATCGAATTTCGCGATAGCGCCGTAGGAAAGGCGCGCCACTTCGCCATGGCCGTCGCTGGTGCGCTCGAGAGTCTCGTCGTGAATCAGCACCGGCGTCGAATCTCCGGTCAGCATCACGTCGAACTCGACGCCACGGAAGCCGAGCGACGCACCATGGCGGATCGCTGCGAGCGTGTTCTCCGGGGCAAGCGTTCCGCCGCCGCGATGCGCAATGACCCGCGGGTAGGGCCAGCTCACCCTTCGATGCGCTTGCCGCTGTGCGGGTCGTACCAGTGCACGTTGGCCGGGTCGTAGCGCAGCGAGAGCTTCCCGGCGCGCGCCTCCGCCGTGGCCGGCAGGCGCGCCGCCACGCGCGCGCCGTCGCTGCCGGCGACGTGCCCATAGACCAGCGTATCCGCCCCCAGCGGTTCGATCAGGTCCACTTCGGCGACGATCATCGCCTCGGACTCGGCGCAAGGCTCCAGGTGCTCCGGGCGGATGCCGAGCAGCCTGCCATCCTTCGGGATCAGGTTCATCGGTGGCGAGCCGATGAAGCTCGCGACGAAGGTGGTGGCCGGCTTCGCGTACACCTCGAGCGGCGCCCCGATCTGCTCGGCCCGTCCCGCGTTCATCACGATCATGCGCTGGGCGAGCGTCATCGCTTCGACCTGGTCGTGCGTCACGAACAGACTGGTGGTGGCCAGCCTCCGGTGCAGGGCCTGCAATTCGGCGCGCATCTGAACGCGCAGCTTTGCATCCAGGTTGGACAGCGGCTCGTCGAACAGGAATACCGCCGGCTCGCGCACGATCGCGCGCCCCATCGCGACGCGCTGGCGCTGGCCGCCGGAGAGTTCGCGCGGCCTGCGGCCCAGAAACCGGCCGAGCTCGAGAATCTCGGCCGCGCGCTTCACGCGCTCCTCGATATCGGCGGGCGCCATGCGGCGGATCTTCAGGCCATAGGCCATGTTCTCACGCACCGACATGTGCGGGTAGAGCGCGTAGTTCTGGAACACCATCGCGATGTCGCGGTCCTTGGGCTCGAGTTGGTTCACCACTCGGCCGCCGATCGCGATCTCGCCCGCGGTGATCGTCTCGAGCCCCGCCACCATGCGCAGCAGCGTGGACTTGCCGCAGCCCGAGGGCCCGAGGATCACCACGAATTCGCCGTCCTTGATCTCCATCGAGACGCCATGGATGACCTGGAGGTCCGTCGTGTAGCTCTTGCGCACGTCTTTCAGCGATACGGCGGCCATTATTTTTCAGTCTCCACGAGTCCCTTGACGAACCATTTCTGCATCAGCACGACTACCAGCGCCGGAGGCAGCAGCGCAAGGATCGCGGTGGCCATCACCAGGTGCCACTCGGTAAGCGCATCGCCGCCGGTGATCATGCGCTTGATGCCGATCACCGCCGTGTACATGGATTCGTCGGTGGTGATGAGCAGCGGCCACAGGTACTGGTTCCAGCCATAGATGAACTGGATCACGAACAGCGCGGCGATGCTGGTCTTGGACAGCGGCAGCAGCACATCGAGGAAAAACCGCATCGGCGAGGCGCCGTCGACCCGCGCCGCCTCGGCCAGTTCGTCGGGGACGGTCATGAAGAACTGCCGGAACAGGAACGTGGCGGTGGCCGAAGCGATCAGCGGCAGCGTAAGGCCGACGTAAGAGTTGAGGATGCCGAGATCGGAGGCCACCTTGAAGGTCGGTATGATCCGCACCTCCACCGGCAGCATCAGGGTGACGAAAATCATCCAGAAGAAGAAATTGCGCAACGGGAAGCGGAAGTAGACGATCGCGAACGAAGCGATGATCGAGATCGCGATCTTGCCGAAGGCGATCACCAGCGCCATCACGAGGCTGTTGAACATCATGCGCCCGACGGGCGCCGCCGCGCCGCGCTGCGACCCCGCGGTCAGCACCTGCGAGTAGTTCTCCCACAGATGCTCGCCAGGAACCAGCGGCATCGGCACCTTGAGGATTTCCTCGAGCGTCAGCGTCGAGGCGACGAACGTGATGTAGAGCGGAAACGCGACCGCCACCACTCCGGCGATCAGCACCGCATGCGAGAAGAACGTCAGCCAGGGGCGGTTCTCGACCATCTAGTAATGCACCTTGCGCTCGACGAAGCGGAACTGGATCACCGTGAGCGCGATCAAGATGACCATCAGGACCACCGACTGCGCGGAGGAGCCTCCAAGGTCCTGCGATTTGAAGCCGTCGTGGTAGAGCTTGTAGACGAGGATCTGCGTCGCGCCGGCCGGCCCGCCCTGGGTAGTGGCATCGATCACGCCGAAGGTCTCGAGGAACGCATAGACCATGTTCACCACCAGCAGAAAGAAGGTCGTCGGCGTCAGCAGAGGGAAAACCACGGTCCAGAAGCGCCGCATCGGCCCCGCGCCGTCGATCGCCGCAGCCTCGATGAGCGATTTCGGAATCGACTGCAACCCGGCCAGAAAGAACAGGAAGTTATAGCTGATCTGCTTCCACACCGAGGCGACCACCACCAGCGTCATCGCTTGGTCGCCCTTGAGGACCCAGTTCCACTCGACGCCGATCTGTTTGAGTGCAAAGGTGAGGATGCCCACCGACGGCGCGAACAGGAACGCCCACAGCACGGCCGCCACCGCGGGCGCCACCGCGTACGGCCAGATCAGCAGCGTCTTGTAGGCGAGCGCGCCGCGCAGCACGCGGTCGGCCATCGTTGCGAGCACCAGCGACACCGCAATGCCGATGCCGGCGACCAGCACGCTGAACAGCGCCGTGATCTTGAACGATTCGAGATAATGCGGGTCGTTGAACAACTCGGCGAAATTGCGCAGGCCGACGAATTCCGTCTTCAGTCCGAACGCGTCCTGCAACTGGAACGAGAACCAGGCCGCCTGGAACGCCGGCCAGAAGAAAAAAATAACGGTGATCGCGATCTGCGGCGCAAGCAGCGCGTAGGGCAGCCACGCCGAGCGGAAGACGACGCGTTTTTCCATTCCACCGCCCGGTTGGGACTATTTACTTATTGGCCGCCTCGAACTTGCGCAGGATTTCGTTGCCGCGCTTGACCGCATCGTCCATCGCGGCCTTGGCGTCTTTCTTGCCTGCGAACACCGCCTCCATCTCCTCCTCGATCACTTCACGCCCCTGCACGAAGTTGCCGAAGCGTAGGCCTTTGGAGTTCGCCGTCGGCGCCTTGTTGTTGAGCTGCTTGATCGCCACGTCGGTGCCCGGGTTCTTCTCGTAGTAGCCGGCCTTCTTGGTCGCGTCGAACGCGGCGTTGGTGATCGGGACGTAGCCGGTGCCCTGGTGCCAGGCCGTCTGTACGTCGGTCGAAGAGAGATACGTGAAGAACTTCGTCACTCCCTTGTACTCGTCCGGTTTCTTGCCCGACATCACCCACAGCGTCGCGCCGCCGATGATCGAGTTCTGCGGTGCGCCCTTGATGGTGTCGTTGTACGGCAGGAAGTTCACCGAGAACTCGAATTTGGCATTCTTGCGGATATTGCCCTGCGCCGCCGAGCTCGAGGTGAGCATTGCGCACTCGCCGCTGAAGAACCTGGCCTCCGCCTGATTGGTGCGTCCCGAATACGTGAACCAACCCTTCTTCGCGTAGTCGGCGAGCATCGCAATATGCGCGACGTGCTGCGGCGAGTTGACGGTGAACACGGTGTCGAACCCGTCGAAGCCGTTCGATTTTGTGCCGATCGGAAGGTTGTGCCAGGCGCTGAAGTTCTCAACGTGCACCCAGGACGGCCAGCCGGTGGTGTACACGCAGGCCGAGCCCGAGGTCTTCAGCTTGTCTGCGGCGACGGCGAACTCTTTCCAGGTCTTCGGCGCCTTCTCGGGGTCCAGGCCGGCTTTCTTGAAGGCGTCCTTGTTGACGTAGAACACGGACGTCGAGCTATTGAATGGCATCGAAAGCAGGTTGCCCTTGCTGTCGGTGTAATAGCCGGCGACCGCGGCGAGATAGTTCTTCGCATCGAACGGCTCGTTCGCATCCTTCATCATCTGGTACACGGGCTTGATCGCGCCCTTGGCCGCCATCATGGTCGCGGTGCCGACCTCGAATACCTGCAGGATGTGCGGTGCGTTGCCTGCACGGAACGCCGCGATCGCGGCCGTCATCGATTCGGGGTAGCTGCCCTTGTAGATGGGCACGACCTTGTAGTCCTTCTGGCTGGCGTTGAAACCGTTCGCGATGTCGTTCACCCTGTCGCTGAGCGCACCGGTCATCGAATGCCACCACTGGATCTCGGTCTGTGCGTATGCAGCCGGGGCGGCCAGAATGCCGGCCGCGAACAGCGTGGCCGTGAGTACTTTGAAACGCATGATTACCTCCTGTAGTTTCTCCGGCTGCTGAAGTTTGTTATTCCGCCGGAAATCGGTGCGGAAGTATAGCGTGAAACAATGACAAAGCCGTTGCACGTCGCGGCTATGATG
>JBGOTT010000019.1:0-26087 GCA_041476585.1 Gammaproteobacteria bacterium | reverse complement strand
AGGTCGAAGCTGATCGCCGCGCAAGGCCTCACTGCTGTTGCAGCGGTTAACTTGGCTAACGGTCAAACGATCAGCAACCGCAATGCATGGTCGCTGCCGTTGTCGTACGAGTGGGGCCCGCACGAAATCCATGTGCACTTCGACAAGGCGCAGAACGATAAGGCTGGGGGAAATGGGTTGATCCCGGCTGGTGTGGATTCGAGTGCCACCATGTTCGCGGCTTCGTACCAGTACAACCTGTCGAAGCGTACCTCGCTGGCTCTTAATTACGCCCAGATCAATAACGGGCCAGCTGCGACGTACAACTTCTTTACTTCAACTTCGCTCGGCAGCGCTGATGCGGGCCTAAGGGCCGGCGAGGATCCGCGCCTCTGGTCGTTGACGGTGCGGCACGCGTTCTAAGCATCGCAATCGCGTAAGCAGTCGAAACAGAAGCAATCCTGAAACGCCCGGTGGCAACACCGGGCGTTTTTTTTCGCCCTTCGCGCGGTATCATGCTGCGCGGACAAGCCATGCCCAGCCTCGACTTCCTGATCGCCGAATTCGACCACGCGCTGCGCACGGTCTCAGGCGTGGCGAGAGGCAGCCGGCCGCGGCCCGATGAGGACCTTGCCGAGTCCGACCTCGGCCCCGCCGAGCGCTCGCACGCGGCCGCGCTGATGCGCGTGAACCACGTCGGCGAGGTGTGCGCGCAGGCGCTCTACCAGGGCCAGGCGCTCACCGCGCGCGATCCGGCAACGCGCGACGCCCTCAAGCAGGCGGCGGGCGAAGAGCAAGACCACCTCGCGTGGTGCGCCGATCGCATCGAGGAACTGGGCGGCCGGACAAGCCTGCTCAACCCGCTCTGGTACGGTGGGGCGCTCGCGATGGGGGTCGCGGCCGGAGTGCTGGGCGATCGCTGGAGCCTCGCGTTCCTGGCGGAGACCGAGCGCCAGGTCGAGGAGCATCTCGAAGGCCACCTCGCGCGGCTCGCGCCGCAGGACGCACGCACCCGCAGCATCGTCGAGGTGATGCATGCCGAGGAGGGCAGGCATCGCGACACCGCGCTGTCTCTGGGCGCAGCGGAGCTGCCGGCTCCGGCAAGACTGGCGATGCGCCTCGCCGCGGGGGTGATGACCCGCGTCGCGCACTATCTCTGATCCGGACGCCCGGTAGCGCCCAGCGCGTGCATGTTATAGTGTGCTTGATGAGTATACTATAACTTACATGTTCGCCCTGGATTTCGCATCGGCAGTCAAGCGCGCGCGCACCAGGCTGGGACTCACCCAGCAGGCGCTCGCTCTGGCGTGCGGCCTGTCGCGCCAGACGGTCGCTCAGGTGGAGGCAGGAACGTTTTCCGATCTGGGTGTACGCAAGGTGGAACGGATGCTGGCGGTGCTCGACCTGTCGCTCGCGGTCTCGGGCGCCGCAACCGATGCGCAAGCCACGGGAATCGCGCGGGCCGGCAATCCGTCCGCCCGCTCCCGGCTCGGCCGGCTTCTGGCAGACCGGGCGGTCGCGCGCAGGCGGCGCGCGCTCGAACTGGCGCGGCGGACGCTGAATGCGCTGCGCAAGCAGGGCGTGTCGGCGTGCGTGGTCGGCTCGCTGGCCAAAGGAAGGTTCCGCGCGGACTCCGACGTCGACTACCTCATCGAGGAACGCGGCGGCGTGCCCGAGTCGCGCGTGATGGCGATCGTCGAAGCCGAAATGAAAGGTTTTCCGTTCGACATCACGTTCGCCGGCCGTGCCGACCCGCGGCTGCTGGCGATGATGCGCGAGGAGACGCGCCATGGCGCATCCGCTGTTCGCCCGGCTTGACCGGCAACTCGAATTGGTGCGGGGCGAGTTGGCGAACGCAACCGAGGCGAACCGGCGGTTCCTGGCGCTGAGGAAGCGGTACCCCGCGCTGTACTACGAGTGGTCGCACAATGCGAGCCTCGCCGACGGCGTCTCGGCGATCTACACCGGCCTCGAATCCGTGCTCGAAGCGATCGGCAACGAAATCGACGAGTACGCACCGCGCGGCGACTCCTCGCACGCCGACCTGGTGGACGGCATGGCGGTGGCCGTGCGCGGTGTGCGCCCCGCGGTGCTGCGCGAGCTTACGCGGGAGCTGATGCACGAGGCGCGAAAGTTCCGGCACGTTGCGCGCCACAAATACGCACTTCACCTGAAAATGGCGGACGTCGCAAGGAATCTGCGGCTCGCAAAGAAGCTTGTTCCCGCCTTCGAGAAGGACTACCGCCGGTTCGCGGCGCTGATGCTCGAAGCCGCCTAGCTTGCGGCCAGCACGTAGCTCTGCACCGGCTGCGGGAACCCCTTGAGCATCAGCGCTTCGCCCGGGCGCAGCTCGCTCGCCGGCAATCCGGCGTCGAGCAGTTCCATGGTGCGCGCATCCACCAGCACCTCGCCATGCGCGGCCTCCGAACATAGACGGGACGCCAGGTTCACCGCGGGACCGACCGCGGTGTACTCCAGGCGCGAGGCCGAGCCGATCACGCCCACGGTGACGAAGCCGCTCGCAACGCCCACGCCGACGCCGAGCTGCATCTCGGCGTCCGACCAGCGCGCCGTGAGCGCCATGCCGGTCGAACGAATCTGCCCGGCGAGATTGAGCGCGCGGTGCGCGTGGTCGGCAAACGGGATGGGTGCGCCGACCAGGATCAACACGCCGTCGCCCGCCTGATCCTTGATGGTGCCGCCGCAGGTCGCGGCTGCTGCGCCCACCGCGTCGTAATACTCGCGCAGGATCTGGATCACCCGCTGCGAGGACGTCGCCGCGGAGAAAGCGGTGAAGCCGCGCAGGTCGCAGCATACGACCGAAATCTCGAGGGTTTTCTCCTCTGTGGCGCTCTTCAGGCCGCGCTCGCTCACCAGCTCCGCGACCTGGGGCGCGAGGAAGCGCGCCATGAATTGCGCGCGGCGGCCTTGCGTAACGTGGTACTGCACCGCGCCGACCAGGAAGATCAGCAGGCCGACCGCCATGGAAAGCGGTGCGATGGTGATCGGCAATACCATGCCCGAGGCCATGAAGGGCGCGGCGACGGCGAATGCCTGCAGACGCAGCGCCTCGGCGCGGTCGGGGCGGCGGTTCAGCGTGAACAGCCCGGCGGCGATACCGAGTACGAGCGAAATACCCAGCGGCGCGGCAAACAGCCAGAACGCGGGGTGAACCTGTTCGCCGGGGCTCAGACGCAGGTTGATGAAGTGCTCGGCCCGCAGCTCCGGCCAGATCAGCGAAACCACGCCATAGAACACCGCCAACCCTTGGGCGACGCGCAAACCGTAATCTGCGCCTCGCGTATTCAGATTGCGCGCGGGAACCGTGCGCCGCACCCGCAGCACCCACTCGTAGGCAAAAATGAAGGCGAGCATTTCCGGCAACGCGAATATGCCGTCCCATGTCGCAACGCCTCTGTCCAGATGCATCGGCAGGGCGATCAGAACACCCACCGCGAGCCCGACGCCGACGCTCCACAGGAACCAGGCGAGCGCGCGGCTGGTCGGTGACTGGCGGTCCGCCACGATGAAGGCGAGCGCCATGCCCAGCGCGAGCAGTGACACAATCACCTGGGGGGTGGTGTCGGGAATCATGCGCGAATCTTACAGGCTACAATTGGCGCGCAGGCGCACCGAACGTGACCACGCTCGCGATGTTCTCCGGCGGACTCGACAGCACCGCGATGCTGGTGAAGCTGCTCGCGGGCACGGACGACGAGCTCCGGGTCCATCACATACGCATGGTCAACCGCGAGGGCCGCGCGGGCGCCGAGCAGGCCGCGGTCGAGCGCATCGTCGCGTGGTGCGCCAAGCATTACCGGCCGTTCCGCTACTCGGAATCCGGGCTCGATTTCTCGGCGCTGAAGGCGATTCCGATCGACTACATGGCAATCGCGTATGTTGCCTGCCAGGTGGCGATCGATACGCCAGGATGCACGCGCGTCGCGGTCGGCACGCTTGCACGCGACACCGACGAAACGAACCGCTCGGCGCGCCAGCGGCGCGTTTTCGACACCATGTACGAATGCTATCGCGCGCGCAAGCTCGGTGAGGCGAAAATCGAGTGGGTCTACCCGGTTCACTCGCTCGAAAAAAGTGAAATTGCCGCGCTGCTCCCGCCGGAACTGATCGTATTGACGTGGTCGTGCCGTACCCCCGTGCGCACTGCCTCGGGATACCGTGTCTGCGGCACGTGCAAGGCCTGCCGCGCCCGCGCCGGGGTTCCCGCCGCGCCGCAGATTTTCCAGGTTCCGGTCGCTCCGGCGTGAGCCGAAATCCCCGCTTGCGCTGCCGGGGCCGCCGCGCAACAATCCGCCCTTTCGGCCGCAACGCCAACTCTCGAACAGGCTGGGCCGAGTGAGTAGAGGGAGACGGTCATGATGCCAGGGCGCAAAGACGGTCGCATCCTCATGTATGCCCACGATACCTTCGGCCTCGGCCACCTGCGCCGCTGCCGCACGATCGCACATTCGCTGGTAGACCGCTTCAAACACCTCTCGGTGCTGATCCTGTCGGGCTCGCCGATCATCGGCAGCTTCGATTTCCGCTCGCGCGTGGACTTCGTGCGCGTCCCCGGGGTGATCAAGCTGCGCAATGGCGAGTACACACCGCTCAACCTGCACATCGACGTCGAACAGACGCTGTCGATACGCGGATCGATCATCCGCCACACCGCGGAGATGTTCGAGCCCGACATCTTCATCGTCGACAAGGAGCCGATGGGCCTGCGCGGCGAGGTGCTCGAGACGCTCGAGATGCTCAAACCGCGCGGCACGCGGCTGGTGCTGGGGTTGCGCGACGTGATGGACGAGCCGCGGCTGCTGGTGCCGGAATGGGAGCGCAAGAACGTGCTGCCTTCGCTGCGCGACCTGTACGACGAGATCTGGATTTACGGCCTGCCGCAGATCTGCGATCCGCTCGAGGGCGTCGCGCTGCCGCTCTCGGTGCGCCAGAAGATGGTTTACACGGGCTATCTGCCGCGCGAGGTTTCGAACTACGGCGCGCCGCCGCGGATGCCCGAGATCACCAAGCGGCCCTACCTGCTGGTGACCACCGGCGGCGGCGGCGATGGCGAGGCCCTGATCGACTGGGTGCTGAAGGCCTACGAGCACGATCGTCTGCTGCCGTACCCGGCGCTGCTGGTACTCGGGCCGTTCATGCAGCCCGAGCGGCAGACCGAGTTCATGGACCGTGCCTCGCGCCTGAAGCGCGTGGATGCGATCACTTTCCACAGCCACCTCGAAGCGCTGGTCGCGCGCGCCGCGGGCGTTGTCGCGATGGGTGGCTACAACACCTTCTGCGAGGTGCTGTCGCTGAACAAGCGTGCTCTCATCGTACCGCGCACCGAGCCGCGCCTCGAGCAGTTCATTCGCATATCGCGCGCCACGGCCAACGGGCTGGTCAGCATGCTGGTGGACGACGGGCGGCGCGACCCCGCGGCGATGGCGGCTGCGCTGCGCGCGCTGCCGCGGCAGAACCTGCCCTCGGATGTGGTGATTCCGGGGCTGCTCGAGGGACTGATGAACGTCAATCGGCTGGTGGCCCCGTGGCTCGAAACCGCAGAAATCGAGCAGCCGCAGGAACAGACGCGCTTCGCGTAATCGAATGGCGCTGCAGCGCGCGGGCCGCGTCGCGTTCGTATTGAAGGGTTATCCGCGACTTTCCGAAACCTTCATCGCGCACGAAATTGCCGCGCTCGAGCGCCGCGGCCTCGATATTCTGATCGTTTCGCTGCGCCGCCCGACCGAGCGGCGTACGCATCCGGTGCACGCCGAGATTCGCGCGCCGCTGCTGTATCTCCCCGAGTACCTCTACCGCGAGCCGAGGCGCGTGCTGCGCGCATGGCGGGCCGTCCGGCACTGGCCGACGTATCGCGAAGCGCGCTCGGTCTGGCTGCGCGACCTGGTGCGCGATCCGACACCCAACCGGGTGCGGCGCTTCGGCCAGGCAATGGTACTCGCCCGGGAACTGCCCAACGATGTCGGCCACCTGCACGTCCACTTCCTGCACACGCCCGGATCGGTGACGCGGTATGCGGCAATCCTGCGCGGGCTTGCGTGGTCGGCTTCAGCGCACGCGAAGGACATCTGGACCACTCCGGAGTGGGAAAAGCGCGAAAAGCTCGAGTCCTGCGCCTGGCTCGTCACCTGTACGCAGACGAATCGCGAGCACCTCGCCGCGCTGGCGCCGCCGGGGCGTGTTGAACTCGTTTATCACGGCCTCGACCTCGAGAGGTTTCCCGCGCGTGCCGGGCAGCGCTTGCCGCGCGATGGCCGCGATGCGAACGATCCGGTCGTCGTCCTGTCGGTGGGCCGGCTGGTCGAGAAGAAAGGCAACGACGTGCTGCTCGAGGCGCTCGCTCGCCTGCCGGCAGCGCTGCACTGGCGTCTCGTGCACGTTGGCGGCGGCCCGCTGGCCCGGCGGCTTGCGCGGCGCGCAACGGCACTCGGCATCGCCGACCGCATCGCCTGGCGCGGCGCGCTCGCCCAGGCCGAAGTCCTCGCCGAGTACCGCGCTGCCGACCTGTTTGCGCTGGCCAGCCGGATCGCGCGCGACGGCGACCGGGACGGATTGCCCAATGTGCTGGTCGAGGCGCAGAGCCAGGGCATCGCCTGCGTCGCCACGACGGTCTCGGCGATTCCGGAATTGATCAGGCATGCCGTCACCGGCATGTTGGTTGCTCCGGAATCCCCCGATCAGCTCGCGCGCGCGCTCGAAGCGCTGATCACCGATCCGGTGCGGCGCCATGCGCTCGGCGAAGCGGGCCGGGCACGCGTCTCAGCCGAGTTCGCGCTCGAAGCCAACCTCGACCGGCTGGCGCGGAAATTCGGCCTCGGCCGCGCAACGGAACGGGGGGCAGAGTTTGCCGCAGAATAGAATCCGCCATGCGCATTGCATTTTACGCGCCGCTCAAATCGCCTACGCATGGCACGCCCTCGGGCGACCGGCGCGTTGCCGGGTTGCTGATGCAGGCGCTCGAGCACGCGGGCCATCGTGTTGAACTGGTCTCCGCGTTCCGCACCTACGACGGCGCCGGCGATGCGCGACGCCAAGCGGCGTTGCGCGAGCAGGGGATCGCAATCGCTTGCCAGCGCGTAGCGCAGTGGCGCGAAGGCCCGCGCGATGCGCGCCCCGATCTGTGGTTCACCTATCACGTCTATTACAAGGCACCGGACTGGCTCGGTCCGGTGGCGACTTCGGCGTTGGGCATTCCGTACGTGATTGCCGAAGCTTCGTATGCGCCCAAGCGCGCCGACGGTCCGTGGGCTATCGGCCACGCGGCTTCCGCCGATGCGATCAATCGCGCCGATCTCGTCATCTGCCCCACGCGCGATGACATCGCCTGTCTCGAGCCGGTGGTCGCCGCGCGCGAACGGATCATGCTGCTGCCGCCGTTTCTCGATGCAGCGCCGTTTCGGACAGCGCTGAACGCGCGCGACGCGCATCGAGCAAGGCTCGCCACAAACCACGATCTGGAACCATCGGTGCCGTGGATCGTGGTCGCGGCGATGATGCGCCCGGCAGACAAGCTCGCCTCGTACCGTGCGCTTGCCACGGTGCTTGAGCGACTGCAGGACCTGTCCTGGCGCCTCATCGTGGCCGGCGACGGGCCGGCACGCGCCGAAGTCGAGGCTGCGCTCGAGGCTGCGGTAGGCAGGCGCAGTTGTTTTCTCGGCGAGCTCGCGTCGGGGGACCTCGCTCCGGTCTATGCCGCGGGCGACCTCTGCGTATGGCCCGCGATCAACGAGGCCTACGGCATGGCGATGCTGGAAGCGCAGGCGGCGGGCCTTCCGGTCGTTTCCTGCGCGCTGCGCGGCGTGCCCGACATCATGGAAGACGGGCGCACCGGCCTGCTGGCCCCGCCCGGTGACGAAGCGGCGCTGGCGCAGCTGGCGCGCACGCTTCTAAGCGACGCGCCGCGGCGCATCGCGATGGGGCATGCGGCGGCGGCATTTGCCAGCGGCGAGCGCAGTATCGAAGCCGCTGCGGCGCGGCTGGGGACGGCGCTCGCGCGCGTCGAGGCCGGTCGAACCGCGCGTGCCGCGGCGCGCACGACCGCGCAGTGAGCGGCAAGCGCGTCTTTCTCTACGTCCAGCATCTGCTGGGCATCGGTCACCTGAAGCGGGCCGTGACGCTCGCGCGCGCGTTTGCTGCCTGCGGGTTCGAAGTTACGCTGGCCAGCGGCGGGTTTGAAGTGCCCGGGCTGGTGGCGCCGGGCGTGCGCACCGTGCAACTGCCGCCGACGGCGGCGGTCGATGCGCATTTCAAGGTCCTGGTGGATGAATCCGGCAAGCCGATCGACGAGCAGTGGAAACGCCGCCGTCGTGAAGCGCTGCTGGCGGCCTGGCAGGCGGCCGACCCGCACGCGTTGCTGATCGAACTGTTTCCTTTTGGCCGGCGGCAGATGCGCTTCGAGCTGTTGCCGTTGCTCGAGGCCGCAGGCTCGGCCGCGCGCCGCCCGGTCATCGTGTCTTCGGCGCGCGACGTGCTGGGCGGCGGCCAGCGCGATCCGGCACGCCAGGATGAGATGCTCGCTCTGTTCGATCGGTATTTCGATCATTTGCTGGTGCATGGTGATCCCGAATTCATTGCTTTCGACCGGACGTTCAGGCACGTGCAGCGAATCGCCGGCCGGTTGCATTACACCGGTTACGTGGTCGAGAGCGTGGCATCGAACGGCCACGACCGGCGCGCCGGCGCCGACGAGGTCATCGTTTCCGCCGGCGGCGGCGCCGTCGGCCGCAGGCTGCTCGAGACGGCGATGCGCGCCCGGCCGCTTACCGCGCTGCGGGAACGCACGTGGCGTCTGCTGGCGGGCGCCAACGCTGCGGCCGCCGAATACGAGGCGCTCGCGGCGCTGGCCGGCGAGCTCGGCGATGGCCGCGTGATTGTCGAGCGGGTGCGGGCAGATTTCACGCGACTGCTCGAGAACTGTTTGCTCTCGGTGAGCCAGGTCGGTTACAACACCATCATGGAGACTTTGCAGGCTGGCGCACGCGCGGTGGCGGTTCCATGGGCCGGCGGCGCCGAGACCGAACAGACGCTGCGCGCGCGGCTGCTTGCCGAACGCGGACTGATCGAGATGGTCGAAGAGAGCGCGCTCGCTCCGGAAACGCTTGCGGCCGCGATCGACCGTGCGGCGTTGCGGCCGCGCCAGGCTGGGCACGCGATCGATCTGGGCGGCGCGCAGCGCAGCGCGGCACTGCTCGCGCAATGGACCGCGGAGCTTGCATGGTGAGCGAAGCGTGGCGGAAGTTCGAAGCCGAGATTGCGCGCTGGCGGGACGCCGGCCGGCCGGTTGAATTCTGGTGGCGCGATGACGATGCCGTGCGCCCTGCGCCCGAGCTTGCCCGGCTCCTGGAGTTGGCCGCGCAAACCGACGTGCCGCTCGCGCTTGCGGTGGTGCCCGATGCCGCCGTGCCCGACTTGTTCGCGGAGCTGGGCGGTGGCGTTTCGGTCCTGCAGCACGGCGTCGATCATCGCAATCGCGCAACGGCGGGGGAGAAGAAGACCGAGTTCTCCTCGGGTGAGCCGGCCGATGCGGCGCTTGCGCGACTCGCCGCGGGCCGCGCCCGGCTCGAATCGCTTGCCGGCGCCCGCTCGATCCCGGTGTTGGCCCCTCCATGGAACCGGCTTCCCGCGCTGCTCCTGCCGTGGCTCGTGGCCGCCGGATTGCGCGGACTGAGCACCTACGGTGCGCGCGCCGCAGCCGTGCCCGTGCCGGGCATTACGCAGGTCAATACGCACGTGGATATCATCGCGTGGCGGGACGGGCGCGGTTTCGTGGGCGAAGACGAGGCCCTTGGGCTGGCGGTTCGCCACCTCGCGGCGCGGCGCGCCGGCGCGGTCGAGTACGCCGAGCCGACCGGCTGGCTTACGCACCACGCCTGCCACGACGAGGCGGCATGGAAATTCCTTCGCCGGCTATTCGAATCAACGCTCCACGCGCCCGGAATTCTCTGGCGCCGCGCGGAGGATCTGTTCGGAGATGGCGGCGTTCAGGGCTGATTCGCCTGCTCAACGTAATGTTCGCATCGTTCCTCGTATACTTCGCCCGGACGTGAAACGCCGGGTCAACGAACACACCATGTCTGAAGTTCTGAGAGTACGCGACCTCAAGGTCTACCTCGACGTCGACGCCGGAATCGTGAAGGCGGTAGACGGCGTTTCCTTCCGCATTCCCGCGGGCGGGACCATGGCGCTGGTCGGAGAATCGGGATCCGGCAAGTCCATCGTGGCGCAGGCGATCATGGGCATCCTGCCGCGGGTCGCGCGCGTCGAGCAGGGGGAAATCCTGTTCTCCGATCCGGCCCGTCCCGGTTCGGAGGTGGACATCTCGCGTCTCGACCAGTCGGGGCGGGAGATGCAGGCGATCCGCGGAGGACGCATCTCGATCATCTTCCAGGAGCCGATGACGGCGCTGTCGCCGCTGCACACGATCGGTAACCAGATCGGCGAGGCGCTCGCGCTGCACCGGGACCTGGGCAAGGCCGAACGCCGCGCTGCCGTGATCGAGATGCTGCGCCTGGTCGGCTTTCCCGCTCCCGCAAAAGCCGAGCATACCTACCCGTTCGAGCTCTCGGGCGGCCTGCGGCAGCGCGCGATGATCGCGATGGCGCTGGTCTGCCGGCCTGCGCTGCTGATTGCCGACGAGCCGACCACTGCGCTCGACGTCACCATCCAGGCGCAGATCCTGCAACTGATCAAGCAGCTGCAGGGCGAGCTGAAAATGGCCATGATGATCATTACCCACGACCTCGGCATCGTTGCCAACATGGCCGACGAGGTGGTCGTGATGTACCACGGCAAAGTGATGGAGTCGGGAACGCTCGAACACGTGTTCCGCGATCCTCGCCACCCTTACCTCAAAGCGCTGATGCGCGCCGTGCCGCGGTTCAACATGGCGCCCGGCGAGCGCCTGACGCCGCTCCGCGAGGTGCAGGTCTCGACCAGCCACCTCATGGGGACACGCGACAGCGGCCCGGCGAACGCGGACCCGACCGCGCCGATGCTGATCGTGCGCCATCTGACCAAGCGGTTCGAGACACGCAAGACTTCGCTGTTCGGCACCAAGCTGGGGGGAACAACCCTCGCGGTCGACGACGTGAGCTTTGAAGTCGCACCCGGAGAGTGCCTCGGGCTGGTCGGCGAATCAGGCTGCGGCAAGACCACTACCGCCAAGATGATCCTGCGCTCGGTCACGCCGGACTCCGGCCAGATCGTCTTCAACGACCGCGGCACGACGCGCGATGTGCTCTCGCTCAAGGGCACGGAACTGTTCGAGTACCGGCGCAGGGTGCAGTTCGTGTTCCAGGACCCGTTCGGCTCGCTCAATCCCCGCATGACGGTCTACGACATCGTAAGCGAGCCGCTGGTGATTCACGGCGTTGGCGACGAAGACCAGCGCTTCTCGATGGTGAAGGAGTTGATGACAGTCGTCGGACTGGATGTGCGATTCCTGCGGCGCTATCCGCACAGCTTTTCCGGCGGTCAGCGCCAGCGCATCGGCATCGCGCGCGCCCTGGCGCTGCGCCCGGACCTGCTGATCTGCGACGAGCCGGTCTCGGCCCTCGACGTCTCGGTGCAGGCGCAGGTGCTCAACCTGCTGCTCGATCTGCGCAAGGCCCTGAACCTCACTTACCTGTTCATCTCGCACAATCTTGCGGTGGTCTACTACCTTGCCGACCGCATTGCGGTGATGTGCGCCGGGCACCTGGTCGAGATTGCGCCGTTCGAAGCGCTGTTCCGCCGCCCGGTCCATCCCTATACCAAGGCGCTGCTCGCGGCGGTGCCCGACCCGGATCTGGACCGCAAGCTCGATTTTGCGGCGCTCATGGAGGACAAGGCCTCGGACCCGGCCGCCTGGCCCGATCCGTTCCGGCTGGGCGGCGCGCATCGCCCCGGCATGATCGCACTCGGCGAAGGGCATCTGGTGCGGGCCAGCGCCAATGCGAACGCCTCGGATTTGCGCGCATGATTGCGGCACGGATCCCCGTGCTGAATGCGCGCGGCAGCATGTCCGCGGCCGCGCAGTTCGTGCTGGTGCTCGCGCTGGTCCTGTGTGCCGCGTCGCGCGCCGGCGCGCAGCCGATCGATCCGTTCGAAACGCCGATGTTGCGCGACGACGTCGCGGCCGGGAAGCTCCCTCCGGTGAGCAAGCGGTTGCCCGTGACGCCACGGGTCGTGCGCCTCGATGGCCAAGGGATCGGGCCCGGCAAGCAGGGCGGAACCCTCAACATGCTGATCGGCCGCAGCCGCGATGTCCGCATGCTGGTCGTTTACGGATACTCGCGCCTGGTCGGCTACGACCGCAATCTCGCGCTGGTCCCCGACATTCTCGAAGGCATCGAGGTCAGCGAGGGGCGCGTGTTCACAATGAAGCTGCGCAAAGGACACCGCTGGTCGGACGGAAATCTCTTTACCGCCGAGGATTTCCGCTACTACTGGGAGGATGTGGCGAACAATGCGGAGCTGAGCCCGGCCGGACCGCCGCGCGACATGCTGGTCGATGGCGAGCCGCCGAAGTTCGAGATCCTCGACGAGACGACGGTGCGTTATTCCTGGTCGAAGCCCAACCCCGACTTCCTGCCGCGCATTGCGGGCGCGTCGCCGTTGTTCATTTACCGCCCCGCGCATTACCTCAAGCGCTTCCACAAGAAGTACGCGCCGAAAGTCGCGGACGCGGAGAAGGACGGCAAGGCGAAGCGCGGCTGGGCGGCCACCCACAACAAGCAGGACAATATGTACCAGTTCGACAATCCCAAACTGCCGACGCTGGAGCCGTGGATCAACACGACCGCCGCGCCCGCCGATCGCTTCGTCGCGGTCCGCAATCCGTATTTCCATCGCATCGACCCGCAGGGCCACCAACTGCCCTATATCGATCGCGTCGTGATGACGGTTACGGAGAGCAAGCTGATACCGGCCAAGACCGGCGCCGGTGATTCCGACCTGCAGGCGCGCGACCTTCAATTCAACAACTATACCTTCCTCAAACAGAGCGAAAAGCGCAACAATTACCGCACGCTGCTGTGGCGCGCCGGGACGGGCGCCCACTTCGCCCTGTTCCCGAACCTGAACCTCAACGACCCGGTGTGGCGCAAGGTGATGCGCGACGTGCGCTTCCGCCGCGCGCTTTCGCTGGCGATCGATCGCCCGCTGGTGAACCAGGTGCTGTATTTCGGTCTCGCGATCGAGTCCAACGACACGGTCCTGCCCGAGAGTTCGCTGTTCCGTGCAAGCTACCAGCAACGCTGGGCGAAGTACGACCGCAAGGCCGCGCTGGCGCTGCTCGACGAAATGGGCCTGAAGCGCGGGCTCGATGGCGTGCGCCGGTTGCCCGACGGGCGGCCGCTCGAGATCATCGTCGAGACCGCCGGCGAGAGTTCAGAGCAGGCCGACGTGCTCGAGTTGATCCGCGAAACGTGGCGCGAAGTTGGCATCAGCGTGTTCACCAAGCCATCGCAGCGCGAGGTATTTCGCAACCGGATCTTCGCGGGCGAAACGCTGATGTCGGTGTGGAGCGGCATGGAGAACGGCATCGCGACCCCCGACATGAGCCCGGATGGCCTCGCCCCGACCAGCCAGCAGCAGTTGCAGTGGCCGAAGTTCGGCCAGTACTACGAGACCAGCGGCCGTTCGGGGGAGGCGCCGGACATCCCGGAGGTGATGGAGCTCGCACGGCTCAACCATGCCTGGCGCAACAGCACCTCGCGCGAGGAGCGCGAGCGCATCTGGCACAAGATGCTGGAGATCCATAGCGAACAGCAGTTCGTGATCGGCGTGGTCAGCGGCGTGCCGCAACCGGTGGTCCGGCGCAACACGCTGATGAACGTCCCGGAGAAGACCTTTTACAGCTGGGATCCGGGCGCGCACTTCGGCGTCCACCGGCCGGATACCTTCTGGTTCAAGTGAATCGCGCGCTTCCATGCTGAACTACACGATCCGCCGCATCCTGATCATGATTCCGACGCTGCTGGTAATCAGCTTTGTGGTCTTCGTGATCATCCAGCTGCCGCCGGGGGACTTCCTGTCGAACCAGATCGCCGAACTGAAGAGCCAGGGCGATACGGGTTCCCTCGAGAAGGTCGAATTCCTGCGCCGCCAGTACGGCCTCGACAAGCCATTTCTCGAACGCTACGCGACCTGGGTCGGTATCTGGCCGGGCGAACGTGGCTTCTCGGGTCTGCTGCAGGGCGATTGGGGCTGGTCGTTCGAGCACGATCTTCCGGTGAAGGATCTGGTCGGACAGCGAATGCTGCTGTCCTTCATCCTCAATTTCTCGGTCATTCTGTTCACCTGGGCAGTCGCATTCCCTATCGGGGTCTACGTTGCGACACATCAATACAGCTGGAGCGACCATGGCCTGACCCTGCTCGGCTATGTCGGCCTTGCGACACCGAACTTCCTGCTCGCGCTGGTGCTGCTGTACTTCGCCAACGTCGAGTTCGGTTTGTCGATCGGTGGCATCATGGATCCGGAGTACCTCTCGCAGCCGTGGGACTGGGCAAAGGTGCGTTCGGTGCTCACGCACCTGTGGATTCCGGTGATCGTGATCGGCACCTCGGGAACGGCAGCCATGATTCGCCGCCTCCGCGCGAACCTGCTCGACGAGCTGCAGAAGCAGTACGTGGTGACCGCGCGCGCCAAGGGCATGCCGCCATTCCGGCTGCTGGTGAAATACCCGCTGCGGATGTCGCTCAACCCGTTCATCTCTGACATCGGCAATCTGCTGCCGAGCGTGATTTCCGGCTCGGCGATCGTCGCAGTGGTGCTGTCGCTGCAGACCTCGGGTCCGATGCTGCTCGAGGCGATTCGCAGCCAGGATACCTACCTCGCCGGCTCGTTTCTGATGTTCCTGTCGCTGCTGGCGGTGATCGGAACATTGGTGTCCGATCTGCTTCTGGCTTTGCTCGACCCGCGCATCCGGCTGACCGGCGGAGCCGCCAAATGAGCATGGTGAGCGAGGAGCCTCTCGAGCATTACGTCTCGCCTGAACCGTTCGAGCCCTACTCGACGGAAAAGCTCACGCCCGAGCAGGAGCGCTTCTACCGTGCGTCTCAATGGCAGATCATGTGGTGGAAATTCAAGCGCCACCGCATCGCCGTCGTTGCGGCGGCGATCCTACTTCTGTTTTACGCCTCCACGCTGGTGAGCGAGATCCTCGCGCCCTACAACCTGCATACGCGGGACGCGCGGCATATCTACGCGCCGCCGCAAAGTATCCATTTCGTCCACGCAGGAAGTTTCATCGGGCCGTTCGTCTACGGCTACCGCATGAAGCTCGACATGCAGACATTGAATCGCGAGTACACACCGGACCCGGAACTCGTCTATCCGATGCGGTTTTTCTGCCGTGGCGACGAGTACCGCTTCTGGGGCCTCATCGAAGGCAGCTTCCACCTGTTTTGTCCGGCCGAGGGCGGCACGCTGTTCCTGCTCGGTACCGACCGCCTCGGCCGCGACCTGCTCTCGCGCATCATCTACGGCACGCGCATCTCGCTCACCATCGGGTTGCTCGGCATCGCTGTGAGCTTTCTGATCGGCTTGATCCTCGGCGGCATCTCGGGCTATTACGGCGGCTGGATCGACAACATCATCCAGCGCTTCATCGAGATGGTGCGCGCGTTCCCCGAACTGCCGCTGTGGATGGCACTTTCGGCGGCGCTGCCGGTCACCTGGAGCCCGCTGCTGGTGTATTTCGGTATCACCATCATCCTCGGTTTGCTCGACTGGCCGGGCCTGGCGCGCGCGGTACGCTCGAAGCTGCTGGCGCTGCGCGAGGAAGATTTCGCCACGGCCGCCGTGCTGATGGGTGCGTCGCCGAAGCGCGTGATCGCGCGCCACCTGCTGCCGAGCTTCACCAGCCACCTGATCGCCTCGGCCACGCTTTCGGTGCCGGGGATGATCCTCGGCGAGACCGCGCTTTCCTTTCTCGGCCTGGGGTTGCGCCCGCCGGTGACCAGCTGGGGCGTGCTGCTCAACGAGGCGCAGAACATCAACGCCGTCGCGCTCTATCCGTGGATCATGCTGTCCGTGGCGCCGGTGTTCGTCGTGGTGCTGGCATTCAATTTCATGGGCGACGGCATGCGTGATGCGGCCGATCCTTACCGTTAGCCCCTCCCGGTTGCAGCACCCGAATCAGGGCTCCAGCACCAGGCCTTCGCGGGCAAGCAGCGCTCCGGGCATCGCGGCCTCGACCTCCCTGCCGATCGCGTCGAGCGCGTCGTCGTCGTGGTCGGGGTCGTGGTGGAACACCACCAGGCGTTTCGCGCCTGCGGCCTTGCACAGGCGCGCGCCTTCCTGCCAGGTCGAGTGGCCCCAGCCGACGTGGCCATCGGCATATTCCGCATCGGTGTACATGCAGTCGTAGATGACAAAGTCTGCGCCTTCGATGAGCGCAAGAATGTTGCGGTCGGGCGCGCCCGGCACGTGTTCGGTGTCGGTCAGATAGCAGACAGAGCGTCCGCCATATTCGATGCGATACCCCGTCGCGCCGTTCGGGTGGTTGAGCGGCGCGGTGCGCAGCACGATCCGGGGCGCAGGCGAAAGCGTCTCGCCGGCCCGGAACTCCCGGTAGCTCACGTTGGCGCGGAATACGTCGGGCGCAACCGGGAACAGCGGGGTCATCATGAAATCGAACAGCACGCGGCGCAGCGTCATGCCTTCGCCGAGGTGGCCCGCCCAAAGGCGAAACGTGTTCTGCGGCTGAAAAAAAGGGCGGAAAAACGGCAGGCCGCAGACGTGATCGAAGTGGGTATGGGTGAGGAACAGGTCCGCATCGAGGGGTGCATCGGCGACCAGCTGGTTGCCGAGGTACCGGATGCCTGTCCCCCCGTCGAAAAGCAGCAGACGGCCGCCGCAGCGCACCTCGACCGAGGACGTGTTGCCGCCGTAGCGCGCCGTCCCCGGGCCCGAGCAGGCGATGCTGCCGCGCACGCCCCAGAACCGAACGGTGAAATCGTCGCGTTGCATGCATTAACTATATAGCGGATCTCTGCAAGCCGCGGGCTGCAGGTGCGGCAAACCGCACGGGAAAAACCATAAAAACTGTAAGATGCACCAAAAGGGAGGACCGGTCGGGATGGAACGCAGTTTGTTCGGGTTCATCATCCGCTACAGCAAGCGGGACCAGTTGCTGATCGTTCCCCTCGTGCTTGCCTCGATGGTGTTCTATTACCTGTCGCTCGACCTGCCCAAGACCATCATCAATCAGGCGATCCAGGGCAAGAGCTTCCCCGACCCCGGTTCGACCGCGACTTTCCTGAAGATCCACTTCACGCTGCCTGGGTTCCTCGGCGGCGGCGTGTTGGCGCTGTTCAACGGCATCGAAATGCAGCGGCTGCCGTATCTGCTGGTGCTCACCATCGTCCTGCTGGTGCTGATCGTCATCAACGGGGTTCTCAAGTTCCAGATCAACACCATGAAGGGCTGGATGGGCGAGCGGATGCTGCGGCGCCTGCGCTACGTGCTGTTCGACCATATCCTGCGTTTTCCACTGCCCCGTTTCCGCCGCGTCAAGGCGGCCGAGATGGCCACCATGATCAAGGACGAGGTCGAGCCGCTCGGCGGGTTCATCGGCGAAGCCTTCATCACGCCGCTGTTCCTGGGCACCCAGGCACTGACCGCGCTGTTCTTCATTATTTACCAGCACCTCGCGCTCGGAATGGTGGCGCTCGGAATCGTGCTGCTGCAGGCGTTCATCATTCCTGCGATGCGGCGGCAACTGCTGGTGCTCGACAAGCAACGCCAGCTCGACGCCCGGCTGCTTGCCGGACGGATCGCCGAGTGCGTGGATGGCATAGTGGAAATCCATTCGAACGATACATCGAATTACGAGCGCGCGGAATTTTCCGCCCGACTCGGCAAGCTGTTCCGCATCCGCTTCGAGTTCTACCAGCGCAAGTTCCTGATCAAGTTCTGGAACAACTTCCTGTCGCAGGTGACCCCGTTCCTGTTCTATTCGATCGGCGGCTACCTGGTGATCGTGGGCAAGCTCGACATTGGCGCACTGGTCGCCGTGATTGCCGCCTATAAGGACCTTCCGACGCCGGTCAAGGAGCTGATCGACTGGGACCAGCAACGGCTGGATGTGCAGATCAAGTACAACCAGGTGGTCGAGCAGTTCTCGGCCGAAGACCTGACGCCGGCCGAGATGCAGGCGATGATCGATACCCCCGCGCTTCCGACCCAGGGCAACCTCCGCGCTACCAATCTCTCCCTGACCGACGAATCGGGCGCCAAGCTGGTGGACGGCGTGTCCTTCGAGGCCGGGCTCGCCGAGCACGTCGCGATCGTCGGCGCGCAGGGTTGCGGCGGAGGAGAACTGGCGCAGTTGCTCGCGCGGCTGGTGTATCCGACCAGCGGAACCATCGAGGTGGGCGGCATTGACATGACCCGGGCCCCTGAGGCGGTCACCGGCCGGACCATCGCCTACGTCGGTTCTCCCTCATACATGTTTCCCGTCAGCGTGCGCGAAAACCTTCTCTACGGGCTCAAGCATCGAGTGATCAGAGAGCGCACCTACGAAGACGACGAAGCGCTGCGCGAGCGGGAGTTTCACTTGCACGAAGCCCGGCGCACGGCTACGCCCGAGATCGACATCAACGCCGACTGGATCGACTATGCTGCGGCCGGGGTTTCCGGTGCGCAGGAAATGGAAACGCGGATCGTCGAGATCCTGCAGGTCGTGGACCTGCAGGAAACCATCTTCGAGCTCGGCCTGAGAAGCGCGGTTGCGCCCGGACGCAGCGCCGATCTGGGTGCAAGCGTGCTGCGCGCCCGCCGCGCGCTGCATGCGGAACTGGACTCGCTCGGCATCGGGGAATGGGTCGAGCGATTCGACGCGGCGCGCTACAACCGCAATGCCACGCTGGCGGAGAACCTGCTCTTCGGCACCCCGATCGGCAGGAAATTCGATATCGACAATCTGGCGAAGAACGACTACGTTCGCAGGGTGCTGGTGGAAACCGGCCTGATCGAGGACTTGCTCAAGACCGGGCACAAGCTTGCCGAAACGATGGTCGAGTTGTTCAGCGGTCTGCCCGCCGGCCACGAGTTCTTCGAGCGATACAGCTTCGTCCGGCACGAGGACCTCCCGCACGTCGAGGAGATCCTCGGGCGAGTGCGGGAGTCCGGGCTGGCGGGGATCGGCGAGGACGACCGCAACGACCTGCTTGGGCTGCCCTTCAAACTGATTCAGGCGCGGCACCGCCTGGGACTGATGGATGAGGTGTTCGAGGCGCGTGTCGTCGAGGCGCGCCGTTACTTCGCGGCCCACCTCCCGGCGCAGCTGAGCGGCGCCATCGAATTTTTCGACCCCGAGCGCTACAACAGCGCGTCGTCGTTGCAGGACAACATGCTGTTCGGCAGGATTGTGGCCGGTCAGGCCGGGGCGGCGACGCGCATCGGCGCCTTGCTGCGCAAGGTACTCGACGAACTCGGCTTGCGGCCCCAGGTGGTGAAGATCGGGCTCGACTATCAGGTTGGCGTTGGCGGCGCGCGGCTGGCCGTCGCCGATCGGCAGAAGATTGCAATGGCACGCGCGATCATCAGGAGGCCGGCGGTATTGATCGTCGACCAAGCCGTGGCCGTGCTGGATTCGGCGTCGCAGCTGCGTGTCACCACCAATCTCCTTGAGCATCGCAAGGATCAATGTGTAATCTGGTTCCTGAATCGCATCGATCTGGCCGCGCGTTTCGGCCAGGTGATCGTATTGGAGCGCGGCCGGTTGGCTGAACGTGGTTCCTTTGTCGAGCTCAAGTCCGGCGGAGGCGCGCTGAAAAAACTCCTCAGCGCCGGCTGAATCTGGAAGGAGGCAGGATATGTCACTTGAACAGGAAGTCGAACTGATCCGGCAGTTCCCGATCTTCAGCAAGTTGCAGCCGGCGATGCAGAAGCTGTTGTGCTTCGGCAGCGAGCGCATGACCTACGCGCCGGGGCAGCCGCTGTTTCAGGCAGGCGACATCGCGGATGCGGCCTATATCGTGATCGAAGGCACGGCCGAAGTCTCCGTTCCAACCCCCGGCGGGCCGGTCGTGATCAACACCATGGGACGCAACGCCATCATCGGCGAGATCGCCATCTTTGGCGATGTGCCGCGCACTGCAAACGTGACCGCGGTCACCCGCCTGGAAGCCCTGAAAATCTCCAAGGACTTGTTCTTCAATGTAATCCGCGAAAACCCCGACGCGGCCATCGAACTGATCCGCATCCTCGCAGAGCGGCTCGCGAATACTACCTCCCAACTCAGCCGCACCATCACACGGCCGCGCTGACGCGCCGAGCCTTATCGGGGTCAGGCCGCGACGATATCGAAGTCCTTGGTGATCTCGGCAGTCTTGCCGAGCATGATCGAAGCTGAGCAATACTTCTCGTGCGACAGGCGGATCGCATGCTCGACCATGTTGCGCTTGAGACTGCGTCCGGTAACGGTGAAATGCATGTGGATGCGGGTAAAAACCTTCGGGTCGGTGTTTGCGCGTTCGGATGAAAGTTTGACCTCGCAACCGGTGACATCCTGACCGCTCTTCTTGAGGATCACCACCACGTCGTAGGCGGTGCATCCGCCGGTCCCGAGCAACACCATTTCCATCGGCCGCGGCGCGAGGTTCCGCCCGCCGCCCTCGGCCCCACCGTCCATTGCTACCACATGATTGCTGCCGGTCTCGGCAAGAAAGGTCATGCCCCCGGTCCACTTGACGCTGCATTCCATGGCGATTTTCCCAGTCGTTTCAGTCTCTTGTGCTTTGCAACACGATAGTCAAGCAGCTTCCCGAGAAAGTTTCAGAATAAAGCCGGGATAATCGGAGAATGCCGATAAATATCATGTATAATCAATAGTTAGAGGCACTAGCTAGTTCAATAGATAAAATTAATGCATGAATAACGAAATAATTGATGCATTGCACCATAAAAAGCCCTATCATCTCTTCCGCCGGGGTTGCTCCTCCAGCATTCCCCGGTTTGTCTCCTCCACCCTCCTCCTTTGGTGGATTCAGCGCAACTCCAACCGAGTTGCGCTTTTTTTTGCTCTCGCAGGTTTGACGCGAGCAGCGCAGTCCCATAGAATTTCACCCTTTTTCCGAACGCAATCCAGCAATGAAAACCTTTTCGGCCAAGCCCGGCGACGTCAAGCACGACTGGTACGTCGTTGACGCTCAGGGCAAGGTGCTTGGCCGGCTCGCGGCACAAATCGCGGCACGCCTGCGCGGCAAGCACAAACCCGAGTTCACCCCCCACGTCGACACCGGCGACTTCATCGTGGTGGTGAACGCTGCGAAGCTGCGCGTAACCGGTCGCAAGGCGCTGGACAAGAAGTATTTCCGCCACAGCGGTTATCCGGGTGGCGTGTACGAGACCAATTTTGCCAAAATGCAGGCGCGCTTCCCGGAGCGGGTGCTGCAGTATGCGGTGAAGGGCATGCTGCCCAAGGGCCCGCTCGGTTACGCAATGCTGAAGAAGCTGAAAGTGTATTCGGACGGCAGCCATCCGCACAGCGCACAGCAGCCCCGGACACTGGAGATCTGAACCGATGGTCGGCGATTACTTTTACGGCACCGGCAGGCGCAAGAGCGCCGTGGCGCGCGTGTTCCTGAAGCCCGGCAAGGGCGAGATCACCGTCAACGGCAAGCCGGTGGACGAATTCTTTGCGCGCGAGACCGGTCGGATGGTGGTGCGCCAGCCCCTCGGCATCGCGAAAACCGCGACGCCATTCGACATCGTGGTCAACGTCTTCGGCGGCGGCGAATCCGGCCAGGCCGGGGCGGTGCGCCACGGCATCACGCGGGCGCTCATCGAGTATGATGCGGCGCTCAAGCCAGCGCTTTCGGCAGCGGGCCTGGTGACGCGCGATGCGCGCGAGGTCGAGCGAAAGAAGGTCGGTCTGCACAAGGCCCGGCGGCGCAAGCAGTTCTCCAAGCGCTAGGCGCGAACGGAGTCCGGAGACACCAGCAAGAGCCGCCCTCGGGCGGCTCTTTTGTTTTCTCGGGACAGAAGGAAGCGAGCATGGTCAAGGCGGGAAACGTTGGCCGTACTGGTCATGCCGGGGTGGGGTCGCTGTGCCTGCGGCTCTATCGGATCCACGTGGTGCTCTGAGACGCCCATGGCCGGCCGATTGCAGAAGCTGCGCCTGCGTCTCGGCATTGCCGCCCCGAGGGTCGCGGTGCGCTCGCAGCTGGCGTGGTACTGGCGCTGGCTCGGCGTCGTGCTGTTGCTTGCCGTTTCGGCGGCGCTGGCGGCGTGGATGTACGACGCGGGGCGACGCTTCGCGGGATTCGACCGCGGCGAAGCCGACAGCGAGCTGACCCGACTCAGGCGCGAGATGGACGCCGCGCGCGCGGAACTCGAGCGCCTGCGAGCGATCGCCAACGCCGCCGACGCCAAACTCGCAATCGAGCGCACGGCGCAGGCGCAGCTTGCGCACCAGATTCGCGGACTGGAGAACGACAATGCGCGCGTGCGCGAGGAACTCGCGATCTTCGAGAGCATGCTTTCGGCAGACGCGCGCAATGCCCAGCCGCTCAGCATCCAGCGCTTCAAGGTGGAGCCCGATGCGATGCCCGGCGAGTACCGTTACCGGATGCTGCTGCTTGCCGGCGGACGGGGCGATCGGGATTTTCAGGGGCGGCTGGAGTTGCTGGTCAGCATTCAGCAGGAAGGCAAGAATGCTATGATTACGGTGCCGGATAAGGCGGACGGTGAAGCGGCTGCATTTCGCATCGGATTCCGCCATTTCCAGCGCGTTGAAGGGGTCTTTAGGGTCAACGCGAAGGCGCGCGTGCAAACGGTGCAGGCGCGCGTCTACGAGGCGGGAGCCGATCAGCCGCGCGCGACGCAGAGTGCGACCCCTGGAGCGGGCTGAGCCCGCGCAAGGAGAAGATTCATGTTCCGCAAGCAGAGCAAACCGCAGAACCGCATCGACAGCCTGATCGGTGCCACGACGCGAATCGAGGGCAATGTCTTTTTCAGCGGCGGATTGCGGGTCGATGGCACCGTACGCGGCAATGTGTGCGCGTTGCCCGATCAGCCAGGCACCCTGGTGGTGAGCGAGCACGCCCGCATTGACGGCGAGGTTCAGGTGGCTCATCTGGTGGTGAACGGCACCATCAACGGCCCGGTGCATGCAGCCGAGAGCCTTGAACTCCAGGCCAGTTCCCGCGTCAAAGGAGATATCCACTACAACAGTGTGGAGATGCAACAGGGTGCGATCGTCGAAGGCCGGCTGGTCCATCATTCGGGCAGCGAGGCCAAAGCGGTCGGACTCAAGCTCGCTTCGGGCGGGTGAGTCTATAATCCAACTGTTCGGAATCAACGGAGTACGACATGAATGCAGTCACCGAGATGCCATCACCCTTTGTCTTCACCGACAACGCCGTGGGCAAGGTGCGCGAGCTGATTGAGGAAGAGGGAAACCCGGAACTCAAACTGCGCGTATTCGTGACGGGCGGCGGCTGTTCGGGATTCCAGTACGGCTTTACGTTCGATGAGATGCAGAACGAGGATGACACCATAGTTCAGAAGGGCGGTGTCACGCTGTTGGTCGATCCGATGAGCTATCAGTATCTCGTTGGCGCAGAGATCGACTACTCGGAAGGCCTCGAAGGCGCGCAGTTCGTGATCAAGAATCCGAACGCCACCTCCACGTGCGGCTGCGGTTCTTCGTTCTCGGCTTGAGCAAGACGCTGGGTTGAAAATAGGGGGCTGCGGCCCCCTTTTTCTTGCCTTCACCGCTGGTAAATCGCGCCCAGATTCCTCGGGCCTTTCGCGCCGGTGACGCTCGGCAGGTTCCCGGCGCGCCCCTCGAGCGCCTGCTGGGCGAGCCAGGCAAATGCCGTCGCCTCCACCAATTGCGCGGGAAGGCCGTGGCGATCGCTCGACTCCACCGGACGTGGCGCGAGCCATTGCGACAGGCGCTGCATCAGCGCCAGGTTTTGAGTGCCGCCACCGCATGCGATGACGCGTTGCGTAGCATCTGCATGCTCGAGAATCGCGCGTGCCGCGGATGCGGCGGTAAGTTCCAGCAACGTCGCCTGCACGTCGCGCGGAACCAGTCCCGGGTGCAGGTGGCGCTCAAGCCAGTCGGGGCCGAACAACTCCCGCCCGGTGCTCTTGGGCGGGGAGGCGCTGAAATATTCCTCTGCCAGCATACGCTCGAGCAAGCCGGCGTTCGCCGTGCCGCCGCGGGCCCACGCACCACCATGGTCGCAGGGCAGGCCGAGGTGGCGTGCCGCCCAGAGATCCATGAGGCAGTTACCCGGACCGGTATCGAATCCGAGCGGAGGACCTTCGCGCCGCAGGATCGTCACATTGGCGATGCCGCCGAGGTTCAGGACCGCGCGCGCTTCGTCCGGCGCGAAAAACGCGCGGACGTGAAACGCGGGAACCAGCGGTGCGCCCTGGCCTCCCGCGGCAATATCGCGGCTGCGGAAGTCGGCGACCACGGCGATCCCGGTGAGTTCCGCGAGCAGCGCGGCATTGCCGATCTGCAGCGTGTAGCCGCGCTCGGGCCGGTGACGAACCGTTTGGCCGTGGCAGCCGATTGCACGCACTTGCGTTGCGGATGTTCCGGCTTGTCCCAACGCGCGCAACACAGCATCGGCATAGACAGCGGCGAGCCGGTTGCCGAGAATGCCTGCGCGGTCGATCTCGTCCGCGCCCGGGTGAGTCAACGCTGCAAGTTCTTCGCGCAGATCTGCGTCGAAAGGAACATGGAGGGCGGCGAGGATCGCGGTCTTGCCATCCGCGAAGTCCGCCAGCACCGCGTCGACCCCGTCCAGGCTGGTGCCCGACATGAGGCCGATGTAGTTTTGCGCCACCTGCCTAGTCGAGGGCCGCGAGGTTGCCGAGGGCGAGGTGGTCGAGCTGCGCGACGAGCCCTGCTGCGTAGCGCCGGAAGGCGTCCATCTCGTTCGGCGCCACCGGCTGTGCCGCGGGAAGCGCAATGGTGAGCGGGTTGCGCTGTACCCCGTCCACAAGGAACTCGTAATGCAGGTGCGGTCCTGTCGCCCAGCCGGTCTGGCCGACCGAGCCGATCGTCTCACCCTGCGCGACCCGGGTCCCCTTGCGAATTGCCTTGGAGAATCCGTTCAGATGCGCATACAGCGTGCGGTACTGACCGTGGTGGCGGAGAATCACGACATTGCCGTAGCCGGCCTGCCGCCCGGCGAACTCGACCACGGCGTCACCCGTGGCGCGTACCTGCGTTCCGGTCGGCGCCGCATAATCGACGCCGCGGTGCGCCCGCCATTCGCGCAGGATCGGATGCATGCGCGTCGCGAACCCCGAACTGATGCGCGAGAATTCCAGCGGCGAGCGCAGGAACGCCTTGCGCAGGCTCTTGCCGTCCGGCGCGTAATACGCGCCGGCGTGATTCAGCGCCCTGAACGACTTGCCGCCGTTGACGAACTCTGCCCCAAGCACGCGTCCGGCGCGCACGGCACGGCCTTGCAGGTACGACATCTCGTAGACGACCGAAAACCGGTCGTTTCTGCGCAGGTCGCGGTGAAAATCGATGTCACCGCCGAAAATGTCGGCGAGCTGCATCGCGACGCTGTCGGGGATGTTGGCCGCGTCAGTGGCGGCGAACAGCGAAGAGCGGATCACGCCGGATCTGAGCAGCACGCGCGTTTCGAGCGGCGCGCGATCCTCGCTCGCGCGAAATCCCTCGCCTTCGCGTATTACGGTGACGAGCGCATCGCGCGCGCCGAGATGCGACAGCCACAGCAGCCGCCCCTCGGCGTCGACTTCCGCGGTCACGGTCAGGCCCGGGCGCAGCGCGCGCATCAACCCGGGATACGAGCGCATCAGCCGACGCGCTTCCTCATCCGCGAGCCCCAGCCGGGACACCAGGCCCGATGGAGTGTCTGCGCGCTGATAGCGTTCCTCGCGAATGTAGCCTGCCGCGTCGGGGACCAGCGCGCGCTCGACGTCGAAGGCGAGCGTCTCGACCAGCGCGCTCCCCTGCGGCCGAGGCTGGTCCGGAACGCTGCTGATGGCCGCGATCACGCCCGTCAGCGGCAGTGCCGCCAGTACGGCGACGCGCAGCAGCCGGTCACGCAGACGCGGGGATAATTTCAGCGGCGCCAAGGATCGGATAAGATTCTTCTTCT